>CAXNIC010000060.1:0-17166 GCA_964201945.1 Alphaproteobacteria bacterium
CGGACCGGAGATGGGATAGGCGCCCGGCACCTTGACCTCGCCGCCGACATAGACCTTCGCCGAGATCGGATCCATGACCTCGACGATCACCTCGGGATTGCGGAGCCGCGCCAGGGCTTTCTGGGTCAGCAATGTCGTGGCTTCCGCCAGGGTGAGATCCGCCACCCGAACGTCGCCGGTCGCCCGCAAGGTCACGTTGCCGTCGGGGCGGACCAGCACCTCCTGGGTCATCTCGGGCGTCCGCGGGAACAGCACCTTCAGCTTGTCGCCTTCGCCGATGCGGTATCCCGGTGCAGTCTCCGACCAGGCGGCGAACCGCGCCAGCGCCGGGTCGGCGGTCCGGGGATCGCCACGGGACGTCTCGGGCGAGGGCCGCGGGCTGATCGACTGGCCGGTACCACCGCAGGCCGCGAGGACGGCGGCGAGCGCCGCGGCAAGTAGAACGTGCCGTCCGGTCAGAGCCATCGGTAGATCGCTTTCGGGATGCTGAACTTGCGCCCGGTGACGACGGCTCCGAAGAGATCGCCGCCGGCTTCGAGCAGCTGGTCGCGGAGCCGCGCCGCAACCGGCGTCCGCGTATGTTCGGCCCGCACCACCAGGATCGATCCCTCGACCGCCTTGGCGAGCCTGAGCGTCACCAGGGTCTGGCGCGCCGGTGGGCTGTCGATGACGATCATCTCGTATTCAGACCGGAGGCTGCCGAGGATCTCCCGAAGCGTCAGGCTGTCGATGCGCTGCCAGTCCACGGGGCCCTTGGTGGCGCCGACCGAGACCTGAAGCCTCGGCACCGAGGTCTGGGCGGTCATGATCCCGGTGTTGCGCACAGGCACCGGATCCTTGCCCTTGAACCGCTTCCAGTGATGATCGCCGTCGCCGATCAGGTCGAGGATCACGACGCGCTTGTTTTGGCCCTCGGCCAGCTCGAAGGCGAGCGCGCCGACGAAGGCCGAGCGGCGTTCGGTCCGGCTGTAGGAGACGACCTGGATCGCGGTGCCACCGACGGCGCGGCTCTGGTTGAGTGCGAGCTGGCTCGCGAGATAGGTGATCTGCGCCCGCCCGTCCGGCGTGTTGAACCCGTCATCCTCGGCAAAGCTGGCGAGGACCGGCAGGCCGAGCTGGCGGGTCACCTCGTCCGGCAGCAGGAAGATCCGGCGGTTCCACGACGCCAGCACCGTCAGCACGCCGGCGAGGAGCATGCCGCCGATCATGGCGGCGGCGGCGATGCTCGGCCCGTTGCTGCGGCCCCGCAGCGAGGCATCGGCACTGCCGACGACCCGGATGTTGGCGGTCCTGGATCCCGCGGACGCCTCCTCGAACAAGGCCACCTCGGTCCGCTGGCTCGCCTCCTTGTAGAGCTGCTCCAGGATCGCGCGGGACCGTTCCAGGGTCTGGAACACGCCCTCGGCGGCGCGAAGCTGGTCGATGCGTACCTGCGCCTCCTCGACCTGGCGATCGAGCTCGGCGACCGACCGCGACGCAGCGTCGGCATCGATGCGGCGCTGGTAGAGGTTGTTCGTCATCACGTCGATCGTCGGATTGCGCACCTCGCGGGCGGTGGAGGAGTCGCGCCGGGGCTGGCGCTTGATGTCCTCGAGCACCTGGATCTGCCGGTTCACCTCCTCCAGGCGAGGCTCGCCGTCCTGGTAGCGGAGTCTCAACGTGTCGCGCTCGAGCCGGAGCTTGGTCAGCACGTTCTCGGTCTCGTCGTTGTCGACCTTGTCGGTCTTCTCGCGATAGTCGAAGACGCTTCCCGGCAGCTCCCGGATCCGCCGTTCGGTCGACTGGACCTGGCCCAGCGTCGACTCGCGGCGCTCCAGCATCGCCTGGCGGCGCTGCACGGCACTGTCGTAGGTGCGGATGGCGAGGAGGACATCCTGCTCGAAGCTGAGGATCCTGTACTCGGCCTTCTTCGCCCGGATCTCGCTTTCGACGCCGCGCAGCTGATCGAGATAGGCCGTGGCGCGGGCGCGAAGGAAGGGCGAGCGGAGCGTGCGGTAGATCTCGGTCCGCTTCTCGAGATAGGCGTCGATGAGCGCGTTGACCGCTGCGATCGCGACGTCGCGCGAGGGATGCTCGAAGGAGATGGTAATGAGGTTCGACGTCGTCTCCGCCGCGGTGGTCAGCGACTTGAGAACGACGTCGACGGTGATTTCCTGCCGCTGCTCCTCCGGGTAGGGCGGCAGCAGCCCGAAGAACCGGGCCTTGCCTACCTGCGGGTAGAGCATTTCCGGGTCGACCCGCTCTACCATGGTGCGGACCACGCCGCGGTCGCGAAGCAATTCGACCTCTGCCTGGGTGGCGCGCGCGGCATCGACGGGAAGCAGCCCCGCACCGCCGAGAAGGCCGGCGGCGCCCGTCGCGTCCCGTCCGGGAAGGATCAGAACCTGGGCCTTGGCCGTGTAGAGGACGGGACTCATGACCCAGCCGGCGGCTGCCGCCGCCGCCGCGAGCAGCAGCACGGAGGCGATGAGGCGCCAGTGGTAGGCGCCGATGACGACGATATCGCGGACCGAAAAAGTGGAGGCAGGGGCCGATCGGCCCTGGCTCGGGATCGGCGCGTTGGCGACGGTGACCGTCATGCCGGCCGGCTCGCGATCATGGTAGGCTGCAGGCAAGGCAAGAGCGGGTAGCGGAAGGCCTTAAACCCACCGCCTTCGTCGGGGCTGTACCGGAGCCGCCGCACGCCGCCACTCATCGAATTGCCCTAAACTTTCTTCATTATTGATCTAAATTGGACCTTACCTATACCTGGGCCAGCCTGCACTCGATTCGGGGATTCTGGCACCAGATTTTGTAGCAAGGACGCCTTTTGTCTCAAAGAATATCCATACCTGGGCGTTTCGCGCGGTGAGCGGCCGATCGGCAGTTCTGCTGAACTCCATTGCCGGCTTGGCGGTTCGCGGCATCGAAGTCGCCGCCAAGCTCGCCCTCTATGTTGTCGCCGCAGCACTTCTCGGCGTCGTGGGCAGCGGCCTGCTGTTCATCGCCATGACCTGGGGACACCTCGCCGCGACCTTGTCCAGGCTGGGCATCGAGCGCGCGCTGACCCGACTCGTCGCCGGCGACCTCGCCGTCGGTCAGGGGCGGAGCGCGCGACGACAGATCCTCGGCGGTCTCGCCGTCGTCGCCGCCACCAGCACTGCTCTCGGCCTCGCCACGCATCTCGTGGCCCCGATCGCCGCCGACATCCTCTTCCATGACCCGGCCCTTGCCGCACCGCTGGCCGCCAGCGGCCTCGTCATCCCCGTCATGGCCCTCACCTTCACGCTGACGGCCATATTGTCGGGTCTGGACCGAACCTCAGCGGCGCAGATCTTCCAGAACGTCTTCTGGCCGATCGGCATGCTGCTCGGCTTGGCGTTCGGCGCCCGCGACCCGGAAACGGTCATCCTGGCCCTGGCGACGACGATGCTGGTCGCCATGATCCTGGCGACCCTCTGGATTCTCCGGGACCGCGCCAAGCTCGTCAGCAACCAGCCGCTTCCGGCCGGCGTCGAGCTTCTGCCGTCGCTGCCGGCGACCGCGGCGCCGCTCTATGTGGTCGAGCTCGTCCAGGTCTCCATCGCCTCGCTGCCCGCCCTGATTCTCGGCGTGGTCGCGGACGCCGCCGCCGTCAGCATCTTCAGTCTCGCCCAGCGCGCCTCGATGCTCGTCCACGTTGTCCTGCTCAGCCTCGGCACAGTCGCCGCCCCGCGTTTCGCCGCTTTGCATCGGACCAGGGACGTAACCGCGCTCGCCCGGCTCAACCGGCAGATGCAGCTGGCGGGGACGGTGATGGGCGGCGGCGTCTGCCTCGTCCTGGCGGCGGGCGGCGGCCCGCTGCTGTCGCTGATCGGCACCAGCTTCGCGGCCGGGGCCGTTCTGCTCGCGATCATGGCCGCCGGCCAGTTCGTCAGCGCGCTCTACACCGCACAGGACATCCTTCTGGCGATGACCGGGAACGGCTCGGCTCTCCGCGTCCTTAACCTCTTGCAGCTCGGCACGATGCTGGCGCTGTCGGTCCCGCTCATCACGACACTCGGGGCCGAGGGCGCCGCCATCATCACCGCGCTCGCCGTCGCCCAGGGCGGCATCGGGACGGCGATCGCGGCCCGCCTTCTCATCCCCGAGGCCGCCACCTTCCTCGCCCCGGCCCTTCCGGCGGCGCTTCACTCGCTGCTCAGGAGATCCGCACCATGACAGCCGCATCCGCCGCCGGCCCGATGCCGCCGCGGGACAAAGCGGGTGTGCGACGGTCGCTCGTCTCGCACGGTCTCATCAACGGCTGCCTCAAGGTCGGCGACGTCGCCAGCCTCGTGCTCGCCGGTCTCGTCGCGAGCCACATCGCACCGGGACTTACTCTCCCCCAATCTCTCCTGTTGTCACTGGTGGCGCTGCTCCCCTTCCGCCTGATCAGCGGCAACCGGCGGGCCTATCGCTGGGACCGCTACAGCTGGCTGCTCTGGGAAGCCGTCGACGTCGCCGTCGGGCTTGCGGCCGGCGTCACCGCGGCTCTCCTAGTCCTCGCCATCTTCGGCCAGGCCGGCGCCGACCCGGACTGGGCCATGGCCTGGTTCGTGACCGCCTTCGCCGGCACGATCGCCATCCGGCTCGCGGTGCGCTCGGCCGCCTCGATCCTGCGCCGCCGCGGCGTGCTCACGCAGAAGGTGGCCATCGTCGGCTCCGGGCCTGAGGGCATCGCCGTGGTCGAGCAGCTCACGCGCCACGAACGTCGCAACGCCTACCAGATCATCGGCATCTTCGACGAGCGGACGGAACGCCGCGAGGAACAGATCCACGGCATTCCGGTCATCCGCGGCATCGATCGCCTGGTCGAGTTCTCGCGCACCATGGCGATCGACGTCATCGTCGTCGCTCTGCCGGTCAATGCGCGCGAGCGCATCGCCGACCTGCTCAAGCGGTTGAACTCGATCCCCGCCGACATCCTGCTGCTGATGGAGATCAATCGCCTCGGCCTCAAGGAAGTGCGGCTTCGCAACGTCGGCGGCTATTCGTTCCTGCAGATGACCCGACGTCCGCTGGTCGGCTCGCTGGTGCTCTTCAAGATGGTCGAAGACTACGTCGTCGCCACGATCGGCGTGATCCTGACCGCGCCGATCATGCTGGTGGCGGCCTTGCTGATCCGACTGGAAGGCCCGGGACCGATCTTCTTCCGCCAGCGTCGCATCGGCTTCAACCATCGCGAATTCGACATGCTGAAGTTCCGCTCGATGGCGGTCGATCCGGCCGACGACGGGTCCAAAGGCACCTCAGCCAACGATCCGCGGATTACCCGGATCGGTCGCTTCCTCAGGAAGACCAGCATCGACGAGCTGCCTCAACTCTTCAACGTGCTGCAGGGACGAATGTCCGTCGTCGGCCCGCGTGCCCATGTGCCGGGCATGCTGGTGGAGGACCAGATCTATACCCAGGCGGTGATCGAGTACGCCGCTCGCCACCGGGTGAAGCCGGGCATCACCGGCTGGGCGCAGATCAACGGCATGCGGGGCGGTATCCACACCGAGGCGAAGGCGCGCCGCAGCGTCGAGCTCGATCTCGAATACATCGAGAACTGGTCGATCTGGCTCGACATCGTGATCATGGCCCGCACCGTTCTCGGCGGACTCTGGGGCCGCAACGTCTTCTGAACGCAGACCCCATGTCGGCCTTCGCACGCTGGCTCGCTCTCGCGGTCCTCTTGTGGTCTCCGGCGAAGGCCGAGCCGCCCTTGCTCATGGGCTTTTATGAGAGCTGGTCGGAGCGGTCGGGCGCGCCGACCTCGGCGACGCGGCTGGCCAATCTTCCGCAGCACCTGGACATCCTGGCACTCGGCTTCGCCCGACCGGATCTGAGCTATTCCGGCGGCAACGACCTGACCGCAACCGGGCTCGAGATGCCGTTCGGCGTGGCGGGGACGGTGGAAGCGCTCGCCCTGTTCAGGCAGCGGAGCCCGCGGACGCGCATCGTGCTTTCGCTCGGCGGCGCGACATATGACCGATGGGATGCCTATGCGCCCGAGGCCGCGGCCCGGCTGGTCGCCGCCCTCAGCCTCGACGGCGTCGATCTCGACTATGAGTCTGCGGATCCCGGCTGCCGTCCGCGGCCGGAGCGGAACGACATCGTTTGCGAGAGCGATGCCGTCTGGGCCGACATCATTCGCCGGACGCGGACACACCTGCCGCGCCCGGCGCTGGTCACCGCCCAGGCCTGGAGCGTCGGTGCCTACGGGGCCGGGGGTTTCGCCGATGCCGTTCCGGCCGCGCGGCATACCGGGTCAATGCTCTGGCTCGGCCGCGAGGCGGCGGCAGCGGACATCGACCTGATCGCGATCATGGCCTACGGCGCCGGGCGGCGTTTCGATCCGCTCCTCGCCTTCGCCGCCTACCGGGAAATCTGGCCCGGCCGGCTGCTCCTCGGTGCCCGCATCGGCGGCGTCGGCGGCGGAGGCCCGCCGGCAACCGCGTCTGCGCTCACCAGATACGCGAAGGAAATGGCGCGCGATCCCCGCGCCGGCGTGATGCTGTACACGCTTGCCGCCGGCACATCCCATCGCCCGTCGCGGGTGTCCCTCGACGGGCGGGCGGCGGTCGCCACGGTCTGCAGGGCCTGGGGCCGGACGGAGTGCGGGAGCCCGCCCAAGGCACGTTGAGCTGATCAGTCCGAGGCGGCGAAGAGCGTCCCCGGAGCAACGGGCAGGATCGGGTTCGACACCTCGGCGCGGGGCGTGTCGGGAACGGCTTCCGGAAGCAGAGCGACGACGGCGCGCTCCGCCGGGAAGCGGGCGATGACCACCGTGCCGGCGCCGACCCGGCTCTCGATGAGGAGGCGGCCGCCATGCATCTCCATGAAGTGGCGGCTGATGGAGAGTCCGAGGCCGCTGCCTTCGACTTCGCGCGTCACCATCGAGTCGGCCCGCTGGAAGGGCTCGAAGATCCTGGCCATCATCGCCTCGGGGATGCCGCAGCCATTGTCGGCGACGACGAGATCGATCCCACCCGGATGGCTCCTGGCGGTCACGGTCACGGTGCCGCCGGAGGCGGTGTACTTGATGGCATTGGTGAGCAGGTTCAGCAGCACCTGCTTGACGGCGCGCTCGTCGGCGATGAAGGAGATCGCCGCCGGGGTCGCGACCTCGATCCGCACGCCGGCGTTGCGGGCGCGGACGCTCGTCATGGCGACGCACGCCTTCACCAGGATCTGGAGATCGACCTCCTCCTCGAACAGCCGGTGCTTGCCGGATTCGACCCGCGAGAGGTCGAGAACGTCGTTGATGAGGGCGAGGAGATGGCCGCCGCTCGCATGGATGTCGGAGGCATATCCCCGGTAGCGCTCGGGCAAGGGACCGAAGGCCTGCTCCTTGGTCAGCTCGGAGAAGCCGATGATGGCGTTCAGCGGCGTGCGCAGCTCGTGGCTCATATGAGCGAGGAACTGCGACTTCGACCGGCTGACCTCCTCGACCTTGGCCAGACTGTCGGCCAGCGCCGCCTCGAGCTGCTCGGCGTTCGCCAGCATCCGGATGATGAAGAAGACGAAGACGCAGAGGACCGAGAGCTGCATCACCACGACGCCGCCGTGGAGGAACACCCGCCAGATGTTGGCGCCGTCCGGAAAGACCCAGAGCGGCAGAAGGTAGATGAGGAGGAAGTGATGGAGCACGCCGAGCGCGCCGCTGATCACCAGCGAGCGCCAGCAGAGCAGCGCCAGGCAATGCGACCAGATGGCGAAGACCCACATGTGGCCGCCGTCCATCTGCCAGGAGCCGGTGCCGGTCAGCGCATAGATGAGCAGCAGCACGTCGAGCAGCATGCCGGTCGCGATCAGGCTGCGGGTGGAGAAGCCGATCGGATCGGCCATGCGGACCAGGGTGGTGGTGCCGTGGAAGATGCTGCCGATCACCAGAACGCCGAGCCAGGAATTCTCGGCGAGATATGCCGCAATGGCGATCGGCACCAGTAGGAGCCACTGCTCGGCCAGCAGAAGACGGGTGGAGACGCGGCGGAAGGCTTCGACGCGGGCGGGGACGGCCTGATCGCCGTCGACCAGCCGGGCGAGAAGCCCGCCGATCACGTTCTGCGCGCCAGAAGGCAGCCGCCGAACGCGGCCGGGTTGACCACGAACCAGGCGCCCAACTCACGCACGCGGGAAAAGAACGCGGGATCGTCGGCGGCAGCGACCCAGACCAGCTGGTCGAGGATCGCCGATCGTTCCGGGCGGATCGGCAGGCCGCCGGCGGCGACCACGATGCGGAGGCCGTCCTCGGCCGAAACCGAACCCGGGAAGACGATGGCAGCCGGACGGCCGGCATTGAGGGCGAAGAGGTCGAGCCCGGCAATGGAGAGCAGTGCCAGGCCCGAAAGCAGGAGGCTGGGCCAGATGCCGAGCGAATGACGCCCGGCGGGGCCAAAGCAGTTCGGACCGACTGATTGCGCCTCGCTCATGCCGGGGAAGCTAGCGGCGTCAGGGTTACCAGCCGGTTAACGGGTTGACCGCTTACAATAGATTTCGCCCTGTGGTTTGCCCGTACCGCGTTCGCCGTCGGAAGGCCATTGAGCCAGGTTTCCTCAAGGCCCATATCCTCTCCGCCGAGGATGCGCCGGGTCGGCGCCCGCGCTAGCATGAGCCCGCCGAGAGGGCCTAAGGAGTCCGCCATGTGGGGTTTTCGCAAGAAGTCGCTGGATCTGCCGACCGCCGACAATGCGCTTCCCGGCCGCGACGAGGCCCTGGCGATCGAGAATCGGCACTTCGTCAACGGGCACGCCCTGAAGCCGCCGTTTCCCGCCGGGATCGAGACGGCAATGTTCGGACTCGGCTGCTTCTGGGGCGCCGAGCGCAAGTTCTGGCAGGCCGACGGCGTGTGGAGCACGTCGGTCGGCTACGCCGTCGGCGCCACGCCGAACCCGACCTATGAGGAGGTCTGTTCGGGCATGACCGGGCACAACGAAGTGGTCCTGGTCGCCTACGATCCCAGGCGCATCAGCTATGACGAGCTGCTCAGGATCTTCTGGGAGAGCCACAACCCGACCCAGGGCATGCGCCAGGGCAATGACGTCGGGACCCAGTACCGGTCGGGCATCTACGCTTATACCGAGGCGCAACGGCGTGCCGCCGAGGCCTCGCGCGACGCCTATGCCGGCATGCTCAAGCGTGCGGGCTACGGGCCGATCACCACCGAGATCCTGGACGCGCCGCCGTTCTACTACGCCGAGGACTATCACCAGCAGTACCTGGCGAAGAACCCGGCCGGCTATTGCGGCCTCGGCGGCACCGGCGTCGCCTGCCCGGTCGGGCTCGCCGCCGCCGAGTAAGGCCCCTCTCCGCTCTCAGTGAGCGAAGAGGACCGGCATCTCCGCGTTCATGATGATGTGCCGGGTGGCGCCGCCGAAGATCATCTGGCGGAGCCGGCTCTGGGTGTAGGCGCCCTTGATCATCAGGTCCGCCTTCATTTCCAGGGCCTCGGCACAGAAGACCTCCCCGGCAGTGCGGCCGCGCGCATCGACGTGGCGGGCGCTTGCGGGGTGTCCCGCCTTGGTCAATGCGCGAGCCAGCTCGTCGCCGCTCGGGCCTGGGGTCATTCCGCCCTCGACGCTGATGACCTGCAGTTCCTTCGCCTGCTTCAGGAACGGGTTGGCGAACCCGATCGTCCGCGCCGTCTCGCTGGAGCCGTTCCAGGCGATCATGATCCGCTCGCCGACACTGGCCGGCACCTTCGGCGGCGCCATCAGGACGGGCCGGCCGCTCTCGAACAGGGCGTCCTCAAGCGTCGCCTCGGCCAGCGACACCAGCTTGTCGGGCCGCTCGACCACGATGAGGTCGAAGACCCGGCCGAGCGATCCGACCACGGCGTTCTGCTGGCCCTGCTCCTCGCGCCACTCGGCGGTGACGCCTTTCGCTGCCGGCTGGGCGGAGGCGAGCGCGACGCTCTTGCCCGCCATGTAGGTTTCGAAGGTCTTGCGGGCGGCGTCACGCCGCTCCTTGTCCTCCTGCTCGAGGACCCGGTCGGCCTCGACCGGCACGGCGACTCCCATCTCGCCCCACGGGATCACCACCGGCGCCGTGGTCCCGGCTCCCAGCCCGACGACATGCGCGCCGAAGCGGCGCGCCACCAGCAGCGCCGTGTCGTAGACCGACGTGCCGCCATCACCGCCGGGAACGGTAAGGATGCTCTTCATGACTGACCTCCTCCATCCGACGCCTACCCTTTGTACGGGCATGTGCGAGACAAGATGTTACGTCCCCGGCGCAAGGCTAACCGCGCCGGAGCCTGCCGTCACCTGCGGAGATCGAAATCCGTTCACCCGGGACGCAGGCCAAGGGCCACCAGTGCCTCCCGGGTCAGCGCCAGCCGCTGGTTTCCGATCCCCTCCCAGGTCGTCGCCTGGAGGAAGCTTGCGAAGGCGAACCGGTCCTTCGGGCGCGTCAGCGTGCCGACGAACCAGCCTTCGTAGCCGTTGCCGGCCCGGCCGCCGCCGGTCTTGCCGGAAAAGACTGTCCCCCGCCCCCGCTCGATCTCCATGACCTCCTGGACCAGTTTGACAGTGCGGGATGACAAGCTTGTTCGCCCCTCAATCAGATCGGCCAATCGCTCGACCTGATCCTCCGCCGTGATCCGAAGGCTGCTGTTGATCCAGAACCGGTCGATTCCGCCGGAGATGTCGGCGTTGCCGTAGCCGATCGAGCGCAGCGCCGCTCCCATGCGCTCAGGCCCGACGCGGAGCGCGACCTCGCTGAAGTACCAGACCGCCGAGGCCTTGAAGGCACTCCTCACATCGTGAGGACGCTTCCATTCCTCCGGCCAGTCGGCCGCAGCCGGGTGCTTCTCCGCATCCCAGTCCAGCCGGAAGGAGAGATCGGGGATCGCGCCGACGTCGAGAGCGATCGCCGCGTTCCAGATCTTGAAGGTCGAGAACGGCGACTTCGGCTGGGCAGCAAGCTCGGGTTCGTGACGAAGCGTCTCGCCGGTCGCGAGGTTCCGGATCACGAAGGCGGCGCCGGTGCCCGCCAATGCGATCGACAGCGACTCTTCCCGGCTGGCCGCGGCGGCGGGGCCGATGGCGAAGGCCGTCGCACCGACGGCGCCCTTCAGGATGTCTCGCCGCGTCATCACGATGAGGGGCCTCCTTCCCGCCCGATTTCCGCGGGGCCGCACGGTAGACCGGAGAGGCGCCGCCGCGCCATACTCCGTTTCCTCCCTCGCCGTCCTTCCCGGAGCACCCGACCATGAAGCTGTTCGTCGCCGGCATGGCGCATGAGACCAACACCTTTTCCCCGCTGCCGACCTCGAAGCGGGCGTTCGAAGAGCTGCTGGTCCGGCCGAAGACCGGCCAGGGCCTGGATCGCCTCGGCGACGCCTTCGGCTACAAGGACTTCATTCGCCTTGGCGAGCAGTCGCAGATGCAGGTGACGAAGAGCCTCTTCTGCGCGGCGCAACCGAGCGCGCCGACGCTGCAGCGCGACTACGAGGAACTCCGGGACGAGATCCTGGACGATCTCAAGGCCGCCATGCCGGTCGACATGGTGCTGCTGATGCTTCACGGCGCCCAGATGGCCCAGGGCTACGACGACTGCGAGGGCGACATCATCGCCAAGGCGCGCGCCATCGTCGGCCCCAAGGTTCCGATCGGGATCGAACTCGACCTGCACGCCAACGTCACTAAGGCGATGATCGAGAACTCGACCGTGCTCATGGTGTGCAAGGAGTATCCGCACATCGACTTCGACAAGCGCGCCGAGCAGCTCTTCGACCTCTGCCTCCGCGCCCAGCGGGGCGAGGTCAAGCCGGTGATGTACAAGTTCGACGTCCCCATGCTGGGCGCCTTCCCGACCACCCGCGAGCCGCTCCGTTCCTTCGTCGACGAGACCACGGCGATGGAAGGGAAGGACGGCATCCTCTCGGTCTCGCTGGTGCACGGCTTCGCCTGGTCGGACTTCCCGGAGATGGGGGCCAGCGTCGTGATCGTCGCCGATGGCGACATCGGTAAAGCCAAGGCGCTGGCGGAGACGCTGGGCAAGCGCTTCTTCAACATGCGGGAAAAGATCGAGAGCCCGCTGATCACCCTCGACCAGGCGCTCGACCAGGCCCAGGCCGAGCCCAAAGGCCCGGTGGTGATGGCCGACCGCTCGGACAATGCCGGCGGCGGCGCTCCGGGCGATTCCACCTATTTCCTGGAAGCCATGCTGAAGCGCGGCATCAAGAACGCGGCCCTGTCGATGATCTGGGATCCGATGGCCGTCCAGTCCTGCTTCGATGCCGGTGTCGGCGCGACCCTCGACCTCCGCATCGGCGGCAAGACCGGCAAGTTTTCAGGGATGCCCCTTGATGTTACGGCGAAGGTGACGGCGCTCGCCGAGAACCCGCGCCAGTTCATGTTCGGCGCGGTGTCGCCGCTCGGCCGCTCGGCGGCGATCCATGTCGACGGCATCGACATCGTGCTGAACTCGATCCGCCAGCAGACCTTCAGCCCCGAGGCCTTCTCCGAGCTCGGCATCGATCCGGCGAAGCGGCATATCCTGGTGGTCAAGTCGACCCAGCACTTCCATGGCTGCTTCGCCCCGATCGCCGCCAAGATCATCTATGTCGGCGCGCCGGGGACCCTTTCGACCAACTACCTGCAGTTCCCCTACAAGCGGATGCCGCGGCCGATGGCGCCGCTCGACAAGGTGAGCCTGTAGCCCGATGAAGCTGTTCACCGCCGGGATCAGCCACGAGACCAACAGCTTCTCGCCGCTGCCAACCTCGAAGCGCAGCTTCCAGGAGCTGATGATCCGCCCGAAGACCGGCCAGGGCATGGAGCGCCTGAAGGACGCGGTCGGCTATGGCGACTTCATCCGGCTCGGCGAGGAATCGCAGATGCAGGTGGTGAAGAGCCTCTACTGCGAGGCGCAGCCCAGCGCGCCGATGCTCCAACGCGACTACGAAGAGCTGCGCGACGAGATCCTGGACGACCTCAAGGCGGCCATGCCCGTCGACATGGTGCTGCTGATGCTCCACGGCGCCCATGTGGCCCAGAGCTATGACGACTGCGAAGGCGACATCGCCGAGCGCGTCCGCGCCATCGTCGGCCCCAAGGTGCCGATCGGGATCGAGCTCGATCTCCACGCCAACGTCACGCAGAAGATGCTGGCGAATGCCACCGCCCTGATGGCGTGCAAGGAATACCCGCATATCGACTTCGGCGAACGGGCGAAGGACCTGTTCGAGCTGACCCGGCGGGCGGCCCGGGGCGAGATCAAGCCGGTGATGGCCAAGTTCGACGTCCCCATGCTCGGGAACTTCCCGACCACCCGCGAGCCGCTCCGCTCCTTCGTCGACGAGACCGCGGCGATGGAAGGCAAGGACGGCATCCTCTCGATCTCGCTCATCCATGGCTTCGCCTGGGCCGATTTCGAGGAGATGGGGGCGAGCGTGGTCGTGGTCGCCGACGGCGACGTCGCCAAGGCCAAGGCGCTGGCCGAGACCCTGGGCAAGCGCTTCTTTGGCATGCGCGAGAAAATCGCGAGCCCGCTGATGTCGCTGGAGGCGGCACTCGACCAGGCGGTCGCCGCGACCAAGGGGCCGGTGGTCATGGCCGACCGTTCGGACAATGCCGGCGGCGGCGCGCCCGGGGATTCGACCTATGTCCTGGAAGCGCTGCTGAAGCGCGGCATCCGGAACGCGGCGCTGGCGATGATCTGGGATCCGATGGCGGTGCAGTCCTGCTTCGATGCCGGCGTCGGCGCCACCCTCGAGCTTCGCATCGGCGGCAAGACGGGGAAGTTCTCAGGCATGCCGCTGGACGTGACCGCGAAGGTGACGGCGCTGGCGGAAACGCCGCGCCAGTTCGTGTTCGGCGCCGAGGCGCCGCTCGGCCGCTCCGCCGCGATCCATGTGGACGGCATCGACGTGGTGCTGAACTCGATCCGCCAGCAGACCTTCAGCCCGGAAGCCTTCACCGAGCTCGGCATCGACCCTAAGACCCGGAAGATCCTGGCGGTGAAGTCCGCGCAGCACTTCCATGCCGCCTTCACGCTGATCGCCGCCAGCATCATCTATCTGGACGCGCCCGGGGCGTTGTCGACCAACTATCTGCAATACCCGTTCAAGCGCATGCGCCGGCCGATGGCGCCGCTCGACAAGGTGACGCTGTAGCAGAAAGTGAAAGGGCGCAGCCTCCTAGACCGCGCCCCTTCGGAAACCAACCGGCTGAAGGCAGAACCTTAAGCCGCCGCCTCGTCCTTGTTACGGTACGCGACCGAACAGTGGGACGTGCAATAAGGCCGGCCGGCCGCAGCCTGGGATCCACAGAAATGGAACCCGCTTTCGCCCGGATGGCCAATCGGCCACCGGCAGCCGCGGTCGCTCACCATCGCCACCATTGCCGGCTTCGGCTTCGCCTTGGCCGGGCTTGGTTGCGACAAACCGATGCGATGCGCCTTGCCGATGACGGCGTTTCGAGTCACCCCACCCCCGAGTGTCTCAGCGATCTGACGAGCGCTCATACCTTTCGCCCACATATCCTTGAGTTGATGAACTCGGTCTTCGCTCCACTCCACGGTGGCCTCCCATCGAAGATCTAGGGGCACAAAACGACGTGCCGACTATATTCGGTGGACGAACCAAGTGCGAGTCTTTTGCGAAGACCGGCTTTCCCGCCCGACTCCAGCGCGCCCGAGGGCGGCCGGCCCGACGAATCGACTTCGCCGGTGGGCATGAAAGCCGGCGCTTCTACCGGCAGAGGCCCTCCTGCACAAGTTCCGGGCGACGCGGCCAACTGTCGCGACCACCTCCGGCACTTGTCATCGCGCCGACACGCCGACGACAAGGCGTCGGCCCCGACAGTCTGTTAGCGTTGGCGGGCCGAAGATCCTCAAATCCGGTTTTCAGGGCTCACCAATGGGAGAAGTGAATGTCGAAATCTAAGATCAAGTGGATGGCAGGACTGGCGTCCTCGCTTGCCGTCTCGCTTGCGATCGCTCAACCCGCGTCGGCACAGAAGGTTCTGCGCGTCGTGCGGCACGCGGACGTCAAGGTGCTGGACGGCTACCAGACGACCGCGACCATCACCGGGATGCACATGATCTCGGTCTACGACACGCTGTTCGCGTGGGACGAGAAACTGGAAGTGAAGCCCCAGATGGTGGAAGGCTTCACCGTCAGCCCTGACAAGCTGAAGTACACCTTCACCCTTCGTCCGGCGCTCAAGTTCCATGACGGCACGCCGGTCACTTCGAAGGACGTGGTGGCGTCGCTGAAGCGCATGTTCATCCGCGAGACGGTGGCCAAGGTCGCCGCGCCCTACGTCGCCAGCGTCGAGGGCGTCGACGACCGGACCTTCACCATCACGCTGAAGGAGCCCTTCGGCTTCCTCACGCTGATGATGCCCGGCACCTCGACTGCGTATGGCGGCATCTATCGCGAAAAAGAGGCGATGATCGACCCGAACACGCCGATCACCGAGTCGATCGGCTCCGGCCCGTTCAAGTTCAACAAGGCCGAATGGGTTCCGGGCGCCAAGGTCATCTACGACAAGAACACCGACTACGTGCCGCGCTCCGATCCGCAGAGCGGCATCGCCGGCGGCAAGGTCGTCAAGGTCGACCGCGTCGAGTACAAGGTCATCCCGGACGCCGCGACCGCTTTCGCCGCGCTCAACTCGGGCGAAGTCGACCTGCTCGACCAGCCGTCGCTCGACCTGATCCCGCTCGTCGAGAAGAATCCCGACGTGGTGATCGGCAACATCACCATGCTCGAGGCCTATGGCGGTCTTCGTCCGAACCACCTGCACCCGCCGTTCAACAACCCGAAGGCCCGCCAGGCGCTGGCGTTGATGGTCGACCAGTCCGAGTACGCGCAGTCGGCTTACGGCGACAAGAAGTACTGGCGCACCTGCCTGTCGATGCTGGTCTGCGGCGGTCCGTTCGGCAGCGAAGCCGGCGGCGAGCCCTATGCCAAGCAGAACCTCGAGAAGGCGCGGCAGCTTCTGAAGGAGTCGGGCTACAACGGCGAGAAGATCGTGGTGATCGGCGCCGCCGACATCCCGGCCCTCAACGCGCTGACGCTGATGACGATCGAGAACCTGAAGAAGATCGGCGCCAACGTCGAGCCGGTCATCGCCGACTGGGGCTCGATCATCACCCGCCGCTCCAAGAACGACGCGCCGGACAAGGGCGGCTGGCACATCTTCCACACCACCTTCGGCGGCGCCGGCGGCTCCAATCCGCTGACCAGCCTCCCCGTGGGCACGGCGTGCGACAAGGCCTGGTTCGGCTGGCCCTGCGACAAGGAGGCCGCCGACCTGATGGCCAAGTTCGCGGCCGAGTCCGATCCGGCGAAGCAGAAGGAGATCGGCGTCGCCTACCAGAAGCGTCTCTGGGAAGTGATCCCCTTCGTGCCGCTGGCCCAGTACACGCAGCCGGTCCCGCATCGCAAGAACATCACCGGCCTCCGCAAGTCGCCGATCCAGGTGTTCTGGGGTCTGGAAAAGTCGTGATCTAGGTTCGCCGGCCTAAACCGGCGACCAAAAGAAAAGGGCGGCGCGACCTCGGTCGCGCCGCCCTTCTCGTTTTCGGAGCCGGTGTCAGCTCTTGTCGACGTTCCAGAAGGGGATGATGGTCGCCTTCAGGAGGCCGGTGACGTTCTTGCGGAAGAACGTCGGCTGGCTGTACTGGCCGGTGACCGCGAGCGGCTGAACCTCGTAGAGGCGCTTGTGATAGGCCTCGGCGAGACGCTTCTGGTCAGCCGGCGTCGCCGCCGCCAGGAACTGGTCGCGCAGCTTCATCGCCTCCTGGTCGCAGGGCCAGCCGAACCAGTTCTTCTGCGCGCAGTCGGCATTGACCGCCACGTTGGTCAGCGGATGGTGCATCGAGACGCCGCCCCAGGTGGTGTGGAAGATGTTCCAGCCACCCTGTTCCGGCGGCTCCTTCTTCGAGCGCCGGGTGACGATCGAGCCCCAGTCGGCGAGGATGACTTCGACGTTGCCGCCGATCGCCTTCAGCTTCTCGGCCGTGACCAGGGTCATGGCGTTCAGCGAAGGAAGGTCGGAGGCGCCGATGATCGTGATCTTCTCGCCCTTGTATCCGGACTCGGCGAGAAGCTGCCGGGCCTTGGCCATGTCGGCCTTCTTGTAAGGCTCCGACCCCGCGTCGGTGCCGAACGGCGCGCCGCAGACGAAGTACGAATGGCAGACGCTCCACAGCTTTTCGTCATCGCCG
>CAXNIC010000061.1:0-17088 GCA_964201945.1 Alphaproteobacteria bacterium
CCGATCGGCTGGGCATATGCCACGCGGTCGCCGACCTTGAAGTCCTTCACCTTGGGCCCGAGCTTCTCGACCACGCCGGCGCCTTCCATGCCGATCACCGCCGGCGTCGGCAGCGGGTAGAGGCCGGAGCGGTGATAGGTGTCGATGTAGTTGAGGCCGACGGCGGTGTTGCGGATGAGCATCTCGCCCGGGCCGGGTGCCCCGAGCTCGACCTCTTCCCACTTCATCGCCTCGGGCCCGCCGGGCTGATGGATGCGGATCGCGTGCGTGGTCGCCATGTTCGAAGTCCCCCGAGGTTCAGCTGAGGTTGGTGCGGAAATGCGCGGCCGTGCGCTCGTTGGCGAGCTTGGCGGCCGCTTCGTCGTAATGCTCGCCGCCGACACGGGCGAAGGCGTGGTCGCAGTTCTCGTAAATATGCACGGTCGCCGCCGGCACCTTGGCCAGCGTCGCCTTGACCTGCGCTTGAGCCGCCGGCGGCACGAACTTGTCCTTGGCGGCGATGTGGCAGAGATAGGGCTTGGTGATCGCGGTCGCCTCGCCGAGCGCCGCCTCGATGCCGACGCCGTAGTAGCTGACGTTGCAGTCGGCGTCCGAGCGCGTGGCCATCAGATATGCGAGCTTGCCGCCGAGGCAGAAGCCGACGGTGCCGACGCGGCCGGAGCATCCGGGGTATTTGCGCAGCGCCTCCAGGCTGGCGACCAGGTCGGCGACGCCCTTGGCCTCGTCGAAGCCCTTGTAGAGCGAGAAGGCCTTGGCCCATTCGGCCTCGGTCTTGTCGGTGATCTGGATGCCCGGCTCCTGGCGCCAGAAGAGGTCGGGGCACATGGCGATGTAGCCCTGCTTCGCAAAGCCGTCGCAGAGGTCGCGCATCACCTGGTTGACGCCGAAGATCTCCTGGATGACGAGGACGCCCGGCCCGCCGGTGCCGGAGGTAGGCGTGGCGACATAGGCGCCGAACGAACCGGTATCGCGGGCGGCGATCTTGATGTCGGTCATGGGAGCTCCGTCCGGAAGGAAGGCGGGAGCCTAACGCGAAGAGCGCGGCCGAGGCTAGCCACGGGTGAAAAGCCTCATGCTGAGCTTGTCGAAGCATGAGCCCGCAATTACACTCCGCCCCGAAGGTTCAACCATCGAGCGCGGGAGGGATGCATGAGAGCGTATAGTCAGTATCACCCGCGCGGGTCTGATTCCGCCCCACGACATATCGCCGTCGTGGGGCCGACCAGACGCCGGACCTGACGCTTCCGCCCTACAATCAGTCCGTTCTGATCTGCCCCGAACGACGCTCCGCGCCCGCGGCCATCGGCTGCCCGGCGCCCGACCGTCCTTCGTCTTCTGTCTTCGGGTGAGATCATCATGGGTTCGATCAGTCTTCGCGACGTCAGCGTCGTCGCCTCGGTTCCCCTCTTCAAAAACCTGACCCTGGTCATCGGCGAGACCGACCGGCTCGGCCTCGTCGCCGGCAACGGCGCCGGCAAGACCACCCTGCTGAAGTGCCTGGCCGGCCTGGCCGAGCCGACATCGGGCGAGATCACGCGCTCGCGCGGGCTTCGCGTCGGCATGGTCGAGCAGGACATGCCGGCCAATCTTCTGGACCTGACGCTGGCGGAAGCGGTGCGGCGCGCGCTGCCGCCGGCCGGTCGCGAGGCCGAGAGCTGGCGGGTCGACGTCGTCCTGGACGAGTTCGAGACGCCGGCGGATCTCCGCGAGCGGCCGGTGAAGGCGCTCAGCGGTGGCTGGCAGCGTCTCGCGCTGATCGCGCGCGCCTGGATCACCGAGCCGGACGCACTCCTGCTGGACGAGCCGACCAACCATCTGGACCTGGCGAAGATCCAGCTGCTGGAGCGCTGGATCGCCGGCACCGGCCGCGTGCCGATGGTGATCGCCAGCCACGACCGCCAGTTCCTCGATGCGGCCACGACGCGCACGCTGTTCCTCCGGCCCGAGATCTCGCGCAGCTTCGCCCATCCCTTCACGGTTGCGCGGAAGCTGCTGGCCGACGAGGACGCCGCCGAGGAAGCGAGGCAGGCCAAGGAGGCGAAGGAGGCCGTGCGCCTTCGCCGCAACGCCGCCGAGCTGAAGAACGTCGGCGTCAACAGCGGCAGCGATCTGTTGCAGAAGAAGTCGATGCAGCTGAAGGATCGTGCCGAGAAGATCGAGCAGCGGCTCAAGCCCGTCCATGTCGAGCGTTCCGGCGACATCCGGCTCACCAACCGCGGCACGCATGCGAAGGTGCTGATCCAGCTCGACGACGTCGCCGTCGCCACGCCCGACGGCCGGTCGCTGTTCCGCACCGGCAAGCTCTCGCTGCTGCAAAGCGACCGCGTCGTGCTGCTGGGCCGGAACGGCGTCGGCAAGTCGCAGCTGGTGAAGCTGCTGCATCGGGCCGCAACGGCGGGAGAGGCCGGGCTTCCCGGCATCCGCATCAGCCCCTCGGTGGTGCTGGCCTATGTCGACCAGCACATGTCGCAGCTGCCGGCGAAAGAGACGCCGTTCGACTTCATCGCCGGCACGTTCCGTCTGGGCGACCAGCGAAGCCGCGGCCTGCTGGCTGGTGCCGGCTTCCCGGTCGACCGCCAGGACAAGCTGATTTCCAACTTCTCGCCCGGGCAGAAGGCGCGGCTTGGATTGCTGGCGCTCAGGCTGGCCGAGCCGAACCTCTACCTGATGGACGAGCCCACCACCCATGTCGACATCCCCGGCCAGGAGATGCTGGAGGCGGAGATCCTGGAGCACGAGGCGACCTGCGTCGTGGTCTCGCATGACCGCAGCTTCGTGGCATCCATCGGCACGCGGTTCCTGCTGATCGACAAGGAGAAGCTGAAGGAGATCGACGGGCCGGAGGATTTCTACCGGACGCTGACGGTGTAACTGTAGCGTCTCCGTCGACCCCCCTCCCTCGCCGGTGACGGGAGAGGGTTCCGAAGCCGCGAAGGAGGTGGTGCCATGAAAGCGCATTTCGACATGTTCGCCGGCTACAACGCCTGGGCCAACCGGCGGCTCTACGAGGCGGCGGCGGGGTTGAGCGACGCACAGTATCGCGAGGATCGCGGTGCCTTCTTCAAGTCGGTGCATGGCACGCTGAACCATCTTCTGGTCGGCGACCGCGTGTGGATGCATCGCTTCACCGGCGAGGGCACGCCGCCGGCGCGGCTCGACCTGATCCTGTTCGAGGACTTCGCCGGTTTACGCGCCGCGCGCGAGGCAGAGGACAAGCGCATCGTCGACTATGCGAAGGGCCTCGACGAGGCGGCGCTTGCGGGGATCATCCGCTACCGCCGGGTGACGTCGCCGGAGACGGTCGAGCAGCCGCTGGCCCTCGCGCTAGCGCATTTCTTCAACCACCAGACCCATCACCGCGGGCAGGCGCATGCGCTGCTGACCCAGCTGGCCGATCGCGCGCCGGAGCTCGACCTGCTCTACTTCCAGCGGAGTTAGGCCAGAGCGCGGCGGCGGAGATAGATGAACCAGTAGACGCCGCCGACCAGCACGCTGCCGCCGATGATGTTGCCGATCGTGACGGGGATGAGGCTGGCGAGGAAGGCGGGCCAGGTCAGCGCCGCATAGGCGGCGGGATCGGTGGCGAGCTGCGCCCACATCGCCGCCGGCCCCCAGGCCTTCACGAGCAGGCCCAGAGGGATGAGGTACATGTTGGCGACCGAGTGCTCGAAGCCGGCGACGACGAAGGCCGAGACCGGGAACAGGATGGCCAGCACCTTGTCGGTGGTGGTGCGGGCGCCCAGCGCCAGCCACACCGCGAGGCAGACCAGCACGTTGCAGAGGATGCCGAGGAACAGCGCCTGGTCGAAGGGAAGCGTCGCCTTGGCCAGAGCGAGGGAAAGCGTGATGCGGGCGACCGCACCCTGGCCGCCGAGATACTGGCCGGAAAGAAAGACCAGCAGCGCCGTTCCCGCCGCGCCGATGAAATTGCCGACATAGACGATCACCCAGACCCGCAGCATCCGCCGGAGCGTCACCTTGCCCGCCGCCCAGGCCATCACGATCAGGGCGTTGCCGGTGAACAGCTCGGCGCCGCCGAGGATGACCAGGATCAGCCCGAGGCAGAACACGATCCCGGCCAGCAGGCGAGCGACGCCGAAGGGCAGCACGCCGTCGGCGCCGGCGAGCACCGTGGTCGCGAACATGGCGCCGAGGCCGATGAAGGCCCCGGCCAGCACGCCGAGGGCCAGGAGCGTGAGCGCGTCGAGGCCGGTCTTCTGGACGCCGACCGCCTCCGCTTTGAGGGCGATCTCGGCCGGCAGCAGCGCGTCGATGCCGTGATCCCCTGGAGGGGCCGTCATGCGGCCGGTTCTTCCAGCTGCTCGTAGAGCGCGGCGCGCTGGTTCCAGATCGCGGCCCATTCGCGGTCGCCATAGGAGAAGTGCCACCACTCGCCGGTGAAGGGCGCGAAGCCGGCCTCGACCATCACCTGGCGGAGCAGCATGCGGTTGGCGCGCTGGGCCTTGGTCGTGCCCTCGGCGAAGGCGTGATAGAGCGGGGTCGAGAAGTCGCCATAGGTGCTGCCCATGTCGAGCGGGCCGCTTTCATCGGCCAAGGTCAGGTCGATGGCGCCGCCGGTCGGATGGCCGGCGACGTCGGGCACCGCGACATGCAGATGGACGTATTCCATCAGCGCGTCCCGATCGAGCTCGGGGCGGGTGCGTCCGAACTCGGCGAGGTAGTGCTCGTAGCCCTTCCGCTGGCGGGCGAGCGAGCGGTAGGTCTCCAGCACCAGGAGATGCAGCCTTGGCTCGCGGTGGCGGAGTGCCTGGCCGGCGTGGCGGAGCCGGTCGAGCGCGCCCGAGCGGATCCAGGGCCAGGCGAGCTTGGCCGTCCGGACGCCTGATGCGGGATCGGCATTCATCACCACCAGCGGTTCTCCGCATTCGGCGACGGGCACCGCAGCGAGTTCGCGATAGCTGAAGAGATGGCGGTCGTCGAAGACGCGCCGCGCGCTGTCGTCCATCCTAGACTCCGAGTCTCGTCTGGCCGCGTTCGAGGTCGAGCAGCGCCTGCTTGGTCTCGACGCCCTTGCCGCCGGAGAAGCCGGTGAGCCCGGCGGAGCCGATCACGCGGTGACAGGGAATGACGATGGCGATGGGGTTGGAGCCGCAGGCGCCGCCGACCGCGCGCGCGACGCCGCCGGCGGTACGGGCGATGTCGTTGTAGCGCAGCACCTCGCCATAGGGGATGGCCAGCAGCGCCTCCCAGACTCGCCGCTGGAACGGCGTGCCTCGTGTGGCCAGCGGCAGGTCGAAGGCGCGGAGCTTGCCTGAGAAGTAGAGACCGAGCTGGCGCCGCGCCTCGATCAGCAGCGGCGTCTCGTCGGTCCCGCCCTCGCCCCAGCCGAGCGAGACCAGCGCGCCGTCCTCCTCGGTCAGAAGGAGCGGCCCGAGCGGGCTCGGCACCGTGAGCTCGGTCTTCACGCCCGGAGCAGCACGGCGGGAAGCGCCGCCGGGTCGGTGACCGGCAGCGAGCAGGTGGTGCCGCGGCAGACATAGGCGGTGGCGCGGTCGTCGACCTGGCCCTTGCCATGGGCGGGATGGCTCACCGCCAGCGCCTCGCCCGGCTTGATCACCTGCAGCACCCGGTCGGGCAGGCTGAGATCGGCCACCGCGTCGATCATCACCTTGGTCTCGTGCTGGTCGCGCGAGCCGACGATGACGATTTGCACCGCGTTATGCAGCAGCTCGGCCGCGTTCAGCAGGGTCGAGAACGCCATGACGCTGCGCTCGACGTCGCCGGAGAATGCGGCGATCGCCGCCTCGGCCCGGTCGCGATACGCGGCCTCGCCGGTGAGGAAATAGAGCCGCGCCAGATTGGCCGCCTGGGTGCCGTTGCCCGACGGTGTCGCGTTGTCATGCGCGTTGCGCGTGCGGGTGATCAGCGCTTCGCCGTCGTCGGGGGTGAGGAAGTAGCCGCCGGCCTTGGCATCCCAGAAGTGCTTATCGAGCACGGCGGTCCAGGCGCGGGCGCGCGCGAGATAGGCCGCCTCGCCGCTGGCCTCATAGAGTGCCAGCGCGGCCCGGGTCATCTGCGCGTAGTCGTCGAGCAGGCCGGAGTGCTGGGCCTTGCCGAGACGGGCGCTGTGCAGCAGGCGGTCTTCGCGCCCATGCACGCGTTCCACATAGGCGAAGCCGGCGCGCGCCTTCTCCATCCAGTCGGGACGCTGGAAGGCGAGCGCAGCATGGGCGAGTGCTGCGATCATCAGCCCGTTCCAGTCGGCGGGCGTCTTGTCGTCGAAGCCGGGACGCACGCGGCCGGCGCGCACCTCGAGCAGTTTCGCGCGGGCACGGGCCAGCAGTGCCTCTTCGGCATCCGACAGCGCTTCGGGCGAGCGCGAGCGGTTGAGGATGGTGTGGTGCTCCCAGTTGCCGAGAGCGGTCACGTCATAGGCGTGCTTGAAGGCGGGACTCGCCTCGCCGAGGAGGCTATCGATCTCCGCCTCGGTCCAGACGTAGAAGCGCCCCTCCTCGCCCTCGCTGTCGGCATCGAGAGATGATGCGAAGCCGCCATCCTCGACGATCATCTCGCGGAACAGCCAGGCGACGGTCTCCTCGACCCGCTGGCGATAGAGCGGTGTCTTCAGGTCCTGCCAGGCGAGGGTCAGCAGCTCGATCAGCTCGGCATTGTCGTAGAGCATCTTCTCGAAATGCGGGACCAGCCACTCCTCGTCGACCGAGTAGCGCGAGAAGCCGCCGCCGAGATGATCGTAGATGCCGCCCTGGCTCATGCGGTCGAGCGTCGTCGTGACCGCCTCCAGGAACGGCCGCTGGCCGGTGCGGACCCAGGCGCGCCAGAGCAGCAGGAAGCCGGCGACGTTGGGGAATTTCGGCGCGCCGCCAAAGCCGCCGAAGAACGGATCGACCTCGCGGGCAAGGCGCCGGGCGGCGCGGTCGAGATCGGTCAGCGACGGCAGGCCGCCGGGACGGGAGACCGAGAGCTTGCCCAACGCTTCCTTCAGCGCGCCGACATTCTTGGCGACCGTCTCCGGCTGGCGCTTGTAGGTGCCGTGGATGCTGCGCAGCACGTCGACGAAACCGGGGCGGCCATAGCGCGCACTTGGGGGGAAGTAGGTCCCGCCCCAGAAGGGTTCGCCCGTCGGGGTGAGGAACATGGTGAGCGGCCAGCCGCCGGACTCGCCCAGCAGCGGCAGTGCCGACTGATAGATGGTGTCGACATCCGGCCGCTCTTCGCGGTCGACCTTGATGTTGACGAAGAGCTCGTTCATCACCGCGGCCGTCGCCGGGTCCTCGAAGCTCTCATGCGCCATGACGTGGCACCAATGGCAGGCGGCATAGCCGACCGAGAGCAGCACCGGCACGTCGCGGCGCTGGGCCTCGGCGAAGGCCGCCGGGTTCCAGGTCTGCCAATGGACGGGGTTGTCCTGGTGCTGTAGCAGGTACGGGCTGGTCGCTTCGGCGAGACGGTTCAACACGGGCTCCTGGACATGACCGGAGATCATAAGGGAAAGGCGCTGTCCCAGCAGCCGGGCATCTACGCGCTGGCGACTCCGGCCGGCCGCTCGGCGGTGGCCGTCCTGCGCCTCTCGGGGAGCGGAATCCGCGCCGCAGTCGAGGGTCTCGCCGGCGAATTGCCCCCGCCCCGGCTGGCTCGTCTGACCGAGTTCTCCAATCGTCCCGGAGCCGGGACGATTGGAGGCGTGATCGACCGTGGGCTCCTTCTCTGGTTCCCGGCCCCGCACAGCTACACCGGCGAGGACGTCGCCGAGTTCCACCTCCATGGCGGCCGGGCGACGGTCGCGGCAATGGCCGACGCCCTCGGCCAGCTCGGGCTCCGGGCGGCCGAGCCGGGGGAGTTCACCCGGAGGGCCTTCCACAACGGCAAGATGGACCTGACCCAGGCCGAGGCGATCGCCGACCTGGTCGATGCCGAGACCTCGGGGCAGCGCCGGCAGGCGCTCCGGCAGATGGAAGGCGGGCTTGGCGAGCAGTTCGAGGGGTGGCGGCGGCGCCTGATCACGGCGATGGCCCTGACCGAGGCGGCTCTGGACTTTTCCGACGAGGAGCTACCGGCGGGGGTCGAGCAAAGGGTCGCCAGCGAGCTGTTGTTGTTAAGAAGCGATATATCGACCTATTTGGGCCTCCAGGGGCGGGGAGAGCGTCTTCGGGACGGTATCCGGGTAGCGATTTTGGGCCCGCCGAATGCCGGCAAGTCGAGTCTGTTGAATGCGCTCGCCCGACGCGAGGCGGCCATCGTCTCGACCATCGCCGGGACCACCCGGGACGTGATCGAGGTGCATCTGGATCTCGGCGGGGTCCCGACGATCCTCGCCGACACTGCCGGTCTTCGCCAGGCTGCCGACGCCCTCGAGGCGGAGGGGGTGCGGCGGGCGACTGCCTGGGGGAGAGGCGCCGACCTCAAGATTCTGGTCGGGGCGACCGACGCCTGGACGGCTCTCTATACCCCGGAAGTCCGGGCGGTGGTCAGTCCGGGGATCATCGTGGTCGGCAACAAGCTCGACCTGAAGCCGGTGCCGCCGATCTGGGACGGGCTGCCGGTGATCGCCGTCTCGGTCCACACCGGCGAGGGAATGGACGCCCTGATCGACCGTCTTACCGCTGAGGTCGGGAGGCTGGCGGGGGAGAGTGAAGCCCCGCCACTCACCCGCGCCCGCCATCGGGAAGGCCTTTCGGCCTGTATCGATGCGATAGATCGAGCGTTGGGCGGGGTCGAGACGGAGCTTCGCGCCGAGGAATTACGCGTTGCAGCTCAAGCACTTGGCCGGCTTACGGGACGGATCGACGTCGAGGACATCCTTGACGCCCTGTTCCGGACTTTCTGCATCGGCAAGTGAGGCGGATGTTTCACGTGAAACATTCGAGGAGTAAAATCGCACCATGAAGTACGACGTGGTGGTGATCGGCGGCGGCCATGCCGGGACGGAAGCGGCGGCCGCGGCGGCCCGAATGGGCGCCCGGACGGCGCTCGTCACGCATCGTCGCGACACCATCGGGGCCATGTCCTGCAACCCCGCCATCGGGGGTCTGGGCAAGGGTCACCTGGTCCGGGAGATCGACGCGCTGGACGGGGTCATGGCCCGGGCGATCGATCGGGGCGGGATCCAGTTCCGGGTCCTGAACCGCAGCAAGGGACCTGCCGTCCGCGGCCCCCGGGCCCAGGCCGACCGGCGGCTCTATCGGGAGGCGGTCCAAGCTCTGCTGGCCGAGCAGGCCAATCTCGATATCGTCGAGGGCGGAGTCGAGGACCTTCTGACTGAGGGCGGCCGGATCACCGGCCTTCGCCTCGGCGATGGCCGGGAGATCCGGACCGGGGCCGTGGTCGTCACCACCGGGACCTTCCTCCGGGGTCTGATCCATCGGGGAGAGACGACGGAGTCGGCCGGTCGGATCGGCGAGCCCCCGTCCCTCGGCCTGTCGGCGGCCCTTTCTCGCCTCGGCTTTGCCCTCGGCCGGCTCAAGACCGGGACCCCGCCCCGTCTCGATGGCCGCACCATCGACTGGTCGGACCTGGAAGTTCAGCATGGCGACGACCCGCCCGAACCTTTCTCGGCCCTCACCGACCGGATCAACACGCCCCAGATCCCCTGCCACATCACCCAGACCACGCCGGCGACCCATGCCCTGATCCGGGCGAACCTGCATCGGGCGCCGATGTATTCCGGCCAGATCGAAAGCGTCGGACCCCGCTACTGCCCGTCGATCGAGGATAAGGTGGTGCGTTTCGGCGACCGTGATCGCCACCAGATCTTCCTGGAGCCGGAGGGCCTGGACGACCCGACGGTCTATCCGAATGGGATCTCGACCTCGCTTCCGGCCGACGTCCAGGTCGAGCTGGTGCGGACCATTCCCGGGCTCGAGCGCGCAGCCATCCTTCAGGCCGGCTATGCCATCGAATACGATCACGTCGACCCGCGCGAGCTGCGTCCTACCCTGGAAACCCGGCGGCTTTCGGGGCTTTTCCTGGCCGGGCAGATCAATGGTACGACCGGCTACGAGGAAGCGGCGGGCCAGGGCCTGATCGCCGGAATCAACGCAGCTCTGGCCGTAGGAAGCCCCGGTCGCACCTTCGTTCTGGGCCGCGCCGACGCCTATGCCGGGGTCATGGTCGATGACCTGGTGAGTCGCGGCGTGACCGAGCCCTATCGCATGTTCACCTCGCGGGCCGAATATCGCCTCAGCCTCCGGGCCGACAACGCCGACCTCCGCCTCACCCCTCTCGGCCTCGAAGTTGGTTGCGTCGGCCGCGCCCGCCGCCAGGTCTTTGAGACCCGAGCAGAACGGCTTGCCGACGGCCGTGCCCTCCTGGACCGACTCTCCGCCAGCCCCTCGGCCCTGCTCCGTCAGGGATTCCAGGTCACCCAGGACGGCCAGATGCGCTCGGCCTTCGCTCTTCTCTCGTTTCCGGAGGTCACGCTGGACCGCCTGGGCGCGATCTGGCCGGAAATCGCCGCGATCGCCCCTGATATCCGAGCCCAACTGGAGATCGATGGCCGTTATGCCGGGTATCTGCAGCGCCAGGAGGCGGATATCGCCGCCTTCCGCCGGGACGAGAACCTCATCCTGCCCGAGGATCTGGACGTGAATGCCATCGGCGGCCTCTCGACCGAGGTCCGGACCATCCTGAAGACGGCCCGACCGGCCACGATCGGGGCCGCGGCACGGCTTTCGGGGGTCACGCCGGCGGCGGTCGTGGCTCTTCTGCGTCACGCGCGGTCATGAGCCCGGAGGATTTCGCCGTCGCGACCGGTGTTTCACGTGAAACATTGGACCGGCTGCGCCTCTACGCCTCGCTCCTGATCCGCTGGCAGCGGGCGGTGAACCTGATCGGCAAGTCAACGGCGGCCGATATCTGGGAGCGGCACTTCCTGGATTCGGCTCAAATCCATCCTTATCTGGCCGAAGGGCCGGGTCTGGTCGATTTCGGCAGCGGCGCCGGCTTCCCGGGAGCGGTTCTGGCGGCCCTCGGGGTCAAGGACGTCCATCTCATCGAGTCCGACAGCCGGAAGTGTGCCTTCCTCCGGGAGCTGGATCGCCGGCTGGTCCTCGGTATGACGATTCATGAGGCCCGGGCCGAGTCCCTCACTCCGTGGAAGGCCCGGAGTGTGACCTCCCGTGCCCTCGCCCCCCTGCCCCGGCTGCTCGATATGACCGGGGAGTTCCTGGGCCCGGAGACGGTCTGCCTGTTCCCGAAGGGGGAGACTGCCGATCAGGAATTGACGGAGGCCCGCAAAGGGTGGAATATGACCGTGGAACGCCTTCCAAGTCGGACCAGTCCTACCGGCGTAATCCTCAGGCTGACCAGGGTGGAGCGAAAGACATGATCGAATTGATGGACCTCGCGTCCGATCGACCCCGTATCATCGCTGTCGCCAACCAAAAGGGCGGAGTCGGCAAGACGACGACGACGATCAACCTGGCAACCGCGCTCGCCGCCTGCGACAAGCGCGTCCTCATCATCGATCTCGATCCGCAGGGCAACGCCTCCACCGGCCTCGGTATTGCCAGGACCGCGCGCGAGCGCGACACCTATGCGGTGCTCTGCGAAGGCCTGCCGATCTCGAAGGCGATGCAGCCGACGGCCATTCCCGGCCTGTCGATCGTGCCGGCCTCGGTCGATCTCTCCGGTGCCGAGATCGAGCTGGTCGAGCAGGGCCGGCGCGAGTTCAAGCTCGCCGACGTGCTGAGCGACGCGCATGGCGCGGACTACATCCTGATCGACTGCCCGCCTTCGCTCGGCCTGTTGACGCTGAACGCGCTGGTCGCGGCCGACGCGGTGCTGGTGCCGCTCCAGTGCGAGTTCTATGCGCTGGAAGGCCTCAGCCATCTGATCAAGACCATCGAGCGGGTGAAGCGCGCGCTGAATCCCCGGCTCGAGATCCAGGGCGTGGTGCTGACCATGTACGACAAGCGCAACAACCTCTCCGACATGGTCGCCGCCGACGTCCGCGGATATCTCGGCGAGAAGGTCTACGAGACCGTGATCCCGCGCAATGTCCGCGTCTCCGAGGCGCCGTCGCACGGCAAGCCCGTGCTCGTCTACGACCTGAAATGCGTCGGCTCCCAGGCCTACCTGCACCTGGCCGGCGAGGTCATGCGGCGCGAAAGGCGGATCGCGGCGTGATCGAGGAGCAGGAAGGTCAGGGGCGTCGGCGGGGTCTCGGCCGCGGCCTCGGCCAGCTGTTCGGTGACGACGCGCAGGATTACGCCGAACTCGACAAGCTGCGTCAGGGCAAGAGCGTCCCGATCGACCAGATCTATCCCGGGCGCTTCCAGCCCCGGAAGCATTTCGACGAAGAGGCGCTCGCCACCCTGGTCGAATCGATCAAGGCCCAGGGCATACTCCAGCCGATCCTGGTCCGCCGGCATCCCGAATCAGCCAACGCCTACGAGATCATCGCCGGCGAGCGCCGCTGGCGGGCAGCCCAGCTCGCCCAGCTCCACGAAGTACCGATCCTGATCAAGGACCTTCCCGACCGCGACGCCCTCGAGGTGGCGCTGGTCGAGAACATCCAGAGGCAGGATCTGAATGCGGTGGAAGAGGCAGAGGGCTACCGCCGCCTGGTCGATGAATTCGGCCATACCCAGGAAGACCTGGCCAAGGTCGTGGGCAAGAGTCGGAGCCACGTTGCCAATCTGTTGCGCCTTCTCACCCTGCCGGAGCCGGTCCGTAAGCTGGTCGAGACAGGCCAATTGACGGCCGGGCATGCCCGCGCCCTGGTCGGCAACCCGGATGCGGAAGTGCTGGCGAAGCGGATCGTCGACAAAGGTCTTACCGTCAGGCAGACCGAGAAGCTGGTCACACCGGAGAAGACCGCCGGCCCTACTGCCAAAACCGCGGCTCCAACGGACCCGAATACCGCGGCCCTGGAGCGGGATCTCGAAACCATGCTCGGCCTGAGGGTGAAGGTCGCCTATGACGGCAAGACCGGGTCGCTCACCATCTACTACGGCACCTTGGACCAGCTCGACGGCCTGCTTTCGCGGATCACCCAGGGCGCTCCGCCCAGCGCCTGACGCGACACTGGAAATTAACCTTATAACTCTCTGAATTCATTCATTATCGGCTCGATATAACGCCGTCGGCGCGGTATCTCGTGCTGATTTTTGACCTGCGAGCTGTGGATAACTGGCGCCGACCCGCGCAGGTCCGGTCAGCTCTTCAGCGCTCTCCTACGCCCTTCTGGCGAGGCCGGCTATCGACTGAAGAACCTGGCCGGTCAGGGCCTGGGCCGGCGAGCCGGTCGAGCGTACGCGAAGATCGGCTTCTGTAAGCAATCCGAGCGCGCGCCCGACCAGGGCGAGGCTCCAGCGCCGCGCCTGCCGCTCGAAGCTCGCCGCCGTGTCGAAGTAAACGGGTGGCTTCAGGGCGCGGACCGCCGCTGCCGGCTGGGTGCCTGACGCGACCGCCTGGACGACGAGCTGCAGCTTCTGGCAATGACGCTGGGCGGCGATGAGGATGGCGACCGGCGACATGCCCTCGCCCCGCAGGCGTGCGAGCGCGCGCGACAGCCGGCCGAGGTCGCCGTCGAAGGCGCCGAGGACCGCATCGTCCAGACCCACCGCGGCGCTGTCGCCAACCGCGGCCATGGCGTCGGCCTTGCTCACGGACTTCTGTCCGGCGCAATAGAGCGCCAGCTTCTCGGCCTCGGCGCGGGTCATGCCGCGGTCACCGCCGAGATGGTCGGAGAGGAAGGCGAGCGCATCGGGGGCGATGTCGAGGCCGCGCGCCGCCAGCGTCTCCTCGACCACACGCTCGATCGCCTCCTCGCGGTCGGGATAGCAGGCGATCGCCGCGGCGCTGTCATCGTCCTCGAAGGCCTCGACCAGCTTCGAGCGCCGCGTGAGATCGGCGGCCTCGACGATGACCATCGCTTCCCAGCCGCTCTGCGCGAACAGCGAGCGGACGGACTCGGCGAGACCGTCGCCGCCGTCTCTCACCCACACCACCTTGCGCCCGCCGGTGAAGGCGATCGCGGCGGCTTCGTCGGAGAGGCGCGCCGGATCCTCGCGCACGGTCTTGGCGGCAAGCTCGACGACACGGAACGGATCGTTGAGATCGGTGACGACGGTGGTCGCCAGCGCCTTGGCGCGCTCGCGCATCAGCCCGATGTCGGCGCCATAGAAAAGGACAGCGCGAAGCTTCGGATCCGGCTTTCGGAGAAATCCATCGACCGAGCGGTCGGCGATCTTCACGAGGCCGGCTTGGAGAAGTGAAGGCCGAGCTGCTGGCGGATGTCGTCGCTGATCTCGCGCAAGGCGCGGCTCCGCGCATCGGTTTCGGAGGCGATGTTGGCGAAGTGCGAAGCGACGACGGTGAAGCCGTTCACCCAGCGGCTCTGCCCGCTCATCACCGCCTGTCCGCTGGCGACGTCGCGCAGCGTGAATCCAGCGGTGACCGTGAGGCGGCCATAGGTGGCGGAGTCATCGCGCGCGATGCCGAGATTGTCGCGACGCTCGGCGAGATTGACCACCAGCTCGTAGCGCGGCCGCGCCGGCTGGCCCCGCGGCGTCAGGCGGTCGAGCAGGTTGTTGCGAAGCTCCTGCCCCGGGCGATCGGCGATCAGCGCGATGCGCGTCTCCGCCATCGCCTGCACGGCAGCGCCGGTACCGCCGCTGCGTTCGCCGTAAAGCGGCTGGAATCCGCAGGCCGAGAGAAAGAGAGCGAGCGCGAGGATGCCGCTGCGAAGCCACCATCGTACCCCCTCTCCCGGCGCAGCCGGGGGAGGGTTGGGGTGGGGGCCGAGCGAAGCGAGGTCTTCCGTCTGCATCGAACCAGAAGATACACGACCTCGCTTCGCTCGGCCCCCACCCTGCCCTCCCCCGCGTAAGACGCGGGAGAGGGTTCCGAAGGGAGGTCTCATCTCAGAGCACCACATTGACGATCCGGTTCGGCACGACGATCACCTTCTTCGGCGCGCGGCCGTCGATGAACTTGGCGACATCCACCTGCGCCAGTGCGGCGGCCTCCGCGGCGGCCTTGTCGGCATCGCGCGGCAGCTCGACGGTACCGCGGAGCTTGCCGTTGATCTGGACTGCGATCGTCACCGTGTCGTCGACGATCAGGCGCGGATCGGCGGCGGGCCAGCTCTGATCGACCAGCATCTCGGCATATCCCAGCGCCTGCCACAGGCTCTCGCCGAGATGCGGCATCATCGGGCCGACCAGCTTGACCAGCGTCTCCCAGCCGAAGCGCCGCACCCAGGACACGTCGGCGCCGTCGCCCTCCAGATCCTCGAGCGCGTTCGACAGCTCGCGGATGCGGGCGACCGCGCGGTTGAAGTGGAACTTCTCCAGGTCGTCGGTGACGAAGTGGATGGTCTTGTGGATCTTGCGTTCGATCTCGGTCGCGGCGGTGCCGAGATCGTTCGGCCGCCGCGTGCCCTTCGCCGCCAGCGCCACCGCCGGTTCGACGATGGCGCGATGGAGGCGCTGCGAATAGCGCCAGGCGCCGTCGATGCCAGCCTCGGTCCACTCCAGGTCGCGCTCGGGCGGGCTGTCGGACAGCATGAACAGGCGCGCGGTATCGGCGCCGTAGGTGTCGATGATGCGGTCGGGATCGACCACGTTCTTCTTCGACTTCGACATCTTCTCCGAGCGGCCGGCGGTGACGGTGCTGCCGTCGTCGAGCTTGACCCAGCCGTCCCCTTCCTTCCGCACCTGGTCGGGCTGCAGCCACTTGCCGTCCTTGTCGCGGAAGGTCTGATGGCAGACCATGCCCTGCGTCATCATGCCGGCGAAGGGCTCGTCGATGCCGATGTAGCCGCAGCGGCGCAGCGCGCGCACGAAGAAGCGCGAATATAATAAGTGCAGCACCGCGTGCTCGACGCCGCCGATGTACTGGTCGACCGCCATCCAGTAGTCGACGGACCGGCGCGAGAACGCGGTCTCGCCCTTGGCATCGCAGAAGCGCGCGAAGTACCACGAGCTCTCGAAGAAGGTGTCGAAGGTGTCGGTCTCGCGCCGCGCCGGCTTGGCACAGGACGGGCAGAAGACGTTCTTCCAGGTCGGGTGATGGTCCAGCGGATTGCCCGGCTTGTCGAAGGTGACGTCGTCGGGCAGCGTCACCGGCAGGTCGCTGTCCTTCACCGGCACGATGCCGCAGTCCAGGCAGTGGACGACCGGGATCGGGCAGCCCCAGTAGCGCTGGCGCGAGACGCCCCAGTCGCGGAGCCGATAGGTGATCGAGCGCGTGCCGGTGCCTTCCTTCTCCAGGCGGTCGATGGCGGCGGTCTTGGCCTGCGCCGTCGGCAGCCCGTCGAGGAAGCGGCTGTGGAAGGCGATGCCGTCGTCGGTGAAGGCGTCCATCGCGATCTCGATGGATGCTGAGTCCTTCGGGCGCACCACCGCGGTCACCGGCAGCTCGTATTTACGGGCGAAGTCGAGGTCGCGCTGGTCATGCGCCGGGCAGCCGAAGATGGCGCCCGTGCCGTACTCCATTAAAACAAAGTTCGCGACATAGACAGGCAGCGTCCAGCCGGCGTCGAAGGGATGCTGCGCCTCCAGCCTGGTGCGGTAGCCCTTCTTCTCCGCCTGCTCCAGCGTCGCTTCGCTGGTGCCCATGCTGTTGCACTCGCGGACGAACTCGGCGAGAGCCGGATCGCCCTTGGCCATCTCGTGCGCCAGCGGGTGGTTGGCGGCAATCGCGATGAAGGACGCGCCGAACAGCGTGTCCGGCCGGGTGGTGAACACCTCGACCGCGTCGTCTCGTCCGGCCAGCGCGAACTTCACGCGAGCCCCTTCAGACTTCCCGATCCAGTTCTCCTGCATGATCCGGACCTTGTCCGGCCAGCGGTCGAGGCCCTTCAGCGCCTCCAGCAGGTCGTCGGAGAACTCGGTGATCTTCAGGTTCCATTGCGACAGCAGGCGCTTCTCGACCGGCACGCCGGAACGCCAGCCGCGACCGTCGACCACCTGCTCGTTCGCCAGCACGGTGTTCTCGACCGGATCCCAGTTGACCCAGCTCTCCTTCCGGTAGGCGAGGCCCGCCTTCAGGAAGTCGAGGAACATCTTCTGCTCGTGCTTGTAGTAGTCGGGATCGCAGGTGGCGAACTCCCGGTCCCAGTCGTAGGACAGGCCCATCGCCTTCTGCTGCGCCTTCATCGTC
>CAXNIC010000062.1:0-17037 GCA_964201945.1 Alphaproteobacteria bacterium
ATGGCCTACATGTTCCAGACCGTGCGCCCGATCGCGATCCGCAAGGACGTGAAGAACTTCCAGATCGGGCCGTTCAAGGTCGACTACGCCTCGGCCAGCAAGTAAGCCGGAGACAACTTCATGGCCGTGACCGACGTCAGCCGGAAGGCAGCGGCGCAGTCCAAGCTGCCGTCCTGGGTGTGGGATGCGTGGCGCATCGGCTCCTCGGCGATCGTGACGCTGCTGGGGCTTCTCGCGCTCACCTTCTTCATGGGGAGGATGCTCCCCATCGACCCGGTGATCGCCATCGTCGGCGAGCAGGCCGACGCTTCGACCTACGACATGGTCTACAAGCAGCTCGGCCTGGACAAGCCGCTCTACGTGCAGTTCGGCTACTTCATGCGCGACATGCTGTCGGGCAATTTCGGCAACGCGCTGTTCACCGGCAACAAGGTCTCCGACGACCTGATGCGGGTATTCCCGGCGACGATCGAGCTGGCGACGATTGCGATCACCATCGGCGTCTCGGTCGGCGTTCCCATCGGCGTGCTCGCGGCCGTCTATCGGGGCAGCCCGATCGACCATCTCGCCCGCATCCTCGGCCTCCTGGGCTACTCGACGCCGACCTTCTGGCTCGGCCTGATGGGCCTGGTGCTGTTCTACGCGGTGCTGGGCTGGGTCGGCGGGCCGGGCCGCCTCGACGTCTTCTATATCGACATCGTCGACCGCCGCACCGGCATGCTGCTGGTCGACGCGGCGATCGCCGGCGAGTGGGAGGTCTGGCAGAACGCCTTCTCCCACATCGTGCTGCCGGCCAGCATCCTCAGCTTCGCCTCGATGGCCTTCATCAGCCGGCTGACCCGCAGCTTCATGCTGGCCCAGCTGTCCCAGGAGTACATCCTGGCGGCGCGGGTGAAGGGCCTTTCCAAATGGAAGGTCATCCGCAAGCACGCCTTCCGCAACATCGCGGTCCAGCTCGTCACCGTCATCTCGCTCGCCTATGTCATCCTTCTCGAAGGCGCCGTGGTGACGGAGACGGTGTTCGCCTGGCCCGGCTTCGGGCGCTACCTGGTCTCCGGTCTGCTCGCGGGCGATATGAACGCCGTGCTCGCCTGCGTCCTCATCGTCGGCACTCTCTTCATCACCATCAATCTCATCTGCGACCTCCTCTACAGGATCCTGGATCCCCGCACCCGATGACCACCGCCGTCGAATCCGAAAAGGGCGGGCTTGCCGGCTACCTCACCGCCGAGGTCAGCCGCTCGCCCACGCAAGCGAGCCTGCAGCGGCTCTATTTCGGCTGCCGCCGCTTCGCCCAGAACCCGCTCGCCATGATCGGCTTCACCATCCTGATGGTGCTGCTCCTGATCGCGATCTTCGCGCCCTGGATCGCCCCCTACCCGATGAACGAACAGAACCTGCAGACTCGCCTGCTGCCGCCGTCCGGCGATCACTTCTTCGGCACCGACGAGCTCGGCCGCGACATCTTCAGCCGCGTCGTCTACGGCTCGCGGATCACGCTGCAGATCACCACCCTGGTCGCGGTCATCGCCGCGCCGATCGGGCTCATCATGGGCACGACGTCGGGATACTTTGGCGGCTGGACCGACACCATCCTGATGCGGATCACCGACATCTTCCTGTCGTTCCCGCCGCTCATCCTGGCGCTGGGCTTCGTCGCCGCCTTGGGCCCGGGCATCCGGAACGCCGTCATCGCCATCGCGCTCACCGTCTGGCCACCGATCGCGCGCCTCGCCCGCGCCGAGACGCTGACCGTGCGATCGTCGGACTACATCGCCGCCATCCGCGCCCAGGGCGCGCCGGCCTGGCGCATCGTCGTCAAGCACGTGATGCCGATGTGCCTCTCCTCGGTGATCATCCGCATCACCCTCAACATGGCGGGCATCATCCTGACCGCGGCGGCGCTGGGCTTCCTTGGCCTCGGCGCGCAACCGCCGATGCCTGAATGGGGCGCCATGCTGTCGACCGGCCGGCAATACCTGCTCGGCAGCTGGTTCCTCGCCGCATCTCCCGGCCTCGCCATCCTCGTCGTCAGCCTCGCCTTCAACCTGTTCGGTGACGGGCTCCGCGACGTCCTGGACCCGCGCGACGAATGATCAAGCCGCTTTTAGAGGTCGAGGACCTCAGCGTCACCTTCAAGACGCCGCACCGGATGGTGAAGGCGGTGCGCGACATCTCGTTCACCGTCGGCAAGGAGAAGGTCGGCATCGTCGGCGAGTCCGGTTCCGGCAAGTCCGCCACCGGCCGGGCCATCCTCAAGCTCACGCCCGGCAACGGCATCGTCAGCGCCAAGCGCATGCAGTTCGAGGAGGTCGACCTCGCCGACGCGACCGAGGAGGACATGCTGGCGGTGCGCGGCAAGCGCATCGGCATGATCCTGCAGGACCCGAAATTCTCGCTCGATCCGGTGATGCGGGTCGGCGACCAGATCGCCGAGGCGCTGCCACCCGGCCTGAGCAAAGCCGAGGCGCGCGAGCGTGTGCTCGAGATGCTGGAATCCGTCCGGATCCGCAATCCCCAGCGCGTCTACAGTCTCTATCCGCACGAGTGCTCGGGCGGCATGGGCCAGCGCATCATGATCGCGATGATGCTGGTGCCGGAGCCGAAGCTGCTGATCGCCGACGAGCCGACCTCTGCCCTCGACGTCACCGTCCGCATGCAGGTGCTGGCGATCCTGGACGACCTGGTCTCGCGGCGCGGTCTCGGCCTGATGTTCATCAGTCACGACCTCAACCTGGTCGCGACGTTTTGCGACCGGGTGCTGATCATGTATGCCGGGCGCATCGTCGAGGAGTGCAAGGCCTCCGAGCTTCGCCAGGCGACACATCCCTACACCCAGGGCCTGCTCGCCTCGCTTCCCCGCATCGGTGAGCGCCAGAAGAAGCTGGCGACGCTGGTCCGCGATCCGGCCTGGGCACTGTAAAGATGATCGAAGTCGAGAACCTCACCGTCCGCTTCGGCAAGGGCAAGGCTGCCGTGACCGCGGTCGACGGCGTCAGCTTCAAGGTCAATACCGGCGAGGCCTTCGGCCTGGTCGGCGAATCCGGCTGCGGCAAGACCACCATCCTGCGCGCGCTGGCGGGCCTCAACGAGGACTGGAGCGGCCTCGTCCGCATCGACGGCAAGCAGCTGATGCCGCACCGCGAGCGCGCCTTCTACAAGCTGGTGCAGATCGTCTTCCAGGACCCCTACGGCTCGCTGCATCCGCGCTTCACCGTCAACGGCACGCTGATGGAGCCGATCAAGATCCATGGCCTCGACCGCGCCGACGAGCGCATCGACCGGGTGCTTCGCCAGGTCGGCCTCGGGCCGTCGTTCCGCTTCCGCTATCCCCACCAGCTCTCGGGCGGCCAGCGCCAGCGCGTCGCCATCGCGCGTGCGCTCATCCTCGAGCCCAAGCTGATGCTGCTGGACGAGCCGACCTCGGCCCTCGATGTCTCGGTGCAGGCCGAGATTCTGAATCTCCTGACCGACATCCGCGACTCGACCGGCCTCACCTTCCTCCTGGTCAGCCACGACCTCGCGGTCGTCTCGCACATGTGCGATCGCCTGGCGGTGATGAACCAGGGGCAGATCTACGAGGAGCTGACGGTCGAGGACCTGGTCCAGCGCCGCTACAAGAACGACTATACGCGTCAGCTGTTCGAGGCGAGCCTCGGCTACGACCGCCGCCTCGGTGCCGGCGGGACGGCGCTCGAGGACGCCAGCGCCTAGAGGCAGAATGGCTTCTCGCCCGACGCCGGAAGGAGAGGCCGTTTTCCGCCTGATGATGGAGGTGATCCAGACCTTCCATCGGCTCCGCGCCGTCGGCGCCGAGGAGGGTGCGGTCAGCGCCGGCGGCGGCGGCAGCTGGGGGCTGATGCGGAGCCTGGCCGAGGGCGGCGAGCAGACCGTGCCGGAAATCGCCCGCGCCCGCCCGGTCTCGCGCCAGCACATCCAGAAGCTCGCCGACGAGTTGGCCGCGGAAGGCTTGGTCGAGTTCGTCGGAAACCCTGCACACAAGCGGTCCAAGCTGCTCCGGCTCACGCCCGCCGGCCGTACCCGGTACGCGGCCACATCCGCTCGCATCCAGGAGATCGCCGACGCGCTCGGTCGCGGCCTCGATGCGAAGGAGGTCGGTGCGGCCGCTGACTTGCTCGCGGCCCTCAAAGCGCGGCTCGGGAAGGTGCAGTGACCTCGGATTCCATCCTTTCTCCGGCCGCGCAAATCAATGATTGACAACTAAGTTGTCATATTGCATCCTCCGTTCAGCCAAGGAGGTGATGACATGTTCTGGACACTTCGAACCAAGATCGCCGCTGCTGCCGTCGCCCTCGCCGCCGTCCTTCCCTCGCTCGCCGCCGGGTCGTCCTGGCACGACTGGGCGCGCGGACGTCACGCGCGTTCCGCCGACTGGTGTCAGAAGGGCGGGAGCGCCCGGCTCGCCGAGGGGATGACGCTGGTCGAGATGCAGCTCGCCCTCAAGCCCGAGCAGCAGGACGCCTGGGCCAGGGTCGCCGAGGCGGTGGAGCGCGTCGGGCGCGATCTCGCCGGGCTCTGCGGCGCACCGGTCGCCGATGTGCCGTCCGGGCTGGCGCGGCTGGAAACCGGCATCGAGGCCGGCCTCAGAGCCGTGCGCGAGCTGCGACCGCACCTGGAGGCGTTCTACGCGGCGCTCGAGCCGGGCCAGCGGGCGCGTCTCGACGGGCTCCTCAAGGACCGGCTGTGAGCCCTACGCCCGACACCTCCGGCGTCATTGCCCGGCCGCCCTTCCTCTATCTCGGCAGCCTGGGCGTCGCGGTCGGGCTCGACTGGATCTTCCCGGCGCCGCTGCCCGAGCACGCGCTCCGCCTGCCGCTCGCGGTTCTACTGGCCGTGGCCGGGCTCGGCCTGGTGGCCGTCTGCTTCCGGCGCTTCAAGGCGGCCGGGACCCACGTGCCGACCTGGGTCCCGACGACGGCGCTGGTCGTCACCGGGCCATACCGGTTCTCCCGCAACCCGATCTACCTGGCCCTCACGCTGGTCTATCTCGGGCTCGGCATCGGCTATGGCAGCCCGTGGCCGCTGGTCCTGCTGGCACCTCTCCTCATCGTCATGCGCTACGGCGTGATCGGTCGCGAGGAGCGCTACCTCGAAGGCAAGTTCGGCGACGCCTACCGTGCCTATTGCTCGTCGGTCAGGCGCTGGATCTGAGTGGCCTTCCTGTGCGCCGCATGCTCGCGGTGGGCGATGTAGAGGGTCGAGCCGAAGATCACCGCCGCGCCCAGCCACACCCACTTGTCCGGGACCTCGCCCAGCAGGAAAAATGCGAGGATGGCGACGAAGGGGAGCCGCGTGAACTCCAGCGGCAGGATCGCCGACGCATCGGCGAGCGCGAAGGCGCGGGTGAAGCAGAGCCATCCCAGCGTGCTCAGGATCCCGAGAGCCGCGAGCGCGACGAAGTTCATGAAGGACGGCGTCGTCCACACCCAGATCGCCAGCGGCAGCGTCGCCACCATGACGAACAGGCTCTGGTAGAAGACCACGGTCGTCGTCCGCTCGGTTCCCGACATCTTCTTCACCAGCACGGTGACGCCGGCGAACGACATGGTCGAGAACAGCACCAGCCCGGCGCCGAGGCTGAACGGAACGGTGCCCGGGCGAAGCACGATCAGCACGCCGACGAAGCCGATGACGATCGCGGCCCAGCGCCGCGCGCGGACGGTCTCGCCGAGGAAGAGGGCGGCGCCGATGGTGCCGAAGAGCGGCGAGGCGAAGGTCAGCGCCGCCGACTCGTTCAAGGGGATCATGGTGACGCCGGTGAAGAAGGCGATCATCGCGGTGAGGTGACAGACGCCTGAGACGGTGAGCGGCGTGACCGCTCCGGTCCGGGGCCAGGCCCGTTCCTGCCACAGCACCACCAGCGCCACCGTGGCGAAGCCGAAGGCGCAGCGGAAGAAGGCGATCTCGAACGGGTGGATGCCGATGTCGCCGAGCGTTCGGATCAGCGTGTTTCCCACCGCCGTCGTCGCGGCCGACAGCGTCATCAGGATGACGGCGAGGAGGAGCGGGCTTAAGCCGGTCACGGCGCCTTCCCGCGGGCCTGGCGGGCGACGGCCGCCTCGCGATGGGCGATGTAGAGGGTGGAGGAGAAGATCACGCCGGCGCCGACCCAGACCCACTCGTCCGGGATCTCGTTGAACAGCAGATAGGCGAAGATGGCGACGACCGGCAGGCGAAGGAACTCGAACGGCATCAGCGCGCTGGCGTCCGTCAGCGCGCAGGCGCGGAGGAAGGTGATCCACCCGAGCGTGCCGAGAATGCCGTTCGCCACCATCATCCAGAGCGCGAAGCTCTCAGGCGCGTGCCAGACGACGACCGCGGGCGGCACCGAGAACAGCGTCGAGAACAGGGACTGGTAGAGGATCAGCGTCGTCGCTCGCTCGCCGCCGGTGAAATACTTGAATATCAGGGTGATGAAGGCACCCAGCATGGCCGATACCAGCACCATCGCCGCGCCGAGCTCGAAGGGAATGAGACCGGGCCTGAGGATGATCAGGACGCCGACGAACCCCGCGCCGACGGCGCTCCAGCGTCGGGCCCGCACGGTCTCGCCCAAGAAGAGAGCCGCTCCGACGGTCGCGAAAAGCGGCATGGCGAATCCCAGCGCCGCCGACTCGTTCAGCGGCAGCACGGCGATCCCGTAGTACCCCGAAAACATCGAGGCGACATGGACGATGCAGGAGAAGGCGATCAGGCCGGTGTAGCGGCTCCGCGGCATCGTCCGCTCGGTCCACAGGATGATGGCGACGACCGAGATGAGGCCGAAAAGGTTGCGGAACAGCACGATCTGAAACGAATGCGCGCCGTCGTCGGCGGCCAGGCGGATCGTGATGTTCTGCAGGCCGGTGATGACGATCGTGAGCAGCGCGTAGAAGGTGGCGAGGACGGAGGCGTTCATCGGTCTTGTCTCGCGCGGGCGGCGCGCCGGGCGACGAGCGCCTCGCGATGCGCGATGTAGAGGGTCGAGCCGAAGATCACTGCCGCGCCGAGCCACACCCACTGGTCCGGCGTCTCGCCGAACATCATGTAGGCGAAAAAGGCGACGGAGGGCAGCTTCACGAACTCGATCGGCTGGATGGCGCTGGCGTCGGCCAGCTTGCAGGCGCGGAGAAAGGCGAGCCAGCCCAGGGTGCCGATCAGCCCGATCGAGGCGAGGGCGGCGAACGAAGGCAGGTCGGGCGTCACCCAGACCCAGGCGCCGCCGGGCACGGACAGCACCGAGGCGACCAGGCATTGGTAGAAGATCAGGGTCGTCGGGCGCTCGTGGCCGGCGAAGTTCTTGAACATCAGGGTGACGACGGCACCCAGCATGCACGAGACCAGGATCATCGCCGCGCCGAAGCTGACGGGCACCATGCCCGGCCTGAGGATGATCAGGACGCCGACGAAGCCGGCGGCGACTGCGCTCCAGCGCCTGGCCCTGACGGTCTCGCCGAGAAAGAGCGCGGCGCCGATGGTGACGAAGAGCGGGGCGGCGAAGCTGAGCGCCGCCGACTCGTTCAGCGGCAAGAGGCCGAGGCCATGGATGAAGGTGACCATCGAGGCGACATGGAGAATGCAGGACAGCGCGATCAGCCAGAACCACGGCGTCCGCGGCACGCGTCGCTCGATCCAGAACATGATCGCGGCGACCGAGAGCAGGCCGAATACGTTGCGGAACAGAGTGATCTGGAGGGCGTGGATCCCCTGATCGGCGAGCAGCCGCATCAGGCAGTTCTGCAGGCCGGAGATGGAGGTGGCGCCCAGCATGAGCAGGGTGGCGCGGACCGGGGCGGAGAGACCGATCCCCGTCATCGGTCGCCTCCGGCGTCGGGGCGGCGGACGATCGCCGCCTCGCGATGCGCGATGTAGAGGTTCGACCCGAAGATCACCGCGGCGCCCAGCCAGACCCACTCGTCCGGCGTCTCGCCGAACATCAGATGGGCAAGGACCGCGATGATGGGGAGCTTGGCGAATTCGAGCGGCATGAGGGCGCTGGCATCGACCAGCATGCAGGCGCGAAGGAAGAAGAGCCAGGTCCCGGTGCCCAGCACACCGGTCAGGGCCAGGATGAGGAAGCCGTAGGCATCGGGCGTCGTCCACACCGCCGCGGCGAACGGCGCCGACAGGAATGTCGAGATCAGGCACTGGTAGAAGATCAAGGTCAGCGGCTGCTCGCCGGCGGTGAAGTTCTTGAACATCAGGGTGACGGCGGCACCGAGCATGGTCGAGACCAGGATCATGGCGGCGCCGAAGCCGACCGGCACGATTCCCGGCCTGAGGATGATGAGGACGCCGGCGAAGCCGGCAGCGACCGCGCTCCAGCGCCGCGCGCGGACGGTCTCGCCAAGGAAAAGCGCGGCGCCGATGGTGACGAAGAGCGGGCCGGCGAAGGTGAGCGCCGCCGATTCGTTCAGCGGCAGCAGGGTGAGGCCGAGAAGGAAGGTCAGCATCGAGGCGACGTGGACGATGCAGGAGAGCCCGATCCGTCCGATCCAGCGGGTCCGGGGGATCGCTCGGTCCGTCCACAGCGCGATGAGCGCGACCGACAGAAGGCCGAAGACGTTTCGGAATAGCACGATCTCGAACGCGTGGATCCCCTGGTCGGCGACCAGCCGCATCAGGCAGTTGCTGAGGGCGGAGATGAAGACCGCCGCCACCATCAGGAGGCTGGCGCGGATGGGGATGGAGACGGTTGGCATCAGGCGGGTCCGGGCCACTCTGACACCGACTCGGTGCCAGTGCGAGCGGCGTGTTATCGTCCGCCCATGTTTCGGCGCACCGCCCTTCTTCTGGCGCTTTTCCTGGCGGCTTTCCTCCCGGGCGTGTCGCCTGCGGCGGAGGCGGTCGACCTCGCCCTGGTGCTGGCGGTCGACTCCTCCGGCAGCGTCAACCAGCAGCGCTTCGAACAGCAGCGGGATGGCTATGCCGACGCACTGGTCTCGGCCCCAGTGCTGAGCGCGATCAAGAGCGGCGACAACCGGCGGATCGCCGTCACCTATTTCGAATGGAGCGACGGCCGGCGGATGGCCCGCATCCTGCCCTGGATGCTGATCGACGGCGAGGCGGCGGCGCGGGAGGCCTCTCGCATCATCCGCGAGCACCGCCGCCAGCTGGTGGGCGACACCTGTATCGCCTGCGCCATGGACGAGGCCGTCCGGCAGTTCGAGGCGCTGCCCTGGTCAACCGACCGCAAGGTCCTGGACATCTCGGGCGATGGCGAAAGCAATGTCGGGGAGCCGGTGGATGTCGCCCGCGAGCGCACATTGGCGGCGGAGATCACCATCAACGGCCTGCCGATCGCGACGTATTACGAGCCCGGCCTCGCCGACTACTACGAGCAGCACGTCATCGGCGGGCCGGGGGCCTTCATCATCGTCGCCAAGGGCTTCGATGATTTCGCCCGCGCCATCGCCGCCAAGATGGTGCGCGAGATCGCGACGCTTCCTTAAGCCTGCTTCTTCGCCAGCCGCTCGAGCTCCTTCGCGGCGGATTCCAGGTTCTTCAGCATCCGCTCCATCTCGACCCGCTGCATCGGCGGGATCTTGTAGCTTTCGAGCCCGTGGCGGAGGCCTGCGGCGCGCTCGCGGAAGCGCTGGGCCTTGGCGAGGTACTGTTCAGGGCCATCGAGCTCGCGATTGCCCTTGGCTGGCCGCCTCGTCCACATGGTCCGCTTGCCGCCGGTCATCTGGGCGTCACCTCGACAGCAGGATCATCAGCATGGCCGTGCCGATGACGATACGGTACCAGCCGAACGGCGCGAAGCCGTGGCGCGAGACGAAGTCGACGACGATGCGGACGACGGCGAGTGCCGCTACGAAGGCGACGACGAAGCCGATGGCGATCAGCGCCCCGCCGTCGACGGTCAGGTCGTGGCGGTTCTTGTAAAGGTCGTAGGTCGCCGCCCCCAGCATGGTCGGGATGGCGAGGAAGAAGGAGAACTCGGCCGCGGCCCTGCGCTCGACGCCGAGCAGCAGCGCCCCCAGGATGGTCGCGCCCGAGCGCGAGACGCCCGGAACCATGGCGAGCACCTGGAAGAAGCCGATCTTGAGCGCAAGTAGGGGCGAGAAGTCCTCGACCCGCGCCACCGTCGCCGGCCGCGGCTTCGACTCGATGGCGATAATGGCAAGCCCGCCCAGGATCAGGCTGGCGGAGACCACCCAGGGCGAGAACAGCACCGACTTGATGTAGCTGTGCGCGAAGACGCCGATGACCGCTGCCGGCAGGAAGGCGAGGATCACGGCGGCGGCGAAGCGGCGGGCGCCGGGATCGGAGCCTAAGCCGATCAGCACGCGCCAGAGCCGGGTGAAGTAGACGACGCAGACCGCGAGGATGGCGCCCAGCTGGATCACCACCTCGAACACCTTGCCGGGCGGTCCCTGGAAGCCCAGCAGGTCGACCAGCAGGATCAGGTGGCCGGTCGAGGAGACTGGAATGAATTCGGTCAGGCCCTCGACCAGGCCGAGCACGGCGGCGACGACGAGGGTCCAGAGATCCATCACGCCCGCCGGATCACGGGAAAGGCGTCGCTGTCCATCGGCCCGCCGGGCTCGGGCGCGCCCGGTTGCGGCGGCGGCGACATGAAGCCGTCGCGCAGCACGTAGCGGGCGTCGTCGCCGGTGAAGCGGGCGGCGAAGGCGCGCCTGCGGGTCGGCAGCGGATTGCCGGGGGCGCCGTGAAGCGTCAGCGCGTGGAAGGCGATGCAGTCGCCGGGCTCGAGGTCCCAGGCCAGCAGGTCGTAGTCGCCGCGGCGGGCGTTGATGTCGGGCACCGTCTCCTCGCCGGTGGCGTTGGCGTGCTCGGCGGAATCGACGAAGCGCTTCGGCGTGTACCACTTGCCCCAGCGATGCGAGCCGGCGACGTATTCGACGCAGGTCTGCCGCGGCACCGGATCGAGCGGTATCCAGAGGCTCACGATCTGCTCGCCGTCGACGAAGTAGTAGGGCTGGTCGTGATGCCAGGGCGTCGGCTCCAGCGTCCCCGGCTCCTTCACCAGCACGTGCTCGTGGAACAAGTTGACCTTCCTGGAGGCCATCAGGCGGGCGGCGAGCTCGGCTGCTGGAGAGTCGCGGAAGAAGCGTTCGTAAGGGGCGATGCGACGCCAGTTGCAGTAGTCGCCGAAGAAGAGGCCGGGCTTGCCGTCCGGCGTGTAGCGCTTGGCGTAGGGGCCGGGGCTGGCGAGGTTCTCTTCGACGCCGGCCGCCAGCAGCTCGATCCATTCAGGGGCGAAGACTTGGCGCAACGGCACCGCACCGTCCCGGCGGTAGGCCTCGACCGTCGCATCATCGATGTGCATGGCCTCGACTTCTCGCCGATTCGCGAGCCTTCGGCAACTGCGGCCTCACTCGCGAAGGGAACCGAGGTGGCCGCCCTGCGGTTCCGTTGTCGAGCGAATCTAAGGAGTTGGCCATGCCGAAGGAATCTCTCGGACAGAGAAAGACCGAAGGCCGCGTCATGCACGAGTTCAAGCATGGCGAGCTGAAGAGCGGTCCCGGCGGCAAGGGCGGGAAGGTGAAGAGCCGGAAGCAGGCGATCGCCATCGCTCTCAGCGAGGCCGGTGCCTCGAAGTACAGGGGCAAGGCGGAGAACCGCCGCAGCCTCGCCAAGACCAAGAGCAAGGAGGCCCGTGGCAAGACCGCCCAGCAGGAAACCGAAGGCAAGTCGCATGTCGGCGCCAAGGGCCAGCGCGAGAGCTCGCCCGTCATGCGCCGAAAGAAGCCGTCGACTGCGAAGAAGACGCCCCCCCGACGCAAGGCGACGGCGCGAAAGAAAACCGCGCGTCGCTAGGGCGTGTCCTCAATTAGAGGATTCCCAAGAGTAGAGATGCGTGATTCATAGGAGGTCGGCCTGAAGGGGGGGCTGACCGATGCGACGTTATGGCTTGCGTGATGACCAGTGGGATCGGATCAAGGATTTGCTGCCCGGTCGCGCGGGGCATGTCGGGGTGACGGCGAAGGACAACCGGCTGTTCATCGAGGCGGTGCTGTATCGGTATCGTGCCGGCGTTCCGTGGCGTGACCTTCCGGAACGGTTCGGCGATTGGAAGGCTGTGCATACGCGGTTCACCCGATGGGGTGAGGGCGACGTCTGGGCGCGGGTCTTCCGGCACTTGAGCAGCGAGACCGACAACGAGTACGCGATGATCGACAGCACCATCGTGCGCGCTCACCAGCACAGCGCCGGCGCGCCAAAAAAAACGGCGCAGACGAAGCGATCGGGCGCAGCAAAGGCGGGTTGAGCACGAAGATCCACGCGCTGGTCGACGCGCTCGGCAACCCGATCGGGTTCCTGCTCACCCCTGGACAGGCGCATGACCTGGCGGGTGCTGACGCGCTTCTGCCGCTGGTCGTCGCCGACATCGTGATCGCCGACAAGGCGTTCGATGCCGATGCCCGCGTGATCGAACCGCTTGCCGCCGCCAATAAGATCGCCGTCATCCCGCCGAAGAGCAACCGCACGACGCCGCGTCAATATGATAAAGAACTCTACAAAGCTCGGCATCTCATCGAAAATTTCTTCTGCAAGCTCAAGCAGTTCCGAGCCATCGCCACGCGCTACGACAAACGTGCCAGAAACTTCCTCGCCGCAATCTATCTGGCCTCGATCGCCATTTGGCTTAATTGAGGACACGCCCTACCAAACAACCAATCCCTCAATCTATCCAAGGTCGTATAGTTAATTATCGCAAAAATACCGGCTAATATAATTGGAGAAAGTAATAACAAAATTGCAATAATATTTTGAGTTTTGGATATTTCACTCCAAAAGCACGCCGGTTCGTCAGTTTTTAGGTCAAATATCTTTGTTCCTAACGGAATAAGCGCAACAGCCATAAGCATTAGTTTTGCATGATTCCTTAAGATAGGCTCAGTTATATTTTTTGTTATTTCGGTTCTATTCCATATTTTTTGCCTTGCCACATCAATTTCTTCATCCGATAATAATTGATTTATCTTAAGCGAGTTAATTAAGTCCTCTAGGAAAGCTCTCCTAAGTGGATCCCCTTGATGAGACCAAGCGTCGTAGACAAATACATGGGCGCTTACATCTTTACTTATAGACAATTCACCCTTAAGCAATTGTATGACGGTCGATTTTCCACTTCCCCAAGGCCCCACCACCGCAATTGAGCGCCCACTGCTTGAGCGCGCAATCTCATCTTTTATGATACTTGCTATTTTTTTATGAGGACCAAATTCGTCGGTAGCCGACGGATCGTCACGGAGCAATATCGCTCTCTTTGGTGCCATAGCCCCCCCCCAACTCTCAGTTGAGCCAAGAGGACCAATAAAACAGCCAGGGCGTCAACTCCCGGCGCGCCTCTATGAGACTGCGAGGGTATGACGCATGACATATTAGGTAAATTTTGGGGAAGCTGACGGCCGGAAATAGCTAATCTATTGATTTTATTGGCGTCCCCTAGGGGATTCGAACCCCTGTTACCGCCGTGAGAGGGCGGTGTCCTGGGCCTCTAGACGAAGGGGACGAAGCCTTCAGGCCGAAGGCCCGTGACTTAGCCCATGCCCCCGGGGCTTTCAAGCGCCGGTTTCAGGCTCCCTTGCCGGAAAGCCGCCGGGCCGACGCCAGGAGCGTGTCGACCTCCCCGGTCGTGGTCTCGAAGGAGGCCACCAGGCGGATCATCGGGAAGGCATCGTTGGTCCAGCGATAGAACTTCACGCCCTCGGCTTCCAGCCCGTCGACCACCGCCTTCGGCAGCTTGAGGAAGATCTCGTTGGCGTCGACCGGGTGCAGGATCTCGCAGCCGGGAACACTTGTGAGGCCATCAGCCAGGCGCTTCGCCATCTCGTTGGAGCGGCGCGCGGTCCGGAGCCAGAGGTCGCCCTCCAGATAGGCCTCCATCTGGGCGGAGAAGAACCGCATCTTGGAAAAGAGGTGGCCGCCCCGCATCCGGCGATAGGCCATCTCCTCGGCCTTCGCCTTGTCGAACAGCACCACCGCCTCGAGTGCCAGGCAACCGTTCTTGGTGCCGCCGAAGGAGATGATGTCGACGCCGGCCTTCCAGCTCATCTCGGCGGGCGACGCGTTGCGGGACGCCAGCGCATTGCCGAAGCGCGCTCCGTCCAGGTGGAAGCCGAGCTTGTGGCGCTTCGCCACGTCGCCCAGCGCCCCCAGCTCGGATGCCGAGTAGACAGTGCCGGCCTCGGTCACCTGGGTCACGCTCATCGCCGTCGGCGGGGCCCAGTGCGGGTCCTTGCCGACGCTGGCGATGGCGGCTTCGAGATCGGCCGGCGCGATCTTGCCGTGCTCGCCCGCGACCGGATGCAGCTTGGCGCCGCCGGTGTAGAACTCGGGCGCGCCGCATTCATCGGTCTGCGAATGCGCCGCCGGATGGACGAAGATGCGCCCGAAGGGCGGCGACAGCATCGAGAGCGCCAGCGCATTCGCCGCCGAGCCGGTGGCGACCAGGAAGACCGCGACGTCGCGCTCGAACACCTCGGCGACGCGCTTTTCCATGCGGGCGGTGAGCTCGTCCGAGCCATAGGCCGCGAGCGCGCCCCTGGCGGCGCCGGCGACCGCGTCCATCACCTCGGGCAGCGCGCCCGCCAGATTGTCGGAAGCGAAGTTCATGTGCGGGGAACCGTTCGTTACGGAGTTCTGGGAGGGGCGACGGTGACGGTGCCGAGCGGCTTGCCGGTCGCGAGGTCGATCACATGGATGATCTCCTCGAGCCCGGGCGGCTTCACATGGATCAGGATCCGGTTGCCGTCGCTGCGGAAATCCACCATGCGCCCGCCGCGGGGAATGGTTATGACGGTGTCGCCGAAGGGCGTCACCGGCGCGGCAATCGGCGCCACGGCCGCGGCTGCGTCGTCCGGCCCCTTGCCGGCGCCCATCCGCTTGGCGATGGTGACGAAGATGACCACCAAGCCGATCACGATCAGGACGCCCATCCCGACCACCGCGAATTTGAGCGCGCGTTCAGGCATCGAGGGTCAGGACCGCGTTCTCGCCGGCACGTTCGAGCCGATCGAGGCCGGCGAACGCATCGACCGCGCGCTGGCACGCCGGCTGCCGGAGCTTTCGCGAAGCCGAATCAAGGCTCTGGTCGAGGCGGGACAGGTCACGATCGAGGGAGCTCCGGCAAAGGCCTCGGACAAGGCCAGGGCGGGCCAAATTTTCGCCATCATCCTTGCCGAGCCTACCGACGCTGCGCCCGCGCCGCAACCGATGGCGCTGAAAGTCGTCTTCGAGGACGAGTATCTGATCGTGATCGACAAACCGCCCGGCCTGGTCGTCCACCCCGCCCCCGGCAATCCGGACGGCACACTGGTGAATGCGCTGATCGCCCATTGCGGCCAGAGCCTTGCCGGCATCGGCGGCGAGCGACGACCGGGGATCGTCCACCGGCTGGACAAGGACACTTCGGGCCTGATGGTCGCCGCCAAGACCGAGCCCGTCTTGACCGGCCTTGCCCGGCAATTCGCCGACCGCACGGTCGATCGGGCCTACAAGGCAGTGGTCTGGGGGGTGCCGCGTCCGGCCGAGGGCCGGATCGAAGGCAACATCGGACGCAACCCGCGGAACCGGAAGAAGATGGCGGTGGTTACCTCTGGCGGCAAGGCGGCGCGAACTCACTACAAGCTGGAGGCACGGATCCTGGGCACGGTCGCCAGCCTGGTCGACTGCCGGCTGGAAACCGGACGAACGCATCAGATCCGGGTGCACCTTGCCCATATCGGTCATCCGCTGGTCGGCGACCCCGCCTATGGCCGTCGCCGCGCTGGCGCCCCGGCCGTCCTTGCCGACTTTCCCCGGCAGGCTCTGGACGCCTATCGGCTCGGGTTTACTCACCCTGCCACCGGCCGCGAGCATCGGTTCGTACGAGAAATTTACAGCGATATCAAAGAGTTACTATCAATGGTCGGCAATGTTCAATCGAAACAATAACTTAGCTACCCGCTGGGACATTCTTGACAAAACGGGAAGGTTGAAGGAATATCTGGGTCGTTGGCACTCGTCTTCGGAGAGTGCCAAGACCATCGGCCGGCGCCCGACAGGGGCCGGCGTCTGGGGTCGGGCGCCAGCCCAGGGGAGGGGGAGGTCGTCCGGTCCTTTGGACCACACGCGAACGGAGGTCGTCACATGAGCAGCGTCAGCGCTCCTTCGGTCCCGGTGATGAGCGCAGAGGGCAACCTCTCGCGCTATCTCCAGGAGATCCGCAAATTCCCGATGCTGGAGCCGCAGGAGGAGTACATGCTCGCCAAGGCGTGGCGCGAGCATGGGGACACCGAATCCGCCCATCGGCTGGTGACGAGCCACCTGCGCCTGGTCGCCAAGATCGCCATGGGCTATCGCGGCTATGGCTTGCCGCTGGGCGAGCTCATCAGTGAAGGCAATGTCGGCATGATGCAGGCGGTCAAGCGCTTCGAGCCGGAGCGCGGCTTCCGCCTGGCCACATATGCCATGTGGTGGATCCGTGCCGCGATCCAGGAATACATCCTGCACTCCTGGTCGCTGGTGAAAATGGGCACCACCGCCGCCCAGAAGAAGCTGTTCTTCAACCTTCGCAAGATCAAGGGACAGATCCAGGCGATCGACGAAGGCGACCTTTCGCCCGAGCAGGTGAAGGTGATTGCCGACCGCCTGGGCGTGCCCGAGGACGACGTCGTCAGCATGAACCGTCGCCTCGCCGCCCCCGACCATTCGCTGAACGCGCCGCTCCGCGCCGAAGGCGAAGGCGAGTGGCAGGACTGGCTGGTCGACGATCGCGACAACCAGGAGGCGGAGCTCGGCCAGCGCGAGGAGTCGACCCAGCGCATGCGGCTTCTAAAGGAGGCGATGAAGGGCCTGAACGAGCGCGAGCGCCACATCCTCACCCGCCGCCGGCTCCAGGACGAGCCGGCGACTCTCGAGGACCTGAGCCAGGAATACGGCATCAGCCGCGAGCGGGTGCGCCAGATCGAGGTCCGGGCCTTCGAAAAGCTGCAGAAGGCGATGAAGATCGCCGCCTCCCGCATCGCCGGGGCCCAGGCCCAGGCGGTCGCCAAGCCGCGGCCGCAACCGGCGGCCTGACCG
>CAXNIC010000063.1:0-16932 GCA_964201945.1 Alphaproteobacteria bacterium
CGCCGACGATCCCGGTGCCGCCGATCGCCGAGAAGCGGGTGAGCCCACCGCCGTCGTGATCGACGACGACATAGCCCTCGCCGCGGAAGCGTTTGCCGTCGAAACTCTCGATCGTGCCGTTCAGCCGGCGGACGATGGGCGCGTTGAGATCGTTGGCCTCGAGAGCGAATCCGACCAGCGACGACCCGGCGAGCCCCTCGCCCGCGGCCTTGGCGACGATCTGGCGATCGGCGTCGCGGACCTTGCGGTGGTCGAGATCGAGACGGATGCGCGGGCCATGCTCGCGCAGCAGCTCGGCCTTGGCCCGCACCAGCGACGGATCATCGGGGTTGAGGTCGAGGGCGCGATCATAGAGCCCGACCGCCCGCCGCCATCCGCCGAGCTGAGTCTCGACGCTGGCGAGAGACGTCATCACCTCGATCGCCGACGGCACCTCCGCGAGCAGCCGTTCGAGCTCCGCCTTCGCGCCCTCGGCGTCGCCGGTCTCCATCATCAGCCGGGCCTGGGTCAGCCTGAGGCGGCGGGCCTGGGCGGCCGCCTCGGCATCGACCGGCGGGTCCGGTGTTGCCGTCGGTGACGGCGGGGCCGACGCCGCCGGCACAGCAGCGCCTCGCGAAACCACGGTGACGGCCCCGATCATGGGGGCTGCGGGATCGTTCCTGGCCGCCGATGGCCCGGGCGGCTGAGGCGCCGGCGTCATCGCGGACGGCGGCGAGACCGACGGTGGCGTTCTCGACCCGGCGAGCCGGACCTCGATGCCGCGCGGCAGGACGCTGACCGTGGCGCGGCGACCCGGCTTCGGCACCAGGCGGAGCTCGCGGCCCTTACCTTCAGCGCTCTCGATCCAGGCTGGAAGCATCTTGGCCGTGTCCCGCACCGCGGCCGGATCGACGTCCCGGTCGAAGGTCACGACCACGGCCTCGCCCTCGGCGGTTGCCTTGGCGGTGACCCGCTCGGACCAGGAGAACCTGACGCGGGCGGAGGTGTCCGTGCTGCTGGTCTCAACCCCCATCGGCGCCGCCGCGGCCGGGGATCCGGCAAGCCCGGCCAGCAGCGCCAGGCCGAGGCTGATCCCGAGTCGAGCCGGCAAGGGGATGGTCGGAAACTTCATACGCGCCTTCGGGCCGATCCTCTGTCCCAGGGTAAAGCTTTGGGAATATACGGCATTTATGGAGAATCTCGCCCCGGGGATTTCTCCCCCTGGGTCACCGTACCGAAAGGACGCGGCGGGCCTGATCGTACAACTTGTTGTCCATCAGCAGATTGGCATAGTCGGCTCTGAGCCCTGGATCAGCCGGTCGTTCCTGAACCAGGGCGGCCATCAGCGCCAGCGCCTGGCCCGATTCACCCAGCCGGTTGAGCAGCTGGGCGCGGGCGACCCGAAGCGACACCGCCTGATCGGGAACAGCCTCGATCTGCTGGAGGGCGCGGCGAAAATGGAAGCGCGCCGCGTCGCGCTCGCCCGCCTGCAGCAGAATTTCACCATAGGCCGAGTTGACCTCGTGGTCGGCGGCCGACGTCTCGACCACCCGCGCCAGATGGCGGCGGGCCAGCGCGGTGCGTCCACCGGCGAACTCGGAGAGCCCGAGCCAACGCTCCGCGTCCGGGTCTCCGGGGACCTCGCGGGCGAGCCGCTCGTAGACCGCCTTCAACGCCGGCTTGCTGTCGGTGTCGAGGGCCTGGCGCGCAAGCGCCCGGAGGCGCGTGACGTCGCGCTCCCCCTCCGCCCGGGCAACGATCACGCGGCCGGCCTCGTCCATCCGCTTGAGTGCGATCAGCGCCTCGATGCGCAGGGCCGACGCCTGCAGGGATTCGGTTGGAGACTGCGCCCCGAGGGCGTCCAGCGCGCGGGCCGGCGCCTCGGCATCGATCAGCTGACGCGCCCAGGCCGGGCGTTCGGCCGGCGAGGCCGTGCCGGCGCGACCGGCCAGCCAGTCCACCGCCGCCCGGAGCTGGCCCGCTTCGCGCCAGAGATAGACGAGTTCGCCGATCACCGGATCATCCGGGCGAGCCGCGGCAGCGAGATCGCGGAAGATGCCGATCGCCGCCCCCCGGTCGCCGAGCTCGATCAGCCGGTAGGCGATCTCGCGGCGCTCGATCGCGCTCGTTCCGGGGCGGGCCGCGCGAGCGACGAGAAGGCGGCGGCGCTCGTCGGTCCGGCCGAGTTTCGCCAGCGCCTCGTCATAGACGTTGGCCCAGTCGCCGCCATAGGTCTCGGCGAAACGCTTCAGCTCCGGCAACGCCGCCTCGGACCCGGCGACGTCGAGCAGGGCGTAGAGCCGCGCTTCCCGGCGCTCCTTCGAAAGATCGCTGCGCCGAAGCTCGGCGGCGAGGAAGCCGCGAAGATCGGCGGACCGTTTGGCCGCCTTCGCCGCCTCGATATAGGCGTAGAACCACTTGTCGGTCGGATCGGCGCCGGCGAGGCGCGCGATCTCCGGGAGCGCCTCGACCGCGCCGCCGACGTCGTTCAGCGCGAACAGCGCCTGCTCGCGCGCCTCGGCCGAGAGGTCCTGCCGCTTCAGCTGAGCTGCGAAGAACGCCCGCGCGTCGGCCAGCCGGCGGGACTTCTTCGCCTCTTCGGCTGCCGCCGAGTACCACGTCTCCGGCGCCCGCTCGGCCAGCCAAAATATCGCCGGCATGGTCTCGGCGCCGAGACCCTTGTCGAGGAGCGTATAGACGAGCACCGACAGGGTCTCGACCTCGATATCCGGGCGCGCCAGCTTCTGGCGCCAGAAATCGGCCAGCTCCGCCTGCGCGGGCGCGTTCCCGCGCTTGGCGACGGTGGCAAGCGCAGTGACGTAGAGTCGCTCCGCCTCGAGCGAATTGCCCCTGAGCGGCCGCACATGGGTCAGCGCCTCGTCCAGCTGGCCCGCTGCCGCGAGGGCGCCTGCGAGGTGAAGGCGCGCTTCCTCCGTGTCCTTGATCGCGACCAGGCGGCGGGCGGCGGCCAGCGCCAGCTTAGGTTGGCCGTTGGCCGCGGCGAGGTCGGCGAGCTGCGCCAGGATCGTCGTGTCGAGCTGGGAGGCCTGGGCCGAGCCGAGCCACTCGACCACCTGGTCGCCGCGTCCCGTCGCCGCCGACAGCAGCGCCCAGGCCGCGTCGATCGCCGGCGCGCGCTGGCGCTGGCGATCCCGGGCAGCCTGAATGCGTCGCCATCCCTCTTCCGCCTGCCCCACCTTGATCATCGCGTTCGCGATATCGAGCGCGATCGCCTCCTCCCACCCGAAGCGGTCGACCAGGGCAACGAGATGCCGACGGGCCGCATCGACGCGGCCGAGATCGGCGAGGATGAGGAGCAGGCCCAGGATCTGGTCGGAGGAGAGGTCGGCCGGATTGGCGAGCGCCTTCTCGGCCATGGCGAGGGCTCGCGGGGAGTCGCCGACCGTCTTCAGCACCGAGGCGGCGAGCACCGGACGCCGCTCAAGGAACTCAGGCGCCGCCAACACCCACTTCGCGACTTCGTCCGCCTTGTCCGGCGGCGCCATGCCGACCAGCGACGACAGCTGCCAGTCCGGCAGGCGCATGGGCGATCCCCGAAGCGCGATCGCCAGCGCCATCGGCACGAGGTTTCGTTCCAAGGCGAGATCGATCAGGTCGTCGTCGAAGTCGGCCGCCATGCGGCCCTCTGTATAGGCGGATCGCAGCCGCTGAAACGCCAGGTCGCGGCGGCCGAGGCGGAGCTCCAGCCGGACCCGTTCGCCGAAGAGCACCGGCGCCTCCGCCAGCGCCGGTTCCAGATGGTCCAGAACGGCAAGCGCTTGGCCTTCCTTCCCGGCACCGACGAACTGACGGACGATGCCGAGAGCCGCCGGGACGGTCCGCGCCTCGTCGAGCCAGCCGCGCGCCAGCTGGGCTGCATCATCCTCGCGACCGGTGCGAGCGAGAACGCTGATGTAGAATTCGACGTTGCGCTGGTCGCGCGGCACCTTGAAGCGCCGATCGAGCTCGGAGAGCGCCTTCAATGCCGCATCGAAGTTCCCGAGATCGGCTTCGAGCTGAGCCAGGTCCATCCAGTCCTCAGGCCGCGCCTTGAAGCGCTCGACCAGGACCCTGAGCAGCTCGACCTGCTTGTCGCCCTCGCCGTGGTCGCTGTAGTACTCCGACAGCTCCCTCAGCACCTTCTCGGTCGGATTGACACGGGCGAGGTCGGCCAGCGTCGTCAGATAGTCGTAGATGCGGGCCGATTGCTTGTAGAGCTGAACCAGCTCCTGCTTGGCCTGCACTTCGTCGGGATTCGCGACGGCGAAGCGCTCCATCAGGCGGACCGCTTCCTCGAACTCGCCGATCTCGATATAGACGCGGGTGAGCGGGATGACGACGCCGACGGAGAGATCGCCGCTGGCCAGTCGCTGTTCCAGCGCCGCCTGCGCCGACGCATAGTCGAGGCCTTTGAGATACATGAGCGCGAGTTCGCGATCGCGCGGAATCACGGCGAGGCTGGCGGCAATGCCGGCGCTCACCAGAGCGGCAAGGACGATGTGGGGCGCGCGCATCAGGTCCCGGGGATGCGGCGCACAGCGACCTTCGTCGAGACGTAGCGGCGCGTCCGGAGCGAGAAGGAGAGAAGCCCGTCGGCACCGGCCTCAGCGAAGCTGTCGAGCGTTCGCTCGCCATCCTCGGCGATCACCTGGTAGCGGCCCGGCTCGCCCACCTTCCAGGTCATCTCGCCCGGGCCGAAGCCTTGCGCCTGGAAGGCGAAGGACTGGCCTTCGACGGTCAACCCCTCGATCGGCCAACGGCTGTCGATCAGATAGGGACGGCTGGCGGGAGGAGGTACATCGGGCCGGTCGTTGGCAACGAGTGCGATGACCGGGCGCGGATCGGCGGGATCGAGGGCAACATACAGGCTGCCCTGGAAATGCTGCTGGCCGAGCACGCCCGATGACCGTCCGAAGTCGACCTTGCGGTCGATCGCGCGGTCGAAGCGGATCGTCGCCATCCGGCCACGGCCGGTGATCTGCCAGCGTCCCTCACCCAGATCGACGATCCCGGTCGAGTAGAAGCCGAGCGCGAGCGCGGCGAAGGCACTGGCGGCGATCGGCGCGATCGGCTCGGACTCGGCTTCCTTCAGATTGTTGAGAAGGGCGCGCAGGCTCGCCATCTTCTCGCCGGAGTACATGTGATAGTAGAGGTTCTTCGGCTTCACCCGGATCGGCGACTCGGTGTTCCGCCACGTCTGCGGCAGGAAGGCGAAGCCGAAGAAGCGGTCCGTCCAGAGTTCGGTGTAGACGTTCTCGTTGGCGTTGGAAGCGTAGATCTGGATGCCGCCCGGCAGCTTCCGCCCGATCGAGGCAACCGAGGTGTAGCTCGGCCGCTCGCGGTCGAAGCGGGTGTCGCCACCATTGAGATTGAGCACGCCGGCCTGGTACGTCGCGACCAGCGCGCCTTCCCAGGGCAGGCAGTTCCCCGACCACTGCAGCAGCGTGACCTGCTTGCCGGGGGGCGCCAGGCGATTGAGGTAGTCGATCGAGCCACCGATCTCGAGCGGGAGGTCGAAGGGTTTCACCGCATAGGCACGCGGCACGGTGTATGAGCCTTGCGAGCCCAGCACCTGGCCCGAATAGGCGGAGCCGCTCTGACCGCTCTGCGCAGCCGCGCGGCGGATCACCGGGGTCCAGGCGTCGTCGTCGTTGCCGCCCGGACGCCTCGGATACCTTCTGAGCAGCGGCACTTCCTTGGTCGTCTCGCCGTCGGCGAAGAAGGCCCAGTCGAAGGGATGGCTCCAGGTATGCGATCCGATCTCGACCTGCGGCAGATCGAAGAGATCGCGCGCGATCGCCTGCGATTGTTCGGAGCCGAACCAGGCGGGGTCGAGATCGGCGACGATCGGCGCCACCGTCACCGGCAGGTCGGGAAAAGCCTCGATCGCCTCGCGCTGCACCACCTCCGCCGACATCGCCCGTCGAAGCGCATACTCCCTCACCTGCGTCTGGCTTCGCCAGCCGTCGCCGTCGATGTGGCTGTAATAGATCCGGCGGCCGACGAGGGTCGTCGTGTCCGGCTTCGGCAGGTCGTCGGTGGCGAAGGCGCGGCGGAAATACTCGAACGGATTGAGGTAGAGCTGCTTGATCGGGGTGTTGGGATCGCCGCGATGGACGAAGTCGCCGGCCACCATGCCGCCGTTCGGATGGGTACTGACGAGCGAGGCATCGGTCGCGGTATCGCTGCCTTCGCGCAGGATCAGATGCGCCTGGACCTGCGGATCGATCTTGACGATGCGGTCATAGGCGGGAAGCTGGCGTGGCAGCGTTACCTCGAAGTCGAGGATCGCCCGGTCCTTGCGGATGACGCGGACGTCCTGGGTGAAGTCGATGTGCTTTTCGTCGAAGCGAAGGCCGATGCGTTGCAGGACGCCGTTGATCACCTCAACCGGCGTCGGCTTCCCTCGGCGATCATTGGCCATGCCGAGGCCGCCGACGATGACCAGCTTGCGGCCGGAGTCGATGAAGCGATGAGCCCATTCGGCGAAGGGCAGCGGGTTGGGCATGACGTCGCCGGAGAACCACACCAGCGCGCCTCGGACGCCCTCCAGGTCCTTGTCCGGCGGCAGCGGCTGGCGGAGGTCGTGATAGGTCACCACCAGGCCGAGGTGGTTCAGCGGCATCTCCGCGACCTTGTGGATCTGCGTGAAGCGGATGTCGGAATCGAGCTCGCCGTCGTAGAGCGCCAGGATCGTGCGCGGCACCGCCTTGCCCTGCGCCCAGGCCGCAGCGCTCGCCGACAGGACGAGCAGGACGACGAGAGCGGCGGCGAGGCGCTTCATTGCTTCTTCGGTCCCGGCACCAAGCGGTTGAGCTCGACGGTCGCCACGTAGGGGCTGAACCCGTTGGCGGCCTGGATGCGGTAGATCTCGGCGATCCCGGCGGCGTCGTCCGGATCCCAGTAGTCGAGCGTCAGTACCTTGAGCTTCGGCTGGCGTTTGGCGGCCGCCTGCAGAATCTCCACCTGCTGGCGATAGGTCGGCTCGTCGACGCGGGTGTACTTCTTGGTGGCGAAGTCGTAGTCGGCATAAACGGACTCGCCGAGAACCATGTCGATGTCGCGCTCGACCTGCGGCAGGAGGTCGTAGCCGCGATTGAGCACGATGGTCATGCGCGGGAAGTTGCGGCGCAGCGTCCGTACCAGCCGGGCCGCGGCCTCGATCATGCCGGCATTGGCCTTGGGGTCCGTGCGCTCGAGATGCCCGGGGTTGTCGAGCGTGTCGATGAAGATCCCCTGGAAGCCGCGCCGGAGGATCGCCGGAACCAGCTCCTCGACCACCCGCTTGGTCCAGCGGGCGTCGCGGACGTCGACGAAATAGCTTCCCTTCCAGTTCTCGTTCTCGCCGCGATAGAGCCCCTCGGCCTTGACCTCGGCGAAGTAGGGCCGGGTCTCGTTGACCTCGCCCAGGCTGATATAACCGATCACTTTCTTGCGACGGTCGACCAGCGGCTCCAGCGGCGGGTGGCTGTCGGACTCGAAAACCACGAGATCGAAGCCGTAGAAGGCCGTCGGCGGCAGTTCCGCGGCATAGTAGACGACCCACGGAATCGTCACGCCGTCAGCCTTCGCGGCCGGCACGCCCAGGGCCAGCAGCAGCCCCAGCCACAGCCCGGCCGCCCATCGAAAGCCCTTCATAGGATCGCTCCGCCATTAATTGACTATATATAATGCAATGACGGCGAGTTTGCGGGGTTCCACAAACAGGAGGGCTTGAGCCATGGCGACGGCTTTGCTGCGGGCGGCGACTCTGGGCCTGATCTGTCTCACCCTGCCGGCGTCCGCCGAGACCATCGGCGCGCGCTACGAGATCTATGCCGGCGGTTTCCAGGCCCTGGGTATCAAAGCCCGAGCCGTGGTGACCGACCAGAGCTACGACATCGCGGCCGACCTCAAGTCCACGGGGGTCCTCGACTGGCTCCTCCGCTTCTCCCAGAAGGTGGAAGGCCGAGGCCAGATCGGGGCGACGGCGGCCCCGCTCCTTTACCTCTCTGACGGCACCTTCTTCGGAAACCAGCGCACCACCCGCCTCGACTACCGGACCGACGGGCGGATCGAGGCGACCCTGAAGCCGGCGACGGAGGAGGGTGAACGCACCCCGCTCACCGACGAGATGAAGCTCGGCACCATCGATCCGATGAGCGCCTTCATCGCCGTCAACCGCTCGGCGAAGGAGACCGGGAGTCCCTGCAACGCCAAGATCCCGGTCTACGACGGCCGCCGCCGGTTCAACGTCGTGCTCGAGGACGACGGCGTCTCCGCCGTCGAAGCGAGCCGCTATACCGTGTTCTCCGGCCCGGCGCTCCGCTGCAAATTCTCGATGGAACGCCTCGGCGGCTTCCAGGTCAGCCCCCGCTTCAATGCCCAGACGCCGCGCATCTCCATCCTCTACCTCGCCCGTTTCGGCGAGGGCGGGACGTGGCTACCGGTCCGGCTGGAGAGCGACTCGACATTCGGCTACGTCATCGGTCATCTGGTCGAGGTCGACGCACCGGTAAGGCCCCTTGGCCGCGGGCTGCGTCCTGCCTCATAATGGGGGCACGTCCTAGGGGTAGGGCCGTGCGGCGCGGAATGCCGGGGAGTGTCTGAATCATGATTGCCCGCGCCCTCGCCCTTGGCGTCGTGGCCCTCGGCCTCGTCGCCTGCGAGAACGTCAACGCCACCGTGGGATCGAAACCCAACCCGCTCCTGCAGACCCGGGAAGGACGGCGCGAGGTCGTCGGCATCTGCCACGACGCCGTGCAGGAACGGATCGCCAACGTCGACAGTCTCCGCTTCGCCGTCGGCGAGATCGTCAATACCGACGACTATGGCGAGGCCCGCTACCACGGTGCCGTCGAAGGCGTGGCCCAGGGATATCCACGCCGGTACTCCTTCATCTGCACGGTCCAGCCTTCGGGGCTGTTCGACCTCGTCTTCCGCTGATGCAGGCGTGAGCCGGGAGCCGGTCGAGGTCGCCGTCGACCGGCTCGGCGCGTCGGGCGACGGCATCGCCGAGCACGAACGCCGGCGCCTGTTCATTCCGGGCACTCTGCCGGGCGAGCGCGCCCTGGTCCGCCTCGGGCCCGTGCGAGGCGAAGGCCGCGTCGCCAGCGTGATCAGCCGCCTTGCCGATGCCGCGACACGCATCGCGCCCGCCTGCCGGCACTTCGGCCGCTGCGGCGGCTGCGCCCTCCAGCATCTCGCGCCCGCGGCCTACGCCGCCTGGAAGCGTGACCTGGTGGTCGAAGCGCTGTCGCGCCGCGGGCTTTCCCCCGACGTCGACGAGATCCTGGTGGTCCCGCCGGGCGATCGCCGCCGGGCGGCGTTCTCCGCCGTCGGTCGGAAGGGCGGTGCCGTGCTCGGCTTCGCCGAAGCCCAGTCGCATGCCGTCGTCGATCTTCTCGAATGCCCGGTGACGGCGCCCGCCCTGGTGGCCCTGCTGCCGCCGCTGAGAACGGCACTCGGCAGCCTTCTCGGGGGCGGCGAGCGCGCCCAGGCCGTCGCCACCGTGACGGCGACCGGCATCGACCTGGTTCTGGAGATCGACCAGGACCCCGGCCTCGCGGCTCGCGAAAGCCTGGCTCAGCTCGCCGAGGCGACCGACCTCGCCCGGCTTTCCTGGCGCCGGGCCGGCGGCTCGACCGAGATCCTGGTGCAACGACGCGAGGTCCGGGTCGCCTTCGACGGCGTGCCCGCGGTCTTTCCTCCCGGCGCCTTCCTGCAGGCGAGCCTCACGGGCGAAGCGGCTCTGATCGCCGCGGTCCTAGCCGGGGTCGGCGACGCCGCGAAGATCCTCGATCTCTATGCCGGCATCGGCACCTTCAGCCTGCCGATGTCGCGCCGAGCCAAGGTGACGGCGATCGAAGGAGATGCCGAGGCGATCCGCACGCTCGCGGCTTCGCCGGCGGCCAAGGCCGGCCGGCTCACCGCCGAACGCCGCGACCTCGCCCGCGATCCCCCGGACCGGCGCGCTCTGGATCGATACGATGCCGTCGTCTTCGATCCGCCCCGGGCCGGCGCGCGGGCGGTGGCCGAAGCCCTCGCTGCGTCGTCGGTCGGAACCGCCGTCGCGGTCTCGTGCAATCCGCAGACCTTCGCCCGCGATGCCCGGACCCTGGTCGACGGCGGCTTCCGCCTCCTTCGCGTCACGCCGGTTGATCAGTTCCTGTGGTCGCCCCATGTCGAGCTGGTCGCCCTTTTCCGCCGCGAGGCTCCATGACCGCTACGCGCACAGAGACCGACAGCCTCGGTCCCGTCGAGGTTCCCGCCGACCGCTACTGGGGCGCGCAGACCGAGCGCTCGCGGCGCAACTTTCCCATCGGCGGCGAGCGCATGCCCGACGTGCTGATCCAGGCCCTCGGCCTGCAGAAGCAGGCGTCGGCATTGGCCAACCGGGCGACGGCGTTGCTCGAGCCGCGCGTCGCCGATGCGATCGTACAGGCGGCGGAGGAGGTCGCCTCGGGGCGCCTCCTCGATCACTTCCCGCTCGTCGTCTGGCAGACCGGATCTGGCACCCAGACCAACATGAATGCCAACGAGGTGATCGCCAACCGGGCGAACGAGCTGCTGGGAGCGCCGCGGGGCGCCAAGACCCCGGTCCACCCGAACGATCACGTCAATCTGAGCCAGTCCTCGAACGACAGCTTCCCGACGGCGATGCACGTCGCCACCGCCCTTCTGGTTCGCGACCGTCTCGATCCCGCCCTCGCCCGGCTCGAACGCGCACTCGGCGACAAGGCCGCGACCTTCGCTGACATCGTCAAGGTCGGCCGGACCCATCTCCAGGACGCGACGCCGATCACGCTCGGCCAGGAGTTCTCCGGCTATGCGCGGCAGATGACCGAAGCCCGGAAGGCCCTGGCCCAGGCGGTCGACGGCGTCCACGAGATCGCCCAGGGCGCAACCGCAGTCGGCACCGGCCTCAATTCACCCCCGGAGTTCGGGCGGCACGTCGCCGAGCACCTGGCCCAGCTCACGGGCATCCCGTTCCGGCCGGCCGTGAACCCATTCGCCGCGATCGCTGCCCATGACGCGCTGGTCCGGCTTTCGGGCGTCCTCAACGCCCTGGCAGTGGCGCTCACCAAGATCGCCAACGACATCCGCCTGCTGGGCTCCGGCCCGCGCGCGGGCCTGGGCGAGCTGGTCCTGCCGGAGAACGAACCCGGATCATCGATCATGCCGGGCAAGGTCAACCCGACCCAATCCGAGGCGGTCGCCATGGTCGCGGCCGAGGTCATGGGCAATCACGTCGCCGTGACCGTGGGCGGCGCCGGCGGTCATCTCGAGCTGAATGCCATGAAGCCGGTGATCATCTGGAACGTACTCCGATCGATACGGCTGCTCGCCGACGCAACCGAGAGCTTCGCCGAGCGTTGTATCGAGGGCATCCAAGCGGATCGCGCGAGGATTGCCCGTCACTTGGAGCATTCGCTCATGCTGGTCACCGCCCTTGCGCCCCATATCGGCTACGACAAGGCCGCTTCCATCGCCAAGCGGGCGCATGCGGAGGGACTCGGTCTGAGGGAAGCCGCGGTTCTATCCGGACACGTCACCGCCGAGGACTTCGACCGATGGGTCGATCCTCGGGCAATGCTGAGCGCGCATCCTTGAGCCTCGAGACCATGAACGCCGAGATCATGAGCCCGCGCATCGTCAAGCGCTCGGTCGTCGTGGCCGGGCATCGGACGAGCGTGTCTCTGGAGGGTCCCTTCTGGGACGAGCTGAAGCGGATCGCCGAGACCCGGCGGGTCAGCCTGAACCAGCTGGTCGCCGAGGTCGATGGCCGCCGCCAAGGTAACCTTTCCAGCGCCTTGCGCCTCCTGGTGCTGGAGACGCTGAAGGGTGAGATGGAGCGGGACGAGCCCCGCTCACCGCCCGCGAGCGCCTAGGCTCTCGACCAGCCGGCGAAGCTCCGCTCCCGGCTCGAAGGACGGCGCCCCGCTGCCGGTGAGATGAACGATCCCATCCAGCGGCGTCGTGCCCTCCGGGCTGACGATGGCCCCGGAAAGCATCAATTCGGACAAGGTCCCCTGCAGGCGGCCGACCGCAGTGATGGCGGCGTTGCGGGCAAGGTTCGCCGCGTCGGCGTTGCCGAAGAGGCGCAGCAGGTCCGACGAGCGGTCCGTCGTCAGGTCGAAGGAGAGGTCCGTCGGCGCGCCGTCGAGGGCGAGGCGACCGGCGGCCGCGAACCGCGCTCCCGCCGCCTCGGCGATCTTGAAGCGGCGGAGGTCGATCGTCGGGCCGGCGAGATTGGCCTCGATGTCGACGTCGCGCAGGCCGATGCCGTGCCAGGTCAGGAGATCGGCCGAAACCACGATCGTTCCGGCGGTGCCGATGGCGAGGCCCGCCGCCAGCAGGGGCTGGTAGGGATCCAGCGTCAGCCGGTCGACGGCGACGCGAAGATCGAGCTTCGGCGAGGGCGTCAGCGCGAGGTTGCCGCTTCCCAGCATCCGGCTGGTATCGAGCTTGAGATCGAAGGAGGGGATCGTCAGCCGCTCGCCGTTGTAGAAGAGCCTCGCTGAGAGGCCGACACGGCGCAGGCGGTCAGGAGCGACGCCCGCCGGCTCGAGCCCGAGCCAGGCGAGCGCGATGCGAAGGTTGTCGGAGACCAGATCGATCTCCCCTTCATAGACCGGCCTCGTGCCGGACGAACTGACCCGCCCGAAGACGGTCACTTCCGTCCCCCCCGGCGCCAGGGCCGAGAGCTGACGAAGCGCCATCTGGTGATCGAGCAGGCGGATGTCCGCCCGCGCCTGGCGGACGAGGCCGCCCCGGACGCTGAGCGCCTCGGCCGAGAGCAGAAGGGAAATGTCACGCTCGTCCGCCCCGTCGAGCAGCCCGAACAGCGCCTGCTGCCAGGGCTCGAGTTCGACGCGGCCGAAGGCGAGCTGCACCTCGCCGGCAGTCAGGCTCTCGGCGAAGTTGGCTTGGCCCGTGACCCTGAGGGCCCCTGCCTCGAAAATCAGATCCGACAGCGCCAGGCGTCCCGCCGACCATGCCAGCTTGGCGTCCAGGATCGCCGGTCCGAGCTTCGGCGCGGCGGCGATGCCGAGCCGCGTCAGCAGCGTCGATCCCTCCGCAGCGGTGATCTTCAGTGGTCCAACGACCTCGAACCCGTCGACGCCGCGATTGGCGGCACCGGCGAGCGAGACATCGATGCCCGCCCCCTGCAGCTTGGTGGTGAAGCCCGCCGGACGACCCGCCTCGGCTTTGCCGAGCGTCGTCTCCATCCGGAATGCCTCGCCGGCGCGGCGGCCGGTGCCGCGGATGTCGAAGGGACCGGCGGGCGACCCCGGTACGATGGTCATCGCGACCTGGTCGATCGCCGCCCCACCGACCGTGTCGATGGTGCCGGCCTGCACCTCCAGCCGCTCGAAGGGCAGCGCCGGCCAGGCGCCGGGCGACGTCCGCCAGGCCCCCAGAGCGGCGAGACGAAGGCGAGGCTCCACCAGCACGATGGCACGAGGCTCGATCCGGCCGAAGAGGAGAGGCCAGAAGCGGACGCCGATCCGCGCCTCGCGGGCGGTCAGGATGCGGTCGCCCACCTCGAGATCGGGGAGAACCAGCGTCGGGCCATCCGACAGACGGAAGCCGAGGCGGCCGCCCAGGGTCACCGGCTGGTCGAGCCAAGCGGAGACCGCGTCGACCGTACGCCCGCGAAACGCATCCAGATCGAGCTGCGAGCCGACGGCGAACAGGAAGGCGAAGCTCAGGACGGCGAGGATCGGCCCCCAGCGGCGACGCCGCCGCCGGGCCCTCATGAGGCGCCGCCCGCTTCAGCGATCAGCGCGAAGAAACGGTCTTGGCGCGGGTCTTTCCAACGAAGCGGGACTTCTGCGCCGATTTCATAATCTCGAGCGGCTGGCCGGTCTCGGCCGCGACGGCCTGGGTCTTCATCGGGTCGACATGCTTGTTGTCCACGAGAACCTCCCAGTACAGGTGGTTTCCGGTGGCGAGCCCCGAGCGCCCGACAAAGCCGATCACCTGACCCTGGGTCACCCGGTCGCCCTCGCTCACCTCGGACGCAAAGCTGTCGAGGTGCGCGTAGGCGGTGGCGTGACGCGCATCGTGGCCGATCCGCACGTAATTTCCGTAGTTGCCGCGCCACCCCATGTCCTCGATGACACCGTCGGCCACAGCATAGACCGGCGTTCCCTTCGGTGCGGGGAAATCGACGCCGCGATGCATCTTCATCTTGCGCAGCACCGGATGCAGACGCATGCCGTAGGGCGAATTGATCTTGGTCTCATCCAGCGGCGCGATGAACTTGAGCGCCGCGAGGGAGCGGGTGGTCTCGTCGGCGACCACCTTCGGCTCCGCCGTCGGCGGCGTGTAGTGATAGAAGCGATGTGGATTCGGATTCGAGCCGAGCGTGAACTCGGCGTAGCGCAGGCGAAGCCGGTCGCCGGGCTTGGGCCCGCTCGCGGCGCCGAGGCGCTCGTAGATCACCTGGAACTCCGCCCCGCTCTTGATCCGCTTCGGGAGACCCGGATCATAGTCGAGGGCCTTCACCACTTCGTCGACGAGCTGGCTCGGAACGCCGGCCTGGACCAGCGAGGCCCGGACGCTCTTTGCGACTTTGCCGTTGACGGTTTCGACCACCATGCTCGGCCGGCCCTTGGCGCCGGTCGCAGCGTGGAAGGTGCCATCCTGCCCCCGCACCAGGGTCAGCGACACATCCGGGCGGAAATCGACATGGAGGGCGAAGAGGCGGATCTGGCTGCCCGTCCCGCTCAGGGTCAGGACGACGCTGTCGCCGATCTGCAGGCGCTTCGGATCGACGAGGTCCTGCATGGCCTCGAGCGCGCGCGCCGCCTCGGTGCTGAGAACGCCGGCCCTGGCCATGATCTTGCCCAGGGTATCGCCGCGTTCGACGGTGACGTTGGTCTGGCGGCCGCCGGCCTCACCCTTGGCCGCCTCGCCCCGGATCACCGCCTTCTCGCCGGAGACCCAGTCGAGCCAGGCCCCTTGGGCCGGCCCGACTGTTCCCGCAGCGGTGGCGATGAGCGCTAGCAGCAGAGTCGCGCGCATCGAAGAGATCATCTCAGCCCCCCACCCTAGTCGTTACTCACAAGTCGCCCGACAAACCCGACACGTCCGGACGACCGCTCCCTGTTGTACCCGCGCCACGCTTTTGAATTTTTTGCCCAGCGCTATTTTTGTCACAGTCCCCTAACTGACTTTCGACAGGGCCGTCAACCCTGAAAAATCACAGCCCCCTACATATTGTGACAAGAGACATCGCAACCCCCTAGAGGCGGGGTAAAATGGTATGCGAATCGCTTTTCCGCCGTGTTTTTTGAACCCGGCCGATTCGTTTAGAGGTTTAGACGGAGAGGGCCATTCCACCCGCATAGGGATCTGCCCCGCCGGTGACCTTGCCGCCGGCGGCGTGCACCGGATGCACACGGGCGAAGGCATAGCTGTAGGGCAGGCGAACCGCCTTGTAGCCGTCTGCCTCCAGCGCCTCGGCGACATAGCCCGGGATGCGAAAGCAGAGGTCGATCGCATCGCTGGTGGCCGAGAAGCGCGGCGCGTCGATCGCCTCGACGACGCTCATGCCGTGGTCGATCACGTTGAGGACGACCTGCAGCACGCCCATCGGGATCTGCGCGCCGCCCGGCGCACCCAGCGCCAGGACCGGCTTCCCGTCCTTGGAGACGATGGTCGGGCAGGCGGTCGATCCCCGGCTCTTTCCCGGCGCGATCGAGCTCGGATGGCCCGGCCGCGGGGTCGAAGAAGCCCATGGCGCCGTTGTACATGAAGCCGAGACCGTCAGTGATGACGCCCGACTGGTAGCCCAGCGTGTGCGTCATCGTCAGCGTCAGCCCGTCCACGTCCATGGCAGCGAGATGCGTGGTGTCGGCGGCTTCCTTCAGGCCCTGACGCACCAGCGACGCCTTCTTGCCCCGGCGGATCTCGTCCGCCTCGGCGCGCGCCCGGTTCCGGTCGACGATCTCGGCCACCGGCACCGGCACCATCTCGGGATCGCCGAGATGCTTTTCCTTCATCAGCATCGCCCGCTTCATCGCCTCGGCGACCGTGCGGATGTAGGCGGGCGTGTTGTGGCCCATGCCGGCAAGATCGAAATTCTCGAGGATGTTCAGCATTTTCGCCAGCATCAGCCCGCCGCCGGGTGGCGGGTTCACGGCGACCTCGTATCCCCGGTAGGCGACCTTGATCGGGGGGCCTTCGACCACGCGGTAGCGCTCGAGATCGTCCAGCGTCAGCAACCCGCCATGGGCCGAGAGGTCGGCGACCATCTCCTTCGCGAGCGCGCCCCGGTAGAAGGTCTCCGGTCCCTCGGTGGCGAGGCGCCGGAGGGTGCGGCCATAGGCCGGGTTCTTCACCCGCGTGCCGATCGGATGGAAGTTGCCGTCGGGACCAAAGAACAGCGGTGCTGCGGCCTTGCAGAGCTCCATGCGATCGATCGGATCGGCACGGCCAAGGCCTTCGCGGGAGTTCCAGTAGGTGTGGACGAAGGGGGTGATGGTGTAGCCGTCCTCCGCCAGCTTCACCGCCGGCGCCAGCAGCTCTTCCCATTTGAGCCGGCCGTAGCGGGTGTGGACCGCATGGAATCCCGCGACCGAGCCCGGAGTGGCGATGGCGCCATAGCCGACGTCGTTGACCCGGTCCTTCAGCACGAAGCTGAAGCCGTCGCGGGTCTGGTACTCGATCAGATGCGTCCACATGTCGGCCTTCGCGGCCAATGGCGCCCGGCAGTAGAAGTCGACGACCTCGTGGCGGCCCTCTTTCGGCGCGTAGATGTGGCAGGATCCTAAGCCGGCAACGCCGCACATCAGCCCGTCGACCACGCCCTGGGCGAAGGCGGTGGCGATCGCGGCGTCGACCGCATTGCCGCCTGCCATGTAGATGCGGGCGCCGACCTCGACCGCTTCGGGCTGGGGTGCCACGACGATGCCGCGCTTCATCGGATCTCTCCTTCGGAACAGGAGCCCGATGATGGCAGCC
>CAXNIC010000064.1:0-16839 GCA_964201945.1 Alphaproteobacteria bacterium
GGTCCCTCCTGTTGACTACCGGGACGGCTCTTGCCGTGCTTGACCAACCCACGGAAGACTGACATCACCATCAACATCCAACGGCGCTGCAAGCGCCCGCGCCACACTGGTCGCGATCGATCGGAACAGGTGGTCGCGATCCGTCGGAATCGGTGGTCGCAATCGTCGGAATGCGCACCCGGAGATCGTACGGCCTTTCCGTTCATCCTTTCTTAGTGAGTCTCTGCGACAACCGGGAAGGCCCGCGGCATCTCACGCCGTCGCGGCCGCGGTCGAGCACGGACGAGAAGGAAGCGGAAGATCGTAACCCCCGTTCACCCCGGCCTTCGGCACCGGGTTCACTCGCTGCTTCGCCGTGCCGTCGAGGGGGTGCGGCGCCTTCGCGCCGGTCACGCGCCTCAGGACCATCCCCCGGTTCCTCCGTTCGTCATCGTCACGGTGCTCCTGCTGGTGCTGGCGCTCTCCGGCCTCGCGGCAACGATCCTGGTCAAGACCTACAACGACGCCTTCGCCGACGCCGAGCACAGGATCCAGGACTTCACCGATGTGCTGGCCGAGCACGCGATGCTGGTCTTCGACGACGTCGACCGCACGCTTCAGACGGCCGGCAAGACGCGCACGATGCTGATGCGCGCAGGACAATGGGGGCCATCGGCCGGCGACCGTCCCTATCGCGCCCTTCTCGAGCTCCGGCCGAGCTCCGCCGCCGCCTCGAACCTGTCATGGACCGACGAGCACGGCGACCGGCTGTATACCGCCCTCTCCCCCTGGCCCTCCCCGCTCAACGTCAGGGAACGACCCTACTTCATCCGCCATCGCGACGATCCCTCGCTCGGGATCCATGTCGGCACGCCGAACCTGTCGCAGCAGACCGGGAAGTATCTCGTGCCGGTCACGCGCCGTTTCGACCTGCCGGACGGAGGCTTCGGCGGCGTCACCACCCTGCTGATCGATCCCGCCTACTTCGCGAGCTTCTACCAGTCGATGACGCGCCGTCAGCGGTTGTTCATCCAGCTCGTCCTGAACGACGGCACCGTCCTGGCGCGCGAGCCGTCTCAGACGAGCTATGCGGGCACGTCCATCGCGCAGGGGCAGCTGTTCACCCAGCACCTTCCCAAGGCGCCGGCCGGCACGTTCTCCGCCCCCGGCGTCTTCGACGGCATCGACCGCATCATCAGCTACAAGACGATTCCGAAGCTGCCGCTGCTGATCACGGTCTCGATCAACCGGTCCGACGCGCTGGCCGACTGGTACCGGGACTCGGTCATCGTGCTGGCCTTCTACGCGGTCCTGCTCGCCATGATCGGCGGCGGCGCCTGGCTCGCCATCCAGAGGATGCGCCAGCGTGCGCGACTTCGGCACGAGCACGCCGAGGCGAAGGAACGCCGGCTTCAGGCCGAGAAGCAGCAGGCTTTGAGCACGATGATCGGCGGCATCGCGCACGAGATCAACAACGCGCTGCTGCCGATCATGATCAACGGCGAGATGATCGAGGAAGAGCTGGCCGAGGGCAGCTTCGAGCGCGTCGGGCTCGGTCAGATGATGCATTGCGCCCGGCAGATCGAAGGCCTGATCAAGCGCGCGCTCGACTTGAATCGCGGCGAGCTGGCGGCCGGCGTCCCTCTCGATCTCGCTGAATTCCTCGCGCGCGTCGCGGACAGGTCCAGGGCCGGCCTGCCGAAGTCCATCGCGCTGATCGAGCGGGTCGCCGGCGACATCGGGGCCGTCCAGGCGGGCGAGGAGAAGCTTTCGCGGGTCTTCGTCGATCTGGTTGCCAACGCGGCGAGCGCGATCGGAGACAATCCCGGCCGGATCGAGATTTCCGCCACTCCCGCCTTCCTCGACGCCGGGCCGGCGGACGCGGCCGAGGCGCGCACCAGCTTCGTCCGGCTTAGCGTCAGGGACGACGGCCCGGGCATCCCGCCCGCGGTCCGCGAGCGTCTGTTCGAGCCCTTCTTCACCACCAAGGACGCGGGCAAGGGCGTCGGACTCGGTCTCTACGCCGCCCGCCGCGTCATCAGCGAGCTCGGCGGATATCTCGACGTCGAGAGCGAGCCCGGAAAGGGCGCCTGCTTCTCGATCCTGCTGCCGAGAGCCCCGGCTCAGGTGCCCGCCGTGCCCGCTTGAGGACGAGAGACATCCGCCAGATGGACTCGATCGCGGCATCTTCGCATTCGGCCACCGGCCAGATCGCCCGCAAGGCGATTCTCGGCATGGCGGCGCTGATCGTCGCGCTGCTGCTGGCCGGCGCCGCTTCGATCGTCTGGCGCGGATACTACAAAGCGATCGACGAGGCCAGGCTCGAGACCGCGACCCTGGCGAAGGTGCTCGACGAGCATGCGCAGCGGACGCTTCGCCTCATCGAGGTCACGGTGGAAGGGCTCGCCGGTACGCTCAGTTCGGAGATCGCGGCCGATCAGCCGGACATCCCTCGGGTGGCGCAGCTCCTGGACAGCCGCAGGCGCATCGCCAGAGACGTGCTCAACATCTTCCTCATCGATGCCGATGGCCGGGTGGTCACCGATGCGTTCGGGAGCACGAGCCGGAACGATGTCAGCGAACGCGACTATATCCGGTTCCATCGCCAAAGCACCCGGGACGGCATCTTCGTTTCCGAACCGGTGATGAGCCTCGCCGGCCGCGGCCGCGTCGTGGTGGTGTCCCATCGCCTGTTCAAGGTCGACGGCGGCTTCGCCGGTGTCGTCGCCGCGTCGGTGTCGACCGAATACTTCCAGAGCTTCTATCGCACGATCGACATCGGCGCGCTCGGCGTCATCGCGCTGAGGACGCGCGCGGGCGCGATCGTGGCGCGGCAGCCGCCGAACCGGGCCTCCGAGTCGGGACGGATCGAGGCCGCCTCGACCGTGGCGGACGCGGTCGCGGCCGGACAGACCTCGGGCACCGAAGACTACACCGGCCGGAACGACGGCGTCCGCCGCATCACCAGCTATCGTGCCGTCGCCGGCTCGCCCTACATCGTCTCGGTCAGCCGCGCGCATGCGGACTTCCTGGCGCCGTGGTGGGACGAACTCTGGCGCTACGCCATTGCCGCGGGGCTTCTCGTCGCGGTGATGATGGCCGCCTCCTGGTTCCTGCTCCGGCAGATGACGGCGCGCGAGACGGCCGATGCCGCCAAGCGCGACATCGAGAGTGCCGCCGCCACCGCCAAAAGACGGTCGGCGGAGCAGGAGCACGCAGCGCGCGAGCGGCTGCAGACGATCCTCGACCGCATGCCGCTCGGCTGCCTGGTGTCGGACAAGGACCTCCGGATGACCTATTGGAATCCGGCTGCCGAGAAGATCTTCGGATGCAAGTTCGAGGACGTGAAGGGCCAGACGCCATTCGAGACCGGCTTCATCCTGACGGACCGCGCGATCGTGGAGGCCCTGCACGCAAGGCTGCGCCGGGGCGAGATGACCGGGCACTCGGTCGCGACGAACCGGACCAGGGACGGCCGCACGATCACCTGCGAGTGGACCAACACGCCGCTGATGAGGCCCGACGGGACGTTCCAGGGCGTCCTCGCCATCTGCCAGGACATCACCGAGCGCAAGCTGACCGAGGAGGCGCTGCGCCAGTCGGCGAAGATGGACTCGCTGGGGCAGCTGACCGGCGGCGTCGCGCACGACTTCAACAATCTCCTGCTCGTCATCATGGCCAACGTCGACATGGTGGAGGCCGAGGTCGAGGATCGCCCGGGCCTGAAGGGCGCGCTGGAGGCGGCGCTGGGCGCTGCGACCCGCGGTGCGGAGCTGACACGCCAGCTTCTCGCCTTCTCCAGGCGCCAGGCGCTCGAGCCGAAGGTGGTCCACGTCAACGCCCTGGTGGAAGCGATGACGCGGCTGCTCGCGCGCACGATCGGCGAGACCATCCGGATCGACCTCAGGACCTCGCCCGACACATGGCCGGTCCAGATCGACCCGACGCAGCTCGAGTCGGCGCTGGCCAACCTGGTCGTCAACGCCCGCGACGCGATGCCGGACGGCGGCAGGCTCGTCATCGAGACGGCGAACGCGCCGCTGGACGAAGCCTATGCCGCCCAGCATGCCGACGTGACCGCCGGCGACTACGTCGCCTTGTCGGTCAGCGATACCGGCACCGGAATGCCGCCCGAAGTCGTCGAGCGCGTGTTCGAGCCGTTCTTCACCACCAAGGAGGTCGGCAAGGGAACCGGCCTCGGCATGAGCATGGTCTTCGGCTTCGTCAAGCAGTCGGGCGGCCACATCAGGATCTACAGCGAGGTCGGGATCGGCACGACCATCCGCCTCTACCTGCCGCGAGCGGCTTCGGCCGCTTCCGCGCCGGCCGATCCCCCGACGGTCGAGGTGCTGCCGGCGGCGGAGAGCGGCGAAGTGATCCTTCTGGTCGAGGACGACGCCGATGTGCGCGAGAGCGTCGTCGTCAATCTGCGGCGCTTCGGCTATCAGGTCCTGGTCGCATCCGACGGCCCGGAGGCGCTCGAGATCCTCGATCGAGGCGAACGCATCGACCTCCTGTTCACCGACCTGGTCATGCCCGGAGGCATGAACGGCGCGGAGCTCGCGCGCCGGGCGCGGGAGACACGGCCGACGCTGAAGGTTCTTCTCACCTCAGGCTATGCCGCGCCGGCGCTCGCGACCCGGATGCGGGAGATCGAGGGCGCCGCGGTCCTGTCCAAGCCCTACCGGGTCGCCGACCTCGCCCGCGAAGTCCGCGCCATCATCGACCGCGCCTAGGACGCCGACCGGCGGCGCCGGATGCAGCGGATGGCGGACGGCGTCGCTCTTGATCACGCCGCCGGCCGAGCCTGCTTACACATTAACGACTGATTACAATCAAACATATTCAAGGTTTGATTGGTATTCCCTGGCCAGCATAGCCATATCCGATCGGTCGGAGGCGAATACCTAGGGCGTGCGTCACCAGCCGTCATTCAATGACGGGACGTCGGTCGTTTCAATTCGACCGCACACGCTTGCATGACCAGAGATATCGAGGATCCCGTTCCATTCATGGAACAGGGGCGCCGGCCGCGGCACGGCGGGCGGACCTCCGGTTCTCGACCCCGCGACCCAGCACGCATAACGGCGCTCCGTTCGCGGACCGCCGCCGCCAACTCGCATCCCCGTTACTGGCGTACTCCAGCCTCACGCGACGGCGCCGCAATCGGAAAACGAAAGAGCCGGCTCGAGATGCCTACGACCGACATTGTTGTATGGGAAGGACCCACAGGCCGAATGGCCCGGAACGCGATCCTGGGCCTGACGTCGCTGGTCGTCGTCCTGCTGCTGGCCGGGTACGCCTCGACCACCTGGAACGGCTACCACAGCGCGCTCGACGACGCCGGGATCTCGACCGCCAATCTGGCGACAGTCCTGGACGAGCACGCACAGCGGACACTGCGCGTCGTCGAAGTGACGGTCGAGAGTCTCGCCGACACGCTCAATTCCACGATCGAGACCGGCCCGCTGAATCCCGACCAGATCACGCCGATCCTGATGAGCCGAAAGAGCATCACCAAGGACCTGCTCAACATCTTCCTCATCGATGCCGACGGCCGGTCCCTGACCGATGCCTTCGGAAGCCGCACGCCGATCGACCTCAACGAACGGTCCTACGTCAAGTTCCACCGCGAGAGCGGCCGGGCCGGAGTCCACGTGTCCGAGCCGGCGATGAGTCTCGCCGGCCGCGGCCGGATCATCGTCGTGAGCCATCGCCTGTTCAACGTCGACGGCAGCTTCGCCGGCATCATCGGCGCCTCGGTATCGGCCGAGTACTTCCAGGACTTCTACCGGTCGGTCGATGTCGGGCCTCGGGGCGTGGTTGCGCTGGGCACGCGCGAAGGTGCGATCGTGGCGAGGACGCCCGTGAGCGAAGCGTTGCTGAAGGGCGAGGCCCAACCCAACCCGACGCTGGCGGAAGCGGTCGCGGCGGGGCGATCCTCGGGAACCCTCGACTATGTGAATCGATTTGACGGTGTCCGCCGCCTGACCAGCTTTCGTGCCGTCGCCGGATCGCCCTACATCGTATCGGTCGGACGCGCGCACGCGGATATTCTGGCTCCGTGGTGGCGCGATCTTTGGCGCTACGGCATCGCCACCCTGGTCCTCGTCGCCGCGGCCATGGGTTCGTGCTGGTCCCTGCTCCGGCAGATGGCCGCGCGCGGGATGGCCGATGGAGCCAGGCGCGCTGGCGAGCGCGCGGCGGTGGCGGCGGTCAGGAAGCTGGCGGCGCAAGAGCATGAGGTCCGAGAGCGGCTGGAGACGATCCTCAATCGCATGCCGCTCGGCTGCATCCTGTGCGACGCGAGCTTGAAGCTGACTTACATGAACACGGCCGCCGAGCGGATCTTCGGGTGCCGCTTTGAGGATGTGAAGGGTCTCACGCCGCTCGAAACCGGATTCGTGGTGGCGGACCCCGCCGCGGCCGAAGCCCGGCACGAGAGCCTCCGCCGCGGAACGATCAGCGGGTATACGGTCGCGCAGACCATCACCCTGAAGGATCGCACCATCACTTGCGAATGGACCAACACGGCCCTCAAGGGGCCGGACGGGGCGTTCGGCGGCGTGCTTGCCATGGTCCAGGACGTCACCGAGCGCAGCCGGGCCGAGGAAGAGGTTGGCAAGGCCCGAGCGCTGGAACAGGCAACGAGGCAACGGCTGGAAATGATCCTGAACCGGATGCCGCTCGGCTGCCTCGTTACCGACAGCGAGCTTCGCTACACCTATTGGAATCCGTCGGCCGAACGGATTCTCGGCCATCGCTTCGAGGATGTGAAAGGTTTACGCGCGGTCGACATAGGCACCGTCCTCGACGAACCGGCCGACTTGCAGGCGCGGCAGGCGCGCTACCGCACGGGTGACGCCGACGACCTGCTCACGTTGAGCAATCAGACCAAGGACGGTCGTCGGATAAAGTGCGAGTGGTACACCACACCGATCCTCAGCACGGATGGCTCCTTCCAGGGCGTCATGGCGCTTTTCCTGGACGTCACCGAGCGCAGCCACGCCGAGGAGGCGCTCCGCCAAGCGCAGAAGATGGACGCGCTGGGGCAACTGACCGGCGGCGTCGCGCACGACTTCAACAATCTGCTGACGATCATCATGGCCAATCTCGAGCTGATGGAGCCTGCGGTCGAAGGCCGCCCCGAGGAGCTGGCGTCGCTGCAGTCGGCGCTGGGCGCGGCGATCCGCGGTGGCGAGCTGACCCGCCAGTTGCTGGCCTTCTCCCGGCGCCAGACGCTGGAGCCGAGGATCGTCCGGATCAACGAGCTGGTAGAAGAGATGATGCGGCTGCTGTCGCGCACCATCGGCGAGAATGTCGAGACCATCGTGAGAACGTCGGCCGACGCCTGGCAGGTCCGGGTCGATCCGACGCAACTCGAATCCGCGCTGGCCAACCTCGTCGTCAATGCCCGCGATGCGATGCCCGGCGGCGGCAAGGTGATCATCGAAACGGCGAACGCGCCTCTCGATGAGGCCTATGCCGCGCAGTATGCCGAGGTGACGGCCGGCGACTATGTCGCTCTCTCGGTCAGCGACACCGGCATCGGCATGTCGCCCGAGATCGTCAGCCGCGTGTTCGAGCCGTTCTTCACCACCAAGGAGGTGGGCAAGGGGACGGGCCTCGGCATGAGCATGGTCTTCGGCTTCGTCAAGCAGTCCGGCGGCCACGTCACGGTCTATAGCGAGGTCGGCTACGGCACGACGATCCGGCTCTTCCTGCCGCGGGCGCGGATGCAAACCGAAGCGGTGGAAGCGCCCGCCATGGCTGCCGCTCCGGGGCTCGCGAAGGGCGGCGAAGTGATCCTGTTGGCCGAGGACGATGAGGGCGTCCGCCAAGCGGCGGCTCAAAGCCTCTCACGCTTCGGCTATCAGGTTCTGGAGGCGGTCGATGGCCCGTCTGCACTCAAGATCCTGGCGCAGGGGGGCCGGATCGACCTGCTGTTCACCGACGTCGTGATGCCCGGGGGGATGAACGGCACCGAACTCGCCCGGGAAGCCCGTCGGCAGCGGCCGGGCCTCAAGATCCTTTTCACCTCCGGCTATTCCGGGCCGGCGCTGGCGAGCCAGATGCTGGAAATCGACGGCGCCGCGATCCTGCCGAAGCCCTATCGGATCGCCGACCTCGCCCGCGAAGTCCGCCGGATCATCGATCGCGTCTAAGGGCTGGCCTGAAGCGCTGACGCGCCGCCTACTTGCCCCAGCGCAGCGCGACGAGATCGAGGTCGCGTGCGAGCTCGAGCAATCCCGCGACGGTCGCCGGATGCAGCGGCTCCAGCGGATGGCGGACGGCGTCGCTCTTGATCACGCCGCCGGCCATCATCGCGGTCTTGGTGGCGCGAAGGCCGCATTGCCGGTTCTCGTAGTTGATCAGCGGCAGGATGCGGGCGTAAGCCGCGGCGGCCTCCTTCTTCCGGCCGGCGGCGTAGTGCTGCACCACCGGCTTGATCAGCTCGGGCAGAAGCGCGCTCGGCATCGTGCCGGTGGCGCCGGCGTCGAGGTCGGCCATCAGCGTGATCGACTCCTCGCCGTCGAATGGGCCCTCGATCGCCGCCCCGCCGGCCTCGATCAATCCCCGAAGCTTCGCCGCCGTGTTGGGCACCTCGATCTTGAAATAGCGGACCAGCGGAATCTCGCGGGCCAGCCTCGCCAGGAACGGAACCGAGAGGACGACGCCGCTCAACGGCGCGTCCTGCACCATGAGCGGAATCTGCGCCGCATCGGCGACCGCCTTGAAGTGCTCGACCATGCCCTGCTCGCCGGCCTTCAGGAACGTGCCGTGATAAGGCGGCATCAGCATCAGCATGGCGGCACCGGCCTTCGCCGCCTTCGCCGCGCGCTCGGCGGCGATGCGGGTCGAGAAATGGCTGGTGGTGGCGATGATCGGCACGCGGCCGGCGACATGGCTGAAGCAGACGTCGCTGAGCACGTCGCGCTCGGCGTCGGAGAGCAGGAACTGCTCGGAGTAGTTGGCGAGGATGCAGATGCCGTCGACACTCTGGTCGATCATGCAGTCGAGCACGCGGCGCATGCCGTCGAGATCGAGGTCGCCGGAGACGGTGAACGGCGTCGGCGCGATCGGAAAGACGCCGGCATAGGGCTTTGCCCGGGACGAAGTCACGTCACATGCCTCCTGTCAGCGGCCGGCGTCGGCGGTCGCTCGGCTTCGTCCAGACCGGACGGCCGCCGATGTCGTTCCGGCGGCCGTGTCCTCGTCCGCGCTACTTCTTGGCGGCTTCTTCCACGGACTTCTGCGAGTACCACCAGTTGCCGACCACGCCGCCGACGGCAGCAGCGGCATAGACCGGCGCGGACACCAGCAGCGCCTCGGCCACGATGATGCCGCCGACGACGCCGACGCCGATGGCCACGACCTGCGAGCTGTTGAGGCCGAAGACGTCGCCGGGCTTGGCCGCAGCCTGGGCCATCGCCGACTGCGGCACGAAGTAGAGAGCGGCGACCAGAGCGATGAGAGCGAGCTTGCGCATGAGACTTCCCCCTTGGCGGCAGCATTCGGCTGCCGTGTTGTGCACGTGTCGGATAGGACGGACCACCCCTCGCGAGCACTTCTGTCGCGACCGGACGAGACTAGCAGCGGCACCCAAGCACCTCAATGCCCCACAACCTTAGGCCTCTGGTACCTCACCTCGCGTTGGCAAGGCCGCCGGCCGCCCTATATGTTCCGGTCATGGGGGAAATCGGCAAAGCCAGCCATGATCGCCGCCCGCGGGCGCTGATCGCCGTCGAGCGCGGGCTGTCCGAGCTCAGGCGCGGCGGCATCGTGGGCCTGCGCGGCCCGGAGGGCCGGGTCGCCCTGATGCTGGCGGCCGAGATGGCGACCTCCGACGGGTTCGCCGAGCTCGCCCGCCTCGCCGGCTCGGGCCCGGTGCTGGCGGTGACCGGGCGGCGGGTGGCGGCGCTCACCGGCCGCGACGGCACCTCGAACGCGGTCCACACCCTGGCGCTGCCCCAGGGCAGCGACGACCTCGCGATCCGCCGGCTGGTCGACCCGACCCTCAGGCCCAGCGCCGGCGCCTTCGATCCGTCCATCGCCGTACTCGCCGAGCCACCGAAAAGCCTGGCGACGGCGGCGGTCCAGCTCGCCAAGCTCGCCCGCCTGCTCCCCGCCGCCCTGCTCGCCTGGGCGCCGCCGGCCGAGCTGGAGGAGATCCGCCGCTGGGCCCGCAGCCAGTCGCTGCTGCTGGTCGAGCGCGACGATGTCGCCGCATATTCCGGCCTCGCCGCCAGGCGTCTGACCCGGGTCAGCGAGGCGCAGGTGCCGCTGGCCGATGCCGAGGACACGCGGGTGGTGGCGTTCCGCCCGCTGGACGGCGGCGGCGAGCATCTGGCGATCGTCGTCGGATCTCCCGACCCCGCCGCGGCCGTGCTGGTCCGCCTGCATTCCCAATGCTTTACCGGCGACCTGATCGGCAGCCTGCGCTGCGACTGCGGCGACCAGCTGCGGGGCGCCATCCGCCAGATCGCCAAGGCGGGTTCGGGCATCGTCCTCTACCTCGCCCAGGAAGGCCGCGACATCGGCCTGGTCAACAAGCTCCGGGCCTACGAGCTGCAGGACCGGGGCTTCGACACCTTCGATGCCAACGAGGCGCTGGGCTTCGATGCCGACGAGCGGGTGTTCCTGCCGGCGGCCGAGATGCTGCGCCAGCTCGGCATCGGCCGGGTGCGCCTCCTCACCAACAACCCGCACAAGGTCGACGCGCTGGCCGAGGCCGGGGTCGAGGTGGTCGACCGGGTCGCCCACGCCTTCCCCTCCAACGGCCACAACGCGGCCTATCTCCAGGCCAAGCGCGACCGCGCCGGGCACCTGCTCTAGGGGCACTTGCCGTCACGCCATGTGGCCGCAGCGGCACGAATTGCCGAGGCAGCTCAGGCGCTTCCGGAAATAAGCGAGGGAATCCAAGGACTGCCCCCTGGCACCGTCCTTGCTTCTAGGTCCGTGACTTTATTTAGCGGACCCATGACCGACATCGATCGTTCCTCCATGAACTTGGCCCCGGCGTCGTTCGCTCCCGCGACGGCGCCGGGTTCTTCTTCTGCGAGCAAGATCAAGACCTGGCAGGACGGCGACACCACCAGCTTCCGCGACATCCTCGCCATCGTGAACCCGCTTCAGCACATTCCCGTCGTCGGCACCATCTACCGGGCGCTCACCGGTGACGGCATCGCGACCATGCCCAGCATCATCGGCGGCGCCCTGTTCGGCGGCCCCGTCGGCCTTGCCCTCGCGCTTGCGGGCAACGCCTTCAAGTCCGAGACCGGCATGGACCCGGGCGAAACCGTGGTCGCCAGCCTGTTCGGCCCGGGCTCGCCGCCGGCCGCCGACACCCGGCAGATGGCCCAGGCAACGTCCGCATCTTCCTCCGCCGTCCCGCCGCCGGCACAGAAGGCGTCGCCCAAGCTCGTGATCGACATCCCGGCCCCGAAGCCGGAGACGCAGACTGCCGCCGCCGCGCCCACCGGCCCGCTTCCCGGCCCGCCGGCCGGTCTGCCGCTTTCCTTCCATGGCGATAAGAATCCGCTCGCCGCCCGCTTCCGCTCGACCGACCTGCCGCAGCCCGTCGGCGAGGGCGGCGGGGTGCCGAGCCGCTCAGGCGCCGACCTGATCCCGACCGCCGGCGGCACCGCCATCAAGCGCGACGAGGTTCCGACGGCAATGTTCAGCGCGCTCGACAAGTACAGCGCGATGATGCGCGCCCGCAACGCCGCCGGAGCCCAGCCGACCCAGGTGAGCATGTTGCGCTAGGCGCGACTAGCTGCGCTGAGCGCAACTGGCTGCGCTGAACGTCTCCGCAGGCTAAAACCTTTCCGCCATGAAGAACCACGAGCTGCTGATCGCGACCCCGGCCGGGCCGCATCCCTGGAGCGCCGCCGCCGCCTTTCGCGACCGGACATTCCGCGCCGCCATCGGCCGGACCGGGGTCACCGCCGGCAAGCGCGAAGGCGATGGCGCGAGCCCGATCGGCATCTGGCCGATGCGCCGCCTCTTCTATCGCTCCGACCGCCTCGCCCGGCCGCAGACGTCGTTGCCGGTACAGCCGATCCGGCCTGAGGACGGCTGGTGCGACGACCCGCTCTCCGCCGACTACAACCGGCTGGTCCGGCGCCCCTTCGCCGCCAGCCATGAAGAGATGTGGCGCGAGGACGCGATCTACGACCTGGTGGTGGAGCTGGGCTACAACGACGACCCGCCGGTGGCCGGCCTCGGCAGCGCCATCTTCCTGCACGTCGCGCGGCGCGATTTCGGCGCCACCGCCGGCTGCCTCGCCCTCACCCGCGTCGACCTTCTCGCCATGCTGGCGGCGATCGGTCCCGGCGCTGCGGTGGAGTTCCGCGCCGCCTAGCCGTGGCGGCGACCAAATAACATGGTCACGTTGACACGGCGGTTCTCATAGCCCGGCTTGAAGTCGAGCGGCGCGGTCGCATGGAAGAGGTCGGAGTTGAAGATGACGGCGCGGTTCTGGCGATAGGGCACGTTGACCGGGCTCACGCCCGAGCCGTCGAGGAAGCGGCGGATCTTCTTGCGGTCCCTGTTGTAGTCGTCGAAGTCCCAGGCCGCCGGTGCTTCGACCGGATAGACCACGAGCCCGCCGGAGTCCGGATTCAGGTTGGCCTCGTCGGGCGTCACCCAGAAATTGACGTTGATCGCGGCGTTGTCGCCATGGATGCCGATGCCTTCCAGGCGCGGCTCGTATTTGTACGCCCACATCTGCCGCAGCCGGTGATCCTTGAAGACCTCCGGCAGCGCGCGGGTGAGCTCTTCGGCGATCTGGAAGAGCAGCGGACAGCAGAAGCCGTCGCCGGCATAGGTCCCGAGATAGGCATGGCGCGTCGCCCCTTCCTGGAAGTTGTGCGCGACGTCGTTCCAGATCGTCGAGTCCAGGCAGAAGCGGCGAAGGTCCTCGAGTGCGCGCGGCGTCAGCAGGCCGTCGACCCAGCAGATCCCCGGCGGCACCGCATAGCGCCGCTCGATCTCGCGCCGGTCCCAGGCCTCGCTAAGAACCGGGCCGGCATGGGCCGGCGTCTCGCGCCAATGGACGACGCGGGCATAGCTGTCGGCGATCGCCCCCAGCTCCGCCGCCGGCAGCGCCACGGTGGCGGCCTCGCCATGGATGCGCTCGATCTCGCGCTTGAAATCGCCGTAAGCGGCGGCGACGGCGGCGAAGTCGGGCGGCAGCAGGCCTTCCGCCATGAGGAAGCCGAACTGCTCGATGTCGTGGGCGAGCTTCGGTGAGTTGATCGGCAGCGGCGGGCCGGGCGGCGCCGGCGGCGTGCCGTCGGCCGGCCACCAGCGGCTGGCGCGCTTCGCCGCCAGGCCCGCGCGGAAGCAGCGGACGGCGTCCTCGTAGCGCCGCTGTCCGGCATGGAGCCAGCCGAGGCCGACCCAGGCGTCGGCGGAAGTCGGATTCGCTTCGAGCGCCTGCTCGTAGCGCTGCCTCGCCTCGTCGTCGCGGCCGAGCGCACGGAGCGACGTCGCAAGCGCCAGCAGGACGCGGCCGAGGCCGGGCGCACGCTCGAGCGCCTTCTGCAGCGGCTCCAGCGCCTCTGCCGGCCGGTCGAGGTCGGCCAGGCTGGTGCCCAGCACGGTGAGAGCCGCGGTCAGGTTCGGATCGAGGCGGAGCGCGCGGCGCGCCTCGCGGATCGCGTCCTCGAGCCGGCCGGCGGACCGGCAGGCGAAGGCGAGGTTACAGCGGATCATCGCCGACTTGGGCGCCCGGCTCGCGGCCTTGGCGAGCGCGTCCACGGCTTCGGCCCCGCGGTTGCGGCCCAGCATGGCGAGGCCGAGGAGGTTCAGCGCCTCCGGATGATCGGGGGCGCGGGCCAGGACCAGCCGGCTTGCCTGTTCCGCCTCGGGCAGGGCGCCCCGCTTCAACGCGTCGGCGGCAGTGGCCAGCAGGCGGGTCCGTTCCAGATCCTGTCCGGTCATCCTCTCGCGCCGAAGATCGCCGAGCCGACCCGGACATGGGTGGCGCCGCGGCTTATGGCGATCTCGAAGTCGCCGCTCATGCCCATGCTGAGCTGGTCGATGCCGTTCCGCCGCGCGATCTCGCCAAGGAGGTCGAAATGGGGCGCCGGATCACCCTCGGCCGGCGGGATGCACATGACGCCGTCGAGGGGCAGGCCGGAGGCGCGGACGGCGGCGATCAGATCGTCGGCGGCATCCGGATCGACGCCGGCCTTCTGCGGCTCGCGGCCGATGTTCACCTGGACCAGCACATGCGGGCGGCGGCCGACCTGGTCGGAGGCCCGGACCAATGCCTCGACCAGGCGCAGGCGGTCGACCGTCTCGATCACGTCGAAGAGGGCGACCGCGTCCTTCGCCTTGTTGGTCTGCAGCGGGCCGATCAGGCGGAGCCGAAGGTCGGGGTAGCGCTCCTTCAGCGCCGGCCACTTGGCGGCCGCCTCCTGCACCCGGTTCTCGCCGAAGAGGCGCTGGCCGGCCGCGAGCGCGGCTTCGAGGCCAGGCGTCTCCACGGTCTTGGAGACGGCGACCAGGGTCACCTCGTCTGCCCGGCGCCCGGCCGCAGCGGCCGCATCGGCGATGCGCCGGCGGACGAGGGCGAGATTGTCGGCGATGGTCACGCGCGCTGCCCGGTCACTTGTAGTCGGCGGGCACGTAGCCGAAGCGCTCCATCTGCTCGCGGTGGTCGCCGATCAGGCGCTTCACCTGCTCCGGGCTGAGTTCGCGGCGCCACTGGCCGGCTTCGCCCTTGCGGAAGAAGGCTTCGGCCTTGGCCGGCCGCTCGATGAAGCCCTTGGCCTTCTCCTGGTTCTTCAGCACCTTGAACGAGGACTGCTTGATCGCCTTGTCCAGGCGGTCGCGGGTCGCGTTGATGCCGAGGAAGCGGGCGATGCCGCCGAAGCTCTTGAACGGGCTTTCCAGCAGATCCTCGTAGCGGACGAGGTGGAGGCGGGGGTTCGGGCGGCCGGTCCAGCTCTCGACATGCTGCGTCCACGAACCCATCAGCTCGTGCACGTGGCGTTCGGAGGGGATGGTCATGGCGCCCTTGGTGCCCAGCAGCTTGATCGCCTCGTCATAGTCGATGGCGAGGTGGTGGGCATAGGAGATGGCGACGTCGAGCGGGTTCCTCACCACGTAGATCGAGCCCGCGGTCACCTCCATGTTGACCGTGGGGTGGCCGAAATCCTCGAGCAGCGCGTTGTGGGTCTTGGCGAAGACGGTATCGGGGAACGACTTGGTCAGCTCGCGATGGACCAGCGGGCGGATCTTCGCCACGTCCTCGCGGGTGTACTCGGTCCACGGGCGGGGATCGAACGGACGGTAGAGCACGGTCGCGCTCTCACCCGCCGTGAACTCCATCAGCTTGTTGATGTCGTAGGGCTGGTCCGGGTTCCGGAGGAAGTTGTGCAGAAAGGCGCGCAGCCACGTATTCCCGGACTTGGGATATGACGCGAGCCAGAGAATGCCGCCCATGACCGGACCTGAAGAAGAACGTCGCCGGAAAAGAAAAGGGGAGCGGCCTTAGGCCGCTCCCCTCGAAGGCACGAGACGCGAGATTTAGAAGTTCGCGCCGATACCGAAGACGACGGTCGAGGCCGACGGATCCGCACCAGTCGCCTGGTTCAGCTTCTGGTAGCTGTAGGAAGCCGCGACGCCGACGCCGCCACCGAGATTGTAGCCAGCGGCCAGCATGAAGTGGGTCAGCTTGTTCTGGCCACCGGCGGCCAGGTCAGCCTTGCCCTGCTGCAGGAAGCCGCCAACGGTCCACGGACCGAAGGTGTACATCAGCGCGCCGCCCAGAGCCTGGTCGTTCAGGTTGTTGCCGCGACCATTCTCCTGCTTGCCCCACTGGATGCTGGCTTCCCAGCCCGCAACCTGCAGGAACGCGTCGGCGCGGATGGCGGACACGTCGTCACGAGCGGCGGTACCGGTCGGGACTTCACGGCTGGAACCCGTGTAGCCGACGTCGATGCCGATGGTGGTGTCGCCGAACTTGCCGCGGTAGTCGGCAGCGACCGACCACGCGTCGCCGTTGCAGTTACGACCCTGGGTGCCGTCGCAGTCGTCACGGCCCTGGAGGCCGAAGTTGCGCGAGCCGTGCACCGCATCCGGGGTGTAGGACGCGGCGAACGAGAAGCCCGAGAACGACGGCGAGAAGTACAGGACCTTCATCGAGTCGTTTTCGACGTTGAAGTAGGTCGTCGAGGTGCCGAGCGAGTAGATGCCGTCCGGCGAGTCCACGCCGAAGCCGAGCTGCGGGATGATGTAGGACGAATAGCCCTTCATCTTGCGGGCGTCGTCTTCTTCACCGAACCGGATCTCGCCGAAGGAGCCCTTCACGTAGCCCCAGCCTTCGTCGATCACGTCGATCGACTGGGCGCTGGTCGAGCCGTTCTGCGTCCAGGCTTCGAGCTCGAGCCGGAACCCGAAGATCAGGCCGTTGTTGAGCTTCGTCTCACCCTTGAAGTGAACTTCGTTGTTCGAGGTGAGGTTGAAGTCGCGCGAGCCGGTGATGGTCGCGCCAGCGGCGGGGCCGGTCGACTGCACGCTGCTGTGGTCATAAACCTGACCGTAGTTCCGGAAAAAGCCGCCGAGGGTAGCATAGCCCTGAGCGGAGGCTTCACTGGCGCAAAGGCCAACGGCGACCAGCGCCGAAGTGCCCAGAAGCAGTTTCTTCATTACGATGTCCCTCCAGTCTACGTGCGGTCTGCGTGCTTCGAGCCCGAAAGTCGCCTGGTCTCGTGCCCGCGTCCCGCGGTTTCCCGTGACAGGGGGGTCACCCCTTGCCCGGCGCGACCCACTTTATGTCCGGATCGTGGCTGGTCAAGGGCTTTCCCGGGATCGGCCCGAAGGTCGCCGGGGGCCTGTGGCCGACCG
>CAXNIC010000065.1:0-16839 GCA_964201945.1 Alphaproteobacteria bacterium
TCTGCGAGCTGGACCTCCGCCGCGGCGGCGCCATCCGCATCGACATGGCCGCGCCCGACGGCACGGTCTATCCGATGACCGGCGCCTTCCAGGAGGTCGTGAAGGCCGAGCGGCTGGTCTTCACCACCGGTGCCGTTCCCGATGCCCAGGGCTCGCCGCAGCTGGTTGGCCGCACCATCGTCGTCTTCGCCGACGATGACGGCGAGACCACGCTGACCCTGCAATCGACCGCCACCGCCCTGCCCGCCGCATCGCAGGCATTGGACGGCATGGAAGCCGGCTGGATCCAGAGCCTGGAGCGCCTGGCCGAGCTGCTCGGCAAGCTGGCGCGCTGACGACAGCGCCGGATGGCGGCTCCGTTTTCTCAACGAATGGTCATGCGGCATCCTGTTACCGTTTGATCACGAGGCGTCGGGACGTCGTTGACGTAATTTCGCGCCATGATGGCCACGTCGTTCAGCCGGAAGGCGGTGCTCGATCTGATCGCGCGCCGGCCGGGGCTCGCCGACTTCGAGATCGCACTGGAGTTCTTCGGCGAAGGAACGCCGGGGCTCGCGGTCAAGGACGTCACCCGCGCGTTGGCGCAGGAAGGCCTGACCCGGCGGACCCTGAGGAAGGACGGCCTGCTCGGAAACTGGCTCGCCGGTGACACCGCAAAGCACGGCTGACGGTCAGGCTCGTCGCAGCTCCGCTTTCAGCTTGTCGAGGCCCGCATTCGTCCCGTGCACGCGGCCGGCGACATCGTCATAGCCGTCGAGGAAAGCGCCCTGCTCGATGAAGGCGAGGCGCGTGCCCTTGGCGTCGGGTTCGAACAGCACCGTCACCAGCGAGATCGAGATCAGCCGCGCATCGAGCCGCATCTCGTAGGCGTAGACGATGCGCTGGTTCTCGACGATGTCGTGGTAGTGCCCGTCGAAGCCGTGCACCGTGCCACCGGCCGGACCGATCCTCAGGCGCTCGCGCCCGCCGACCCTGAAGTCGAGCGTGTACGCGGCGGTCACCCAGTCGTCATGGCAGGAGAACCAGCGTGCCTTGGCCTCGGGCTTGGCCCAGGCGGCGAAGACCCGTGCCGGCTTGGCCTCGAAGCGGCGGTCGATCCGGAAGGTGTCGTGGATGACGGAGCGGCCGCTCATCGTTTCCTCCGCTTGTCGGGCGTCTCGCCTTCCTCGGCGAGGTAGTCGGCCAGGCGGTCGAGGCGACGCTCCCAGTTCGCCCGCCGCTCGATGATCCATTGCTCAGCCGTCTTCAGCGCCGCCGGCTCGATCCGGCAGGTGCGCACACGGCCCTGCTTCTCCGAACGCACGAGGCCGCTCGCCTCCAGCACCTGCAGATGCTGCACCACCGCCGACAGCGACATCGCGAGCGGCCTGGCGAGCTCGCTGACCGACGCCGGCCCGCGGCTCAGACGCTCCACCATCACCCGCCGGGTCGGATCCCCCAGCGCCTGGAACATCAGATCGAGCGGCGCGGATTGGTTAAGCATACGCTTGAGTATAACGACACGCGTCGGGAATCAAGGATAGCGCCCTCGAAGACCCTCTCCCGTGCGTAGCGCGGGAGAGGGTTTCCGATGTCTACGCGCTGACCAGCACCTTGAAGCCGCCATAGACCATGCGCTTCATGTCGAAGGGCATCGGCTTGCCCTCCATCGAAGTCAGCCGCGGATCGGCCATCACCTTGGCGTTGACGCGGTCGCGATGTGCGCGGGACTTGTAGACGATCCAGGCGAAGACGACGGTCTCGCTGGGCTTGGTCTTCATCATCTTCGTGAACGGCACGCCGAACTTCACCGCAAGGTCGTCGCCGACGCATTCCTTGTAGTCGAGCGCGCCGTGCTCCTTCCAGACCTTGCTGGCGATCTTCGCGATCTTGCGATAGGCCTCGATGTTCTTCTTCGGAATGGCCAGCACGAATCCATCTGCATAGGACATGTGATCTCTCCTTATCGAGCCGTTACATGTACGCCCGGGCGGCGCCCACCGTTCCATTTGCCGCCCAGCGCGCGCTCGATCTGGGCCGCGAGCTGCAGCAGCAGTCCGTCATTCGCCTGCTTCGACAGTGCCTGGATACCGAGCGGCAACCCGTTGTCGTGCTGAGCCATCGGCATCGAGATCCCGGGGATGCCGGAAAGATTGCCGAGCGGGGTATAGGCATACATCCCCCAGAGCTTGTGGAACCATCCCTCGGGCGTGTCGCTGTCGTTCAGCGTCGCATAGGTGTTGTCGTTGAGCTTGTGCGTGGTCAGCGTCGAGAGCGGGGTCAGCAGGATGTCCCACTCCTCGAAGAACTGGCCGAAGGCGCGCGAGGTTTGGTTGAAGGTCGCTTCCATCTGCGAGCGCGCCGAGTAGGGAAGATTGATCCCGGCTTCCCAGATCTTCACGTTCATCGGCTCGATCCACTCGGTGGTCGGCCGGTTGTGCCCCTTCGCCTTGGTCTGGCGCTCGAGGTTCATCGCGATGTTGGTGATGTAGCAGGCGGTCTGCGCCGCAAAGGCCGCGCGGAAATCGACGTCGGGGGTCTTCCACTCGACCGTATGGCCAAGACCCGCCAGCACCTTGCCGGCTTTCTCCAGCTCGGCGGCGATGTGCGGGGTCGAGCGGTAGTCGCCCCATTCATGCGAGAGCGCGATCTTCAGCTTGCGAGGATCGCGCCCGACCATGTCGAGGCAGGATTCCTTCGGCGTCCAGAACGGCATGAACTCGCCGGGAGCGGCACCGCGGCAGGCATCGACGAAGGCGGCGGTGTCGCGCACGGTGCGCGAATGGCAGCCCTGCACGGAGACGACGGCCATCAGGTCCGAGCCGCCGGGCGAAGCGGAGAACACGCCACGTGACGGCTTCAGCCCGACATTGCCGTTGATGCCGGCCGGGATGCGGATCGAGCCGCCGCCGTCGCTCGCATGGCTGAGCGGCAGCACGCCGGCGGCGACCGCGGCACCCGTGCCCGCCGACGAGCCGCCGGTGGTGTAGGCCAGATCCCAGGGATTGCGCGAGATGTAGACGCGCGGATTCTGCACCGTGCCGCAGACGCCGAATTCCGGCGTGGTGGTGCGGCCCATGATGTTGAGACCGGCCTTGCGGATCTTGGTCGTGAGGAAGCTGTCGGCGGCAGCGACGTTGCCCTGCATCAGGAAGGCGCCCATCTCCTGCTTCCGGCCCTTCAGCGTCGGCCCGAGATCCTTCATCAGGTAGGGTGTGCCGGCGAAGGGGCCGCCCGGGTTCATGCCGTCCTTCAGCGGATCGGCGACGACGTCGTCGAAGACCTCGACCACCGCGTTGATGGTCGGATTGACCTTGGCGATGCCGGCCTTCACCTGCTCCGCCAGCTCGCGCGGCGTCACCTGTTTCTTCCGGACGAGTTCGGCGAGACCCATCGCATCATGGGTCATCCAGTCGTCCCAGCTCATCACCGTCGTCATGGTCCCTCCCGAGTCAGGTGCGCCGACTATAGCCGGTTCCGACGAGCCGGCCTCCCCTTGGTCGCTCCGGTCATCGGCCCCATACTCCGGCGCACTCGAAGCGAGGATCCGTCGTCATGATGAACAAACGTCTCGCTCGCCACCTGGTCCCGTCGCTCTGCGCGGCCGGGCTCGGCCTCCTGCTTCTGGCCGCTGCCCCCGCGCGTGCCGAGGACGGCGCGTTGAACGTCATGGCGCAGGTGCAGGGCGAGGGCCTGTTCCAGCAGTCGGGCGCGGTCGGCATGGTCATGGCCGTGGTGCGCGGCGAGAACACCGCCGTACTCGGCTTCGGCGAGACCACCAAGGGCAATCGCAAGAAGCCCGACGGCCACACCGTCGTCCGCCTCGGCTCGATCTCGAAAGCGATGGCCGGACAGGTCCTGGCCGATCTCGTCGTCGAGGGAACGGTCCGCCTCACCGATCCGATCCAGGGCCTGCTGCCGCAGGGCCGGATGGCGCCGGCCTTCGCCGGCCGCACCATCACGCTCCTCGATCTCGCGACCCACACCGCCGGGTTCCCCCGCGACTACGAACCCGACGAGGATCCGAAGCTGGCCGGCAACCCCTACCCGTATCTCACGCCCGAGCGCTACTTCGACTATCTGCAGAAATACCGGCTCACATATCCGCCGGGCCGCGTGGCGAACTACTCGAACTATGGCTTCGGGCTGCTCGGCCACCTGCTCGGCCGCGCCACCGGGTCGTCCTTCGGCGCGCTGGTCGCCGATCGCATCTCGCGGCCCCTCGGCATGAGCGACACCGCGACCGAGCTTCGCGCCGAGCAGCGCGGCCGCTTCATGACCGGCTACAACGCCGACAACACCCCGGCCGATGCCTGGGACGGAAGCGAGGTCATGCAGGGAAGCGGCGGCGTGTTCTCGACCGCCGACGACATGGCGCGCTGGCTTCGCTACAACGTCTCGACCGCACCCGGCCCGCGCGCCGCGACGCGCAGCCTCGCGCAGGCGATGTATCACAGCCGCCAATCCCTGGACGCCGTCATCGCGCTCGACGGCAGCTTGCCGATCGGCGGCCTGGGGCTGGTCTGGGAGATCAACCTGCCCACCGACCGCACGCCGCTCCTGATCCAGAAGACCGGCGGCTTTTCCGGCTTCCTCACCTATGCCGTCTTCGTGCCCGGCCGCGGCCTCGGCGCCTTCGTCGCCATCAACCGCATGGATCTCGGCGCCTTCATGAAGATCATCGAAGGCACGAACACGATGCTGTCGGTACTGGCGCCGCGATAGCTTCGCCCCCTCCCTCGGCTTTACCGGGGGAGGGTTGGGGTGGGGCCGAGCGCAAGCGAGGTCGTCCCGTAAGACCTCGCTGACGCTCGGCCCCCCACCCTGCCCTCCCCCGCGCTGCGCGCGAGGGAGGGTTCCAAGGTGATGGGTGTCACACTTTCTTAAGCCGCCCCGGCGCATTATGCTGGTCCCATGACCGGCGCCATAACCAATGCCCTCTCCGGAGCCATCGCCGCCGCCAGGCGAGAGGAGGTCGTGGCGTCCAACGTCGCCAATCTCCGGAGCCGCGCCGCGCCGAAGAACTCCACCGACACGACGGCCGCCGACGGCACGCCGCTGTTCCGCCCGGGTCAGGTGGTGGAGACCAGCGTCCAGACCGGCGGCGTGCGCGCCAGCGTGGTCGCCGTCGACCCGACCTCGATCCAGCAGTTCGAGCCGGACGCGCCGGATGCGAGTGCCGAAGGCTTTGTCGACCGCCCGAACGTCGACCTCGCCCAGCAGCAGGCCAACCAGATCGTCGCCCAGCGCGCCTTCCAGGCGAACCTCAAGGTCATCCAGGTCGCCGACGAGCTCGAACGCTCGCTGCTCGACATCAAGAGCTGACACCCTGTTCCGTCGCGCGTTCGGCTTCGTCCTTCTCGCTCTCCTGGTTTCCCTGCCCGCCCTCGGCGAAGGGCAGCGCCAGAAGCTTCTCCCTCTCGGCGTCCCCGACGCGGCATCGCGCGTCAACATGCCCGCCGCCTTCAGGACGCTGACTCGGAAGGGGTTGATCGACGACTGGATCGAGGTCCTCTACCGGCCGGCGCTGACGCTGCCACCTGATGAACCGGACAACGGCCCCATAGAGATCGAGGGTGCCGGCGTCCTGGTCCAATCACCGTTCAAGATCCGGCTGTCGCGGCGCGCCCGCGCGGTCTGGCAGCTGTCCTGCAACACCGGCGGCAGCGGCGACCCGGAATGCGCCCTGATCCGGGAAGGGGCGCCGGTCGCGACCGCTCCTTCGCTTACGGTGGCGGGCGAGGTCTTCGTCTTTCCCGGCGACGGCTGCCTCTACAGCTCGTCGCGTACCAACAGCGCCTTCGACGTCCGTCGCAAGTTCTGCGAGCGGGGCGGGATCCTCGAGGAGGTCCCGCAGCCGATGCGCTATGTCGGGCTCCGATCCGAGGCGCTGCGCGACCTCCGGATCTTCGCCGACCGTGGCCTCGCCCGCCCGAGCGCCATCATCGCCAAGGGCGCCGCCATCGAGATCCTGATCGAAGACCGCGGCCTATTCCTGGTGCGGGACGAGTTCGGCTTGACGGGGTGGATCAAGCCGCCGTTCGAACAAGTTGGCACGCACATCAAGGGTCTCGACTTCCGGGGCGACTGACGCTCCGCCGATCGACGGTCCCGGTTGACCCCGCCCCGGGTCCCTCCGACACTCGGCCCTCATCTGATCGTGACGGGGGAAGCGGGATGCGCGACCGCGAGGGAAATCTGACGATCAAGGTCGATCCGGCATGGATCGACCTCGCCCGGGAATTCCGCAACAAGCCCTTCGGCGGGCACACGCCGGCGCTCCAGGAGCTGCTGGCGGTGATGCGGACGACGCCGATCGAGGGCCGCTACTTCCTCTTCCTCTCGAAGCCGCACACCGAATGGACGCTGGCGAAGATGTCGGACACGCGTCCGCTGAAGCCGATCCTCATCGGCCCGACCTTCACCTCGCTGGAGGAGGCCGAGTGGCATGTCTTCAAGCTGCGCTGGGAAGCGCTGACCGGCCAGAAGCTGGCGATCAACTAAGGAGCCACGCATGGCCGCGGTGATGGGATATGCCGACCTGCGCAGCGTGCGCGTCGGCGAGCGCATCCAGTTCAAGGTGAGCTGCGATGGCGCGCCGAAATACAAGGCGACGATCGTCCGCTTGCTGAGCCCGCAGAGCTTCGCGCCGCCGCATGCGCCGGAGTTCAAGTTCGACGTGATGTCCTCAACCGTCAACGGCGAGCATGCGGGCAAGCATCACCCGATCCCGGCCGGCAGCTATGCCGAGATCCCGGCCAATCCGAAGCTCTCGTCGCTTGCCACCTGCACCTTGGCCGCCTTCGTCTGGCCGACGCTGCCGGGGAAGGGCGAGCAGGCGATCCTCGGCACGCTCGATGCCAATGGCGCCGGCGGCATCGGCCTCGTCATCGATGCCGACAGCCGGCTGGCGCTTGCCATCGGCGACAAGCGCTACCCGTTGCCGCGGAAACTGCGGGCGAAGCGCTGGGCCTTCGTCGCCGCCTCGGTTGATGCCGCTGCCGGCACCGCACTGCTCTACACGCGCGAGGTCGAGCTGTTCCAGTTCGACGCGCTGGGCGCGGCCGAGACGCGCATCGACAAGATCGCGAAGCCCGACGCCGGCAACCGGCCGTTCCGCATCGGCGCCGCGGCCGAGGGAACACGGGCCATCCGCCACTACAACGGCAAGATCGAGCGCCCGCGCGTGCTCGCCCGCGCGCTCGGCACGCCGGAGCTGGAGCGCCTGGCGCTGGCCGGGCCGACCGGACCTGCCCATGTGGATGCCGTCGCCGACTGGGACTTTGCGCGCGACATCGGCTCGGAGACCGTCAGCGACCTGTCGCCGAACGGGCTCTGGGGCCGCACGATCAACCTGCCGACCCGCGCGGTCTTCGGTTCCAACTGGAAGGCCGAGCGCCACGACTGGCGGGCGATCCCCGAGCAGTATGGCGCGATCCACTTCCACGACGACGACATCTACGACGCCCTCTGGCCGACCGCTTTCGAGGTCGAGATCCCTGACGGCTGGAAGAGCGGCACCTATGCCTGCCGCCTCGAAGCCGGCGATTCCGAATACTGGGTGCCCTTCTTCGTGCGGCCTAAGAAGGGCGCGGCGAAAGCCCGCTGTGCCTTTCTGGTGCCGACCTGCACCTATGCTGCCTACTCGAATTTCCGCTCACGCGTTGAAGGCCGCTGGAGCGAGCTCTATCACGGCCGCGTCACCGTGCTGGATCGCACCGACTTCCTGATGGAGGAGTATCCGGACCTCGGATCCTCGACCTACGACCCACATTCGGACGGCAGCCTGACGCTCTATTCCTCGATGCTGCGGCCGGTGACCAACTTCCGGCCGACGGGGCGCGTCTACAAGTTCTGCCAGGACCTGTTCTTCATCGCCTGGCTGGAGCAGGCCGGCATCGACTACGAGGTGGTGACCGACGACGACCTGCATTCCGAGGGCGTCTCGGCGATCTCCGACTACGCCTGCATCTTCACGGGATCCCATCCCGAGTACTACACGACCGAGATGAAGGATGCGGTCGAGACCTTCCTTCGCGACGGCGGCCGCTTCATGTATCTCGGCGGCAACGGCTTCTACTGGCGGACGGCGTATCACCCGACGCTTCCGGGCGTGGTCGAGGTGCGCCGCGCCGGCCAGGGCTTCCTCGCCTCCAACGTCGAGGGAGAGAGCAACATGAGCTTCACCGGCGAGGTCGCGGGCACCTGGCTCCGCGTCGGCCGCCCGCCGAACCTGATCTGCGGCGTCGGCATGGTCACGCAAGGCTTCGATGCCTGCACCGGCTACCGGCGCTCGAAGGCGAGCCATAATGCACGCGCCGCCTTCATCTTCGACGGTGTGAAGGATGAGGTCGTCGGAGATTTCGGCGTGCTGGTGGGCGGTGCCGCCGGCTACGAGATCGACCGCTACGACGTCAACTTAGGTTCGCCGCGCCACGCACTGCTGCTGGCGTCCTCATTCAACCACACCAACGTCTACGACATCTCGGTGCCGAGCTTCACCGACCTGGTGCCGAAGCAGAAAGAGGACGACCTCGATCCCGTCCGCGCCGACATTGTGTTCTTCGAGACGCCGGGCGGCGGCGCGGTCTTCTCGGTCGGCTCGATCGCCTGGTCGGGCTCGCTTTCGTGGAACAACTACGACAACAACATCGAACGGATCACCCGGAACGTGCTGAAGCGCTTCATCGATCCCACGCCGTTCAAGATGCCGGAAGCCGGCGCATGAGCGAGCTCACCGCCGGCGTCACCGTCTCCGCCGATCCCGGCACCGGCTTCGGCCTCGCCGGCAAGGTGGCGCTGGTCACCGGTGCCGCGTCCGGCATCGGCCGCGCCACCGCCGAGCTGCTGGCGAAATCCGGCTGCCTGGTCACCGCCGTCGACATCAACCACAAGGGCCTGGCCGGCCTCGATCTCGGCGACAACGGTTCGACCGACGTCGCCGATCTCTCGGTGCCCGCCGCCTGCGAGCAGGTGGTCGCGGGCGTGCTCGCTCGCCGAAAGCGCCTCGACATCCTGGTGAACGCCGCCGCCATCCTGCGCCGCGTGCCGATCGCCGAGGTCGATGCGGCGCTCTGGGAAAAGATGATGGACACCAACCTGCTCAGCCAGTTCGCCATGTGCCGGGCGGCGGCACGGCCGATGCGCGAGCAGAATTCCGGCCGCATCATCGTCATCAGCTCGACCGCCGCCTTCAACGGCGGCGCCGACAGCTCTTCGGTCTACGCCATCGGCAAGGGCGGCAGCCTGGCGCTGGCGAAGTCGCTGGCCCGCCAGCTGGCATCGCACAACGTTACCGTGAACGCCATCTGCCCTGGCGGCATCGACACGCCGATGGGCCGCCACGGCTTCACCGAGGATAGCTGGAACGCGCACTACGCCAGGAGCGTGCCGCTGAAACGCGCCGGCCAGCCGGAAGAGGTGGCGAAGGCCATCCTGTTCCTGGTCGGCGACTGGGGCAGCTACGTCACCGGGCATACGCTCGACGTCGAAGGGGGGCTGATGCTCCGATGAGCCCCGAACTCTCAATCCTCGGCCTCGAAGGCCGCGTCGCCATCGTCACCGGGGCCGCATCGGGCATCGGCAAGTCCGCTGCCGAAATCCTGGCAGCATCCGGCGCCCGGGTCACCGCCTGCGACGTCAACGCGGACGGCGTGAAGGCGACGGTCAAAGGCTTCGCCGGAACCGGCCATACCGCCGAGGTGATCGACCTCGCCGACCTCGCCGCCTGCGATGCGCTCGTCAAGCGCACGGCCAAGCGCGAGGGCCGGCTCGACATCCTGCTGAACGTCGCCGCCGTGCTCCGCCGGATCGACGTCGAGCAGGTGGACGAGGCCGAGTGGGACCGGCTGATGAACGTGAACTTGAGGAGCCAGTACTTCCTCTGCCGCGCCGCCGGCGAGGCGATGAAGCCGCGCAAATGGGGCCGCATCGTCAACGTCTCGAGCGGCGCCGGCCTGGTCGGCGGCTTCGTCGGCGCCACCGCCTACGCCATCACCAAGGCCGGCATCATGACCATGACCAAGTCCTTCGCGAAGGACTTAGGCCCCCACGGCATCACCGTGAACACGCTCTCGCCCGGCGCCATCGACACGCCGATGCAGCGGACGGGCATGACCAAGGAGACGCTGGAGTCCGCCCGCTCGCGCATCCCGCTCGGGCGCATGGGCCTGCCGGCCGAATGCGCCCGCGGCGCGGTGTTCCTCGCCAGCGACCTCGCCAGCTACGTCACCGGACATATCCTCGCCGTCGACGGCGGATTCCTGATGCGGTGACTTCGGAACCCTCTCCCATGCGAAGCGCGGGGGAGGGGGCACGAAGCGCACCGCTCTACCGCCCCTTCGCCGGCCGCTTGCCGAGGCCCATCGACTTGGCGTGGTGCGAGCGCTGCTCGGCGTAGCGAGGCGCCACCATCGGGTAGGTCGGCGGCAGGCCCCATTTCTCGCGATACTGCTTGGGATCGAGGTTGTGGACGGCGCGGAGATGGCGCTTCAGCGTCTTCAGCTCGATCCCACAGCCGAGGCAGATCAGGCGGTCGGTGCCGATCGAGCGCTTGACCGGGACCGCCGGGGAGAGCGCGCCTTCTGCCGTCGGCGAGTGCGGACCGAGCGCGGCCAGCGAGTCATGGATCGTGCGGATCACTCGCGAGACCTCGGCGGCCGCTCGCGGATGATGCTTGAGATACGAGCCGGCGATCTCCGCCGTCAGCGAGCGGAGCGCCCGCGCATTGCCATCGCCTGTCATTTCGGCGACTCCTTTCCGGAGCATCCGTCGCTCAAGGCGACGACGTCGATCGATTCGTAGCGGGCGAACTCGCGAGCCGGCCGCTCGACGATCTGGCCCTTGTGGACACACATCTGGCAGACCAGCAGAAGCGGCGTGCCGCTCGGCAGCTTCTTCAGCGGCAGGCCGAGCCGGTACACCATCACCGGCTCCACCGCCGGGTCGGAGTGGATGAACTTGCCGCTGGTGGCGACGGGCTGGCGCCGGTCGATCACCTGGTAGGCGGCGGCGATCAGTTCGCCGGCATAGGCCGGATCGGCGAAGACGTCGCGGACGTAGCGCCCGGTCATGTCGTTGCCGAAATTATTGGTGAGGCCGACGCCGATCAGCCGGTAGCGGAGGTCGCGAAGGCCGGCCCGCTCCACGGCTTCGAGCAGCATGATCTGCGGAAAGACGCCGGGCTGGAGGATGAGGGTGTCCAGGTCTTCGCGCGACGGCGGCTCGCCCTTGCGGCGAAGCCCCAGCCACAACCGGAGGACGTCGGCGAGCATGGGATGGCCGAGCACGCGATCGGCGTCGGCGAAGTCGTGCTCCGCATCGATCTGGCCCCATCCGGCCTGCGAGGTTGTCGGAATCCGGTCGCTCATGCTCCCCCCGCGGGGGATCATGCCCAAAATTGATACAAGTTTAAATAATCTTTTGTAAATTAACTTGCGAAGGCTTTACGCGCGTTTACTCAACCTTGGCGGACCCTCTAAGCGGTTGAAAGGGCTCGACTTAGGCCTTCGCCGCCTGCCTCAAGGCCTGGAACGGCAGGCGCACGCAGTCATGGCGACTCTTATGCGGCACGACCGGGCGGAAGGCGGCGAGCTCTTCGAGTTCGGGAGTCCCGCCGGCCAGCACGCGGTCGACGTCCTCACAGAGGCGCGCCACGCCGGCGCGGTCAAAGCCGATGGCACGGAGCGCGATGATGCCGCCGGCGGCCTGGCAGAGAACGCAGCCGCGCACCTCATGCGCCAGGTCGGTGATGCGCTCGCCCTCCAGGCGAAGGTCGATGCGGACCCGGTCGCCGCAGAGCGGGTTGTCGAGGCGCACGCTGGCGTCGTTGGGCTCGAGCCGGCCCTTCCGCGGCGCCTCCTTGGCGAGCTTCAGCAGCGCTTCCTGGTAGAGCTCGTCGCTCATCCGAGCACGCGCCTCGCCTCGTCGAGCCCGACGAGCAGGGCGTCGATGTCGGCGGCCTCGGTATAGGGCGCGATCGTCGCCCGCGTGGTCCCCATCAGGTCGAAGCGGTCCATCAGCGGCTGGGCGCAGTGATGCCCGCCGCGGCAGGCGACGCCGTGGCGGTCGAGGATCTGCGCCACGTCATGCGGATGCGTGTCGCCCATGGCGAAGGAGACGACGCCGATCCGCTGCTGCAGGCCGAGCGGCCCCAGCACGCGCACGCCCGACACCCGGGCGAGGCCGTCGAGGAGGCGGCCGGTGAGGCGCAACTCCTCCTGCGCGATTGCCGGCCAGTCGAGGCCGGTCATCCAGCGGCAGGCGGCGCCGAGGCCGATCGCACCGGAGATGTTGGGCGTCCCCGCCTCGAAGCGCGCCGGCGGCGGCGCGTACTCGGTCGTCTCCAGCGTGACGCGGCGGATCATGTCGCCGCCGCCGAGAAAGGGCGGCATCGCCTGCAACCGCTCGGCTCCGCCCCAGAGCACGCCGATGCCGTGCGGCGCGTACATCTTGTGGCCGGAGAAGGCGTAGAAATCGACGCCGAGCGCCGGGATGTCGAGCGGCCCGTGCGGCACGCGCTGAGCGCCGTCGACCAGCACCGCCGCCCCGCATGACTTCGCCGCGGCGACGACACGGGCGAGATCGACCACGGCGCCGGTGACGTTCGAGCAATGGGCGAGCGCCACCAGCCGGGTGCGCTTGGTCAGCACGCGGTCGAGGGCACTCAGGTCGATGCGGCCGTCTTCGGTGACCGGCAGCACTTTGAGAACGAGGCCGCGGCGATCCCGCAGCATCTGCCAGGGCACGATGTTGGAATGATGCTCGAGCTCGCTGATGACGATCTCGTCGCCGGCGGCGAGGCCGTTGCCGAAGCTATGGGCGACCAGGTTGATCGCCGCCGTCGTGCCGGAGGTGAGCACGATCTCGTCGCGCGCCGCGGAGAAGAATCGCGCGATCTCGTCCCGCGCGCCTTCATAGGCCGCGGTCGCCGCCTCAGCCAGGCGATAGACGCCGCGATGGACGTTGGCGCGCTGCGTGGTCTCGAACAGATGGACCGTGTCGAGCACTGACGCCGGGATCTGCGAGGAAGCGCCGGAGTCCAGGTAGTGGAGCCCGGGGTCGGATACCAGGAGCGGAAACTGATCCCTGATCCTCACGCCGGCACCGTGACGTCACGGCCCTCGGCGCTGAGCGCGTCCAGCGCCTCCTGCGTGTCGATGTCCATGAGCACGCCGCGGTCGCCGATCTCGACCTCGGCCATCTGGTCCTGGTGCTCGCCGATCAGGTGACGGGCGCCGACGTCGCCGGAGACCGCCCGCATCTCGGCGAAGTAGCGCTTGCCCCAGAGCACGGGATTGCCGCGCTTGCCGCCCGAGGTCGGCACGATGATCGAACGGTTCTCGACCGGGTTGAAGGCCGCCATCAGCTTGTCGACGGCAGCGGCGGTCAGCTTCGGCATGTCGCCCAAGCAGACGACGGCGCCGTCGGCCTCCGGCGGCAGAGCAGCGACGCCGGCGGCGAGCGTGGTCGAGAGGCCTTCACCGAAGCGCGGGTTGTGGACGAAGCCGACCTTGCGGCCGCTGAGCGCCGCCCGCACCTGGTCCGCCTGGTGGCCGGTGACGACGGTGATGGTGAACACCTTCGAGGTCAGCAGCATGTCGACGACATGGGCCACCATCGGCTTGCCGTCGATCTGCACGAGCAGCTTGTTGGACCCGCCCATGCGGCGCGACTGGCCGGCGGCGAGCACGAGGGCGGCGATACGCGGCATGCGCTGGACCGGCTTCTCCTGGTCGGGCCGCGTCGCCCGCGGCAGCGGCCGGGTCGGGATCTCCTTGAGCAATCCGCCGCCGCCCATCCGCATGATGTCCTGGGGCGTGACCGGCGCACCGGCCAGCACGCGGTGAAGCACGAGGTCGAAGCCGTTGAACTTGGGCGAGCGCGCGCAGCCAGGAAGGCCGAGAACCGGCGTGTCGCCGATGCGCCCCATCAGCATCAGGTTGCCGGGATCGACCGGCATGCCGAAATGCTCGACCTTGCCGCCGGCGCGGATGATGCCGGCCGGGATCACGTCGCGGCGGTCGACCACGGCAGAGGCGCCGGCGACCAGCACCAGCTTGCAGCCGTCATCCATCAACGCCTTGATCGATTCGGCGATCTCGCGCTCGGTATGGCCGCAGCGACGCTCGGCCACCAGCGCGCTGCCGTGCCGCGCCAGGCGCTCGCGCGTCGTCTCCACCGTGCCATCGAGCACGCTCTCCTTGGTGACTGAAAGCCGCGTCTGCACCAGCCCGGTCGGCGTCGGCCGGAACGGCACCACCGAGACCAGAGGGCCTAAGTAGCGCGCGACCTCGGCGCAGGTATCGACTACCGCCTTCTTCACCGCGAAGGGAATGATCTTGAGCGTGGCGATCATCTGGCCAGGCTCGACCGGCTCGTAGCGCGGCACCACCGCGAGCGTCACCGCCTCGTCCACCAGGTTGAGCTGGGCCAAGCGCGCCGGATCGAAGTCGGCGAGGCCCGAGCAGGCGGCGAAGAGATTGGCCCGGCCGGTGAAGGCCGCCGACGCGGTCACGTGCTCGCCGGCAAGCGCGGTCGCCAGCCGATTGGCCGCCTCGTCCTCCGGCACGTCGCCGGGCTCGAGCCGGGCGGCGATCACCTCTTCCAGGCCCGCCGCGGCCAGCGCCTGCACGTCGGCGGCGGAGAGCACGCGGCCCTTCTTGAACACCTTCTCCTTCACCCGCTGGGTATGAGCGAGGATGGCGCCTTCGGCGTCCTTCAGGGGGATCGGGCCGAATTTCATGAGTGAAGAAGCCCCCTCCCCAACCCTCCCCCTGCTCCGCAGGGAGAGGGAGTCCGATAGCGCGCGCCCTCATGCCTCCTCTCCCGCCGAAGGCGGGGGAGGGTTGGGGAAGGGGCTTCGGAATGCGCTTTCACTTCGCGTCCTTCCGCCGGACCTCGGTGATCTGACCGAGGATCGAGACCGCGATCTCGGCGGGCGAGATCGCATTGATGCTGAGGCCGACGGGGCCGCGGATGCGGTTGAGTTCCGCCTCGGAGAATCCGAGCGCGCCGAGGCGCTGCAGCCGGCTCGCGTGCGTGCGGCGCGATCCCAGCGAGCCGATGTAGAAGGCGGGCGACTTCAGCGCCACCGACAGGGCTGCATCGTCCAGCTTGGGATCATGGGTCAGCGTCACCACCGCCGTGCGGCGATCGGGCGACAACTTCTCCATCGCCTCGTCGGGCCAGTCGTCGGAGAGCGTCACGGTCGGAAAGCGCGCGTCGGTGGCAAACGCGCGGCGCGGATCGACGATGGTGACGGCATAACCCATCAGCGCGGCCATCGGCGCCAGCGCCTGGGCGATGTGGACGGCGCCGACGATGATCAGCCTGGACGGCGGGTTGTAGACATGGACGAAGATGCGGCGGTCGCCCGTGTCGATCGCCTTGCTGGTGTCGCGCTCCAGCATCTGCATCGCCGCGGCGAGCGCGTCATCGGCGAGCTCGAGATCGCCCAGCACCTCGCCGCTCTCCAGCAGCGCCTGCGCACCCGTGGCGAGATCGGTCACCAGCGCCACCGGCCGCCTGGCTTCGCGCGCGGCCTGGAGCGCGTCGAGGACCTTCCGCTTCATTCCATCGGCTCGACGAAGACCTGGACCTTGCCGCCGCACGCCAGGCCGACTTCCCAGGCCTGCTCGTTGGAGACGCCGAAGTCGAGAAGACGCGGCTTCCCGTCCTTCATCGCCGCCAGGCCCTCCTTCACCACCGCGCCCTCGATGCAGCCGCCTGAGACGGATCCCACGAAGGCGCCGGTCTCGTCGATGGCGAGCTGGCTTCCCTCGGGCCTCGGCGAGGAGCCCCAGGTGGTGACGACGGTGGCGAGCGCGACCTGCTTGCCCTTGGCGCGCCAGGACGCGGCCGTCGCCAGCACGTCGTCGGAACCGGAATCGAATGGCAAGGATTGGGTCATGCGGCTTCGCCCTCCATCTTCGCCGACCAAGCCGCGGCGGCTTCGAGCCGTCGCGGCGCCGGCTTCGCCAGCGCGGATGCCAGCGCTTCCAGGCTTTCGAGATTATGCACCGGCCGGAACTCGTCCACATGCGGAAGAAGCGCCCGCACGCCCATGGATTTGGGGGCGAAGCCCTCGTAGCGCAACAGCGGATTGAGCCAGATCAGCCGGCGGGCGGATTTATGCAGGCGCTCGATCTCGCGCTGGATGCCGGTGCCGGCATCGCGGTCGAGCCCGTCGGAGATGAACAGCACCACCGCACCCTGGCCCAGCACGCGCCTGGACCAGCGGGTGTTGAACTCGTGCAGCGTGGCGCCGATGCGGGTTCCCCCCGACCAGTCCTCGACATGCTGGGAGACGCGCGCCAGCGCCACGTCGATGTCCTTCTGGCGGAGATCGCGGGTGACGTTGGTCAGCCGCGTGCCGAAGACGAAGCTGTGGACGCGGTCGCGGTCGTTGGTGACGGCATGCAGGAAATGCAGGAAGAGCCGGCTGTAGCGGCTCATCGATCCGGAGATGTCGCAGAGCGCGACCAGCGGCGGCGGCCGCTTCAGGCGGCGGCGGCGCTTGAGGTCGATGACGTCGGGGTTGCCGCGGAGTGCCGAGCGCATGGTCTGGCGGAGATCGACGCGCTCGCCCCTGGGGTCGGCACGGAAGCGCCGCGTCGGCTCCTTCCGGATCGAAGCGGCAAGCCGGCGGATCGCCGCCTCGGCCTTCTTCATCTCCTCCGCCGACATCTTCTCGAAGTCCTTGGTCTGCAGGAGCTCGCGCTCGGAGAAGGTGAGCGTCGCGTCGACCTCGATCTCCTCCTCGGGCTCGGCCTCGACGTTCGGGAACTCGGCGGCATTGCCCTTCATCGCGTCGGCGACGCGGCGCGAGATCTCCGGTCCCTCCTCGCCCATGTCGGCGCG
>CAXNIC010000066.1:0-16743 GCA_964201945.1 Alphaproteobacteria bacterium
CGTATCGAGCGGCTGATCGGTCATCTGAAGATCAACCGCGCCATCGCCACCCGATACGACAAGCTCGCCAGATCGTTCCTCGATATGCTCCATTTAGCGGCGCTCCGACGCCTCTTGCGTCACGCTACTTTGTAAACACCACCTAGAACTGAAACGCCTGTGCCGTCAGAGAGTTCCGATGCCAGAAACCGCCGTACCGTCAGCCTCACGATGCGACCCAGAACTGATACATGGTGCCGAAGATCGTGGGGTTCTCGCGCTCGAAGATGTCCCAGTTGCCGAGATGGGTCATAGCTGGGTCGTCGGGGAAGCGGACGCGGTAGCGGGTGTAGGTCAGCGGGCTCGCGTCGAAACCCAGAAATCGCAAGCCGAGGCTTTCGATGACGTCGGCGAGGAGCGGCAAGGTGAAGCGGTGCTCCTGGACGTGAAACAGGAGGTCCCGGCACATGTTGAGGTTATAGAAGTCGGTCGTTTGCAGGACACCCGCAGCCGGATGTTCCGCGGGAAGCGCCATGATCGCCTTCCGGGCCGCCCTCATATCCGCCGGATCGGGCTTCCAGCCGTGCGCCGCGATCATCTCGCGCGCCGCCACGACGGCGCGCCGGCCGATCTCGCTATAGAGACTGATCTGCATCAGCCCTTTTGGCTTCAGCAAGCCGATCAGCTTGCGCCAGCCGACCGCCGGATCGGCGAGGTGATGCAGGACGCCGTTGCTCGTGATGATGTCGAACCGATCGTCGAGCCGGTCGAGCATCGTGATGTCCGCCTGGGCGTAGCGGATGTTCGGAAGGCCGAGCACCTCGGTGCTCCTGATGGCGTATGCCAGGCTCGGAAGGCTGAGATCCACCGCGAGAATCGTCTCTCCCGTCTTCCGGCATTTCATCGCCAGCTCGATGGATTCCTGGCCAGTGCCGCATCCGGCGATCAGGATCTCGTTGCCGTCCGGAAGGGGGATGTTCCCGAAGGTGCGGCGGAGGTAGGTTCGCAAGGAATTGAGGGTCGGGCGCGTGTTGATCTGGGTCCAGCGCGGATACGGGCTCTGCTCGTACTGGGCCCGGACCTCCTCCGAAACACCGGTCGCGATCGGGGTCAGTCTCGAAATCGCCTCGACCCGCCGACGGTCGGCCATGGGTTCGCGGATCTGCAGACGCAGAAGATCCGCCAGGATCGGCGCCGGCGAGGCGGAGATGAACTTCTCGGGCAGGCCCATGTCACATAGCGGCCGGTACGCGGCAATCGCCGCGATCGCGGCTGGTGCCGGATCATCCGTCGCGAACGCAGCGCTCAGGCGCTGGATGGTCAGGGAAACATCGTCGTCTTCGATGAGCGCGTAGTCGCACATGAAGGCCATCTGGGCGATGGCGGCGAGCACTTCGAGATCGCTCGCCCCGATGACATGGCCCGCATCGACGGCATCGAGGTACACACGCCGCAGGCGGGTAACGAGGACCTCGAAAGACGGATCACCGATCGGCGCGCATTTGAGAGCCCGGATGACCAGCGGCCGGCACATGGCCTTGGCAATCGTCCCATCGGCGAGAGCGGCAGCGAGGCGAGCCTTGCCGTCATCGTCGGCAGCCGCGTCGAGCAGGCCGGCGATTGCAGAATCCTGCTTCAGAGCCGGGACGATGCCCTGTACCAGCATGTTCGGCCGGGTCCATCCCTGGTCCAATGCGCGAACCAGGAGCGCCTCGTAGACGGCATCGAGCTTCGTGACACCGAATTCGGCGCAGCATGCAGCGAAGTTCGCCTGCGCCTGGTAGTCGTCCGGCGCGACCCCCAAGGCGTTCCTATAGGACTCGATCGCGAGCGTGCCCTGGCCGTGGCTGCGATAGGCGTTGCCCAAGGCGAGATGAGCGCGCGCGGACCGGCGGTCGACTTTGAGCGCCTGTTTCGCCGCCTCCAGCGCTTCGCCGACATGCCCGCATTGCGCGGCGGCTTCGCTCAGGTTCGTGTGGTACTCGGCGAGTTGTCCGTTGATCTCGATCGCCTGCCGGATGAGATCGAAGCCCATCTGCGGCCGTCCGGTCTCACAGGCCAGGATTCCCAGGACGTTCAAGGCGTGCGGGTGATCGGGTTCGTGCGACAGGATGGCTCTGTAGGCGGCTTCGGCTTCGGCAAGTCTGCCGGCCCGATGGAGGTTGATGGCCGACTGGAACTGCGCGGCGATCGCAGCGGTCGCCCCGCCATAGGGAGTCTTACCGCTGCGTTTGAGCTTCTCGGAGGCGCGCCTCTCCTGGCGGCTCATCGCCTTCATCGTCATGAGGCTTATTCCATGCCCGTCGTCGACGCCGTTCCCGCCGCCTCCATATGCCTCCAGTGCGACGCGAATTCCAGGGCGTTCTCGACCGTCGATCGCCGGCGGCGGGCAGCTTTCACATCGGCGGGGCGACGCCGTCCTTGCCGGCGGTGATGCGGGCGGCGGACAGGCTGCCGTCAGCGGCCTTCTGGGTGCCGATGAAGACCGGCGTTCCGGCCTTGAGCAGGGACTTGTCGGCGGGCACGAAGGTCACGATCGGCACGCCGACCGGCACCGTGACCTTGGAGGTCTCGCCTTTGTGGCTCACCACCAGCTCGCGGCCCGAGCCGGCGCCGGCGGCAACGGTCGAGACGGACGCGTTGATCATCGTGCTCTCCGGCGCCAGGTCCCAGGGGAACCGGCCCTCGCCGGTGCCTTTCATTGCTTCGGGGAAGACGAGCACCTCGAGCGCCGTGCAGCCGTCGGTCTTGCACATCGCCGCGGTGCCGATGTAGCTGCCGGCGGCGATCGAGCTGAGTTCCAGGGGGACGACGGCGGCGACGGTGTAGTTGTCGGCAAGCGCGATCTTCACGCTCGGCCCCTCGCGGGTCTTCACCGTCAGCGTATTGCCGTCCAGGGATTCGACCGTGCCGCGGACGCGGACGACGGTCTGCGCCAGGGCAGGAAGCGACATGCCGGCGATGAGCACGGCGAGCAGAGCTGCACGGACGAGAGGCATGGGATTCTCCGATGTCGACGTTGGTGTATCGCCCCCATTCGCATTCTAGCAGCGGTTGTCGTGGGCGAAGACGGCGAAGGTGGTGGATCACGCAGTCCTGAACGAGAGGCTCAGGCGCCGGGTGCACCCGCAGCCGGGATCGTTCGCCGGGCCACCCGCTCGCGATGCATCAGGTAGAGGCCGCTTCCGACCAGGACGACGATGCCGGCAAAGGCGAGGGGGTTCGGCACGTCGCCCCACAGCACGTAGCCGAGGATGATCGCCCACAGGATCGCCGTGTAGCGGAACGGCGAGACGATCGATGTCTCGGCGACGCGCATGGCAACGATGATGAAGTGATAGCCGCCGATCAGGAAGACGGAGGCCAGGGCCAGCAGCAGGACGTCGCTTCCCTGGATTGGGGACCAGCCGGTGACCGCGACGGAGGTGCCGGCGACCGCAGTGACCGCCACGGCGGTGGCGAAGGTGACGAGGATGCTCGGGATCTCGATCGCGATGCGCCGGGTCATGACGTCGCGGATCGCGCCCAGGAACGTGGCAGCGATGGCGACGACCGAGAACCAGTTGAAGGCATTGCCCGATGGCTGGACGATCATCAGGACGCCGACGAGGCCGACGATGATCGCGCTCCAGCGCCGCCAGGCGACCTTCTCGCCAAGGAAGAGGATCGCCAGCACCGTCACCATCAGCGGGCTCGATAGATTGATCGCGGAGATGTTCGGCAGCGGCAGGTGAAACAGCGCCCAGAGATAGGTGAAGGTGCTGAGCGCATCGAGGACGGATCGCCAGCCGACGTGAATCATTCCGCGGTGGCGGACGAAGCGCAACACCCAGGGCTGCGCTGCCGTGAGCCAGACCAGCAGGAGCAGGCAGGCGAAGCACCCGCGCAGGAACACGATCTGGTCGGTCGGCAGGCGCTCGCTGACCAGCTTCACCAGAGCGTCGTTGACCAGGAAGGTCGCCATGCTGAGGCACATGGCGATGATGCCGCGACGATTGTCCATGACCGGCGCCCTAGCGCGGCCTTGCCGTGGTCGCGGCGTCGGTGAAGACGTCTCGGTTCATGTGCCGCGAGGGGTAGGGGACCCCAGGCCCCGGGTCAACTGAATCCGCCTATGTCAGGCACTCGATCCTGACGGTGAAGCGCTTGGCCCGGTCGCCGACTTCGGCCGGGTTGAGCGTGCGCGGCGAGCCACCGGTGATCGAGACGGCGACGCCTTGCTTCTGGAGAAATGCAGCGGCGGCATCGCCCTTGACTGCGGTGCCCGCGTTCCGTCCCGTCGCCTGGTCCGTCTTCGGCGTATCGGCCGGGGTGGTGATGATGCCGACGACCCGGCTGTTCATGTCGAGAAGCGGCCCTCCGCTATTCCCCGGCCTGAGTTGCGCGGACATCTGGAGAAAGCGCTCGTCGTTGTCGATTCCCACCAGGGCGGTGACCTTGCCCGACGCAACATTGCTGGACGACGCAAGGACGCCCGAAAGCGGGAACCCGAAGGCGACGACTGTCTCGCCCTGGCCGAGATCCCGGCCGGGGCGGAACGGGGCCACGGCCTCGGGACGAAAGTCGGCCTTCAGCAAGGCGAGGTCCTCGTCCATCGACTGCGCGACCAGCGTCGCCGTTCCGACGCTCTCATCGAGGCGGCGGATGCGGAGGCCTTTGCAGTTCCGCACGACATGGTCGTTGGTGACGATATGGCCGTCGCCGCTGACGATGAAGCCGGTGCCGGTCGGCTTCGCGCTGGCCTCCACGGCCCTGGCCGCGACGCGGGCCGAGCCCCACGAAGCCACCAGCCGGTCGCCTTCCCGCCGCTGGTCGGAGGAAAGCTCCACGGCAATCTCCCGTTTCATCTGGGACGCCCGGGGATCGCGGTACTTGGCCGCTAGCGACACCCAGACATAGGCCTGGAGGAGGTCCTTGGTGAGGCCGACACCCTTCTGATAGTAGCCGCCGAGCGCCAGCTGCGCGTTCGGGTCGCCCTGGTCGGCGGCGGCGCGCATCCACCTCGCGGACTCCGCCTCATCTTTAGCCACACTGGTGCCGTCGCGGAGCAGAACTGCCAGTGCGTACTGAGAAATCGAGTCGCCCTTCTCGGCCGCCTTCCGGAACCAGGACGCGGCCTCCTTCGGATTCTTCGGCACGCCGGTTCCGGACTGATAGGCGTTGGCGAGATCGCGCCGGGCGATCACGTCGCCGGCATCCGCGGCGGCGGTGAGCCAGCGGATTCCCTCCCGCGGCTCCGCCCTCGCGCCGCTGTCCTTCAGCAGCAGCTGGCCATAGAGGCGTTGGGCGCGGGGATCGCCGGCATCGGCGCCCTTGCGCGCTTCGCTCAAGGCCGTCTTCAGGTCGTCGCGCGCCTGCGCCTGGACCGCGGCGTCGTAGTCGGCGCTGGCGGGCGAGACGTGAAGCAGGAGAACCGCCAAAGCGACGGGGCCGAGGCCGAAATGCATGCATTCCTCCCGAAGGCGCCGCTTCTCGCGCCACCATTCAGGATAGCGCGCGGCGATTCGGATGCGCTAGTGCGCGGGGGTCAGCCGGTGACGGCGGGTGGTGCCCGAAACGGCTGCGTCGCCTCGTAGGCACGGGCGCAGCGCAGCACGGTCGCATCGTCGTATAGGGCGCCGACGATCTGGAGCCCGACCGGAAGCCCGTTCCTGGTGATGCCGCAGGGAATCGTCGCCGCCGGCTGGCGCGTCAGGTTGAAGGGGAAGCTGAACGGGGTCCAGTTGGTCCAGCGGCCACCCTTGCCGTCGGCCGGGGACTCGACGCCGGCTTCGAAGGCCGGCAGCGGCAGCGTCGGCGTCAGCAGCAGATCGTATTTGCGATGGAACACGGCGACGCGCTGGCCCAGCGCCTCCCGCGCCTTCACCGCGGCCTGGTACTCCGGCAAGGTGTACTTGGCGCCGGCAGCGGCGACTTCCTGAAGGCCCGGATCGATCTGGGCCCTCACCTCCGCCGGGATGGTCGACATCGCGTTGGCGGCGCCGGCGAACCAATGCGTCTGGAAGATGTCGCCAACCCCGGAGACATCGGGCTCCGCCTGCTCGATCTCGGCGCCGAGCTCGGCCAGACGCGCGACCGCGGCGGCGACCAGGATCGCCACGTCCGGATCGACCCGGTTGCCGCCGAGGGTCGGCGAATAGGCGATGCGGAGCTTCCGGATGCCGTCCTCGATCCCGACCCGCCAGTCGCGGCGCTCATAGGGCAGCGCATAGACGTCGCGGTCGTCGGGTTCGGTGATCACCGTCAGCATCAGGGCCGCGTCCTCGACCGAGCGGGTCATCGGCCCGACATGGGCGACGGTGCCGAAGGGGCTCAAGGGATAGGCCGGCACCCGCCCGAAACTCTGCTTGAAGCCGAAGATGCCGGTGAAGGCGGCCGGAATGCGGATGGAGCCGCCGCCGTCGGTGCCGAGATGAAGCGCGCCCATGCCGGTCGCGGTCGCGACCGCGGCGCCGCCGGAGGAGCCACCGGGGGTCTTGCTCGGGTCCCAGGGATTGCGGGTGATGCCGGTCAGCGGACTGTCGGTGACGCCTTTCCAGCCGAACTCGGGCGTCGTCGTTTTGCCGATGAGGACGGCGCCGTGCTCGCGAAGGCGGGCGACGGTCGGCGCATCCTCGGTCCAGGGCTGGTCGCGCTTGACCGTGCGCGAGCCGCGCAGCGTCGGCCATCCCTTGGTCAGCAGAAGGTCCTTCACCGTCGCCGGCACGCCATCGAGAAGGCCCATGGGCCGGCCGTCGCGCCAGCGCATCTCGGACTCGCGCGCCTGGGCGAGGGCGCCTTCCTCGTCGAGCCAGCAGAGCGCGTTCAGCCGTTCGTTGTGCTGGCGCACCTGGCCGAGCGCGGCCTTCGTCGCCTCGACCGGGGAGAGGGTCCCGCGGCGGAAGTGGCGGAGGAGGTCGGTTGCGGACATCAGGGCGACATCGCGGCTCATGGGGTCCTCGCTAACGCGGATCAGGCGGCCAGGCGCTGGGCCAGGCGGCGGGTGTGGGCGATGTTCGGGCGGGCGGCGAGGCGTCGGCCGACGAGGGCGAGAGCCCGTTCGCTGCGGCCGGCACGGATGAGCGAGTCCAGGTAGATCTGCTCGAACAGGTCGCGTTGCGCATGGCTGCCGCCGATCTTGTGCAGGATCGGCAGCACCTGCTCCAGCAGGTCGGCGGCCTCCTCGACGCGGCCGATCGCATGTGAGACCAGCGCGTGTGCGGCCGGGACCGCCACCTGCTGCCACATCATCTGCTGCACCGGTTTCACCTTGCCGGCGTGCTCGGCGAGACCGGTCAGCAGGCGGGCGGTCTCCTCGCCGCGGCCGGCACGGGCCAGCCCATACAGATAGTGGAGGTCGAGGAACGGGTCGACGTGCTCGTCGGTGCGGGGCGCGAGATATGTCGCGACATCGTTCCAGCGGTCGCCGACATCGACGCCGCGAAGCGCCAGGCGGGCGAGCAGCGAGACCGCGTTGACCTGATCCTGCGAGTACTCCTTCAGGCGGCCCCATACGCGGGTGTCGTAGATCTCGAGCGCACGCGCATGATCATCGCGGTCCAGGTGGAACAGCGCCACGTGCCACCAGTTGTGCGTATACATGAAGGAGTTGCAGTCCTCCCAGGTGTCGGCGAGGCCTTCCATCCAGGCGAGGCCCTCGTCGATCCGTCCCTGAGTCTCCATCACATGGGCGACGGCATGGTGGGCCCAGGGATCGCGGCGGTCCATTTCCACGGCCCGGCGTCCGGCGGCCTCGGCTTCCTCGAAGCGATGGCATTGCACGTAGCCGAAGGCGACCATGCCGTGGACGAAATGGTTCTCGGGACTGGCCGCGAGCATGCTCTCGCCGAGCGAGAGGATCAGCGGCGAGTCGCCGAGGGTGAAGGCGCGGACCTGGCCGATCTTGGAAGCCGCGACGTCGCGCGGGTATTTCTGCGCCAGCGCCTTGTGCGCCATCAGCGACATGCCGTAGTCGCCGGCGGCCCAGGTCGAAATGGTCCAGAGATAGAGCCGCTCGCGCTCGGTCGCGCCCTGGGCCGACTCGATGCCGCGGCGGATATAGGGCTTGGCATTCTCGGCCGCGTCGCCGGTCTCGGCGAACAGCATGAGGGCGGCGGCATGCCCTTGCGCCACCACGCAAGTCGGATCGGCGTCGGCGGCATCGAGGATGGGCTGAAAGTCGGTGCCGTAGCCGAGGAACGCCGCGACGAAGCGGTCGATCGCCTGGACGGTCTCCGGACGGTCGGTCGAGACGGGAAGGCCTTGCGCGTCGGTCAGCATGTGGCCCGCATTGTGGCGCGGCGGCGGGGCCGGGGGCAACCAGGCGCTGGCACAGCCTAGCGATAGAGCCTGGTCGCGTTCCGTGCTGCAACCTTGGCGATCCACGGGCCGACCAGCATCACGATGACGAAGCGGACCGTCTGCAACGCCATGACGAAGGGCACGTCCACCTTGGTGGAGGCGGCGATGATCGCGACCGAATCCATGCCGCCCGGGCTGGTGGCGAGGTAGGCGGTCAACGGGTCGATGCCGTGGGTCAGGGTGAGGAGAAAGCCGAGCCCGCCGCAGAAGGCGATCAGGGTCAGGCTGGACAGCATGATCTGCGGGAGTGCCCGTAGCGCGTGCGTGATGATCGGGCGAGTGAAACCCAGCCCGACATTCCAGCCGAGCACGGTGTAGCAGGCGGCGAGCAGCCACGGCGTCAGCTCGATCCGCATCAGGCCGGTGGCGTGCAGGACGCTGCCGACGGCGAGAGGCAGGAGGAAGCCGCCGGCCGGGATGCCGGTGCGCCGTCCGATGAGGCCGCCGATGCCGGCGAGCGCGAGGGTCTCCAGGAACGGAATCCAGTCGATCGGCGGGAACCAGACGACGGCGTGCGCGGCGGCGCCGGTCGGGCCGAGCCAGAACCGCGCGATCACCGAGGCGGTGATGGCGACCAGCACGACGCGCACATACTGCATGAAGGCGACCAGCCGCATGTCGGCGCCATAGGCCTCCGACATCAGCATCATGGCGGTCGCCGCACCCGGTGAGGAGCCCCAGATCGCCGTCGTTCCCGGCAGGATGCGAAGCCGGCTCATCACCCAGCCGAGCAGGCTGCTGGCGGCCAGGATCGCGACCACGACGCCGACGAAGAGCGGCCAGCCTTCGAGGAAGGTGGCGACGATGTCGGCGGTGATGGCGGCGGCGATCATGCAGCCGACGATCGACTGGGCGCCGAGATAGGGCAGGCGCGGAACCTGGATCATCCCGCCATTGGTCCCGACCAGGATTCCGGCGATCAGGGCGCCGAGCAGGAGTGCGGCCGGGATGCCGGTCAGCTCGAAGATCCAGGACAAGAGGGCGGTGAGCGGCAACAGGACGGCCCACTGCGCCGAAGGTTTCAGTCCCGCCAGCCGTCCCGGTGCCGGTACGCCGGAAGGATCGGTCACGGGAGACCCGTGCTCCTGGCGACCAATCGCGCCAGGGGCGGCCCGATCATCAGCACCATGATCAGGCGGAAGGTCTGGAGCGCCATGACGAAGGAGACGTCGACATGCGCCGAGGCGGCAATGATCGCCACCGAGTCGATTCCGCCGGGGCTGGTGGCGAGGTAGGCGGTGAGCGGATCGATGCCGAGCGTCCGCGTGAGCAGGAAGGCGAGGCCGCCGCAGAACAGAAGCAGGACCAGGGTCGACAGCGCGATCTGCGGCATCGCCTTCAGGGCATGGAGGACGACGACCCGGGTGAAGCTGAGGCCGACGCTCCACCCGAGGAGGGTGTAGCTGAGGATCAGCAGCACGTCGGGCTGCTCGATCCGTATCACGCCCGCGACCTGCAGGACGGTGCCGATGGCGAGTGGCACCAGGAAGCCGCCGGCCGGGATCTTCAGCCGTCGTCCCAGAAAGGCCCCGACGCCCGCGACCGCCAGGGTTTCGGCGAACGAGATCCAGTCGATCGGCCTGAGCCAGCCAATTTCATGAACGGCGCCCGTCGACGGGCCAAGCCAGAAGCCGGAGATGACTGCCGCTGCGATGGCGACGAACACCACGCGGAGATACTGCATGAACGCGACCAGGCGGGCGTCGGCACCATGAGCTTCGGCCATCAGCATCATCGGCGTCGCCGCGCCGGGTGAGGCACCCCAGACCGCCGTGGTTCCGGGCAGCACGCGCCAGCGGGTCATGAGCCAGCCGAGCACGCTGCTCGCGGTCAGGATCGCGACTCCCAGCGCCAGGAACAGCGCCCAATGATCGAGGAAGGTCAGAACGATGTCGGCGGTGATGGCGTGCGCGATCAGGCAGCCGACCATCGATTGCGCGCCGAGATAGGGCAGGGCCGGAACCTTGATGCCGCCGCCATTCGTCGCCACCAGGATGCCGGACAGCAGGGGGCCGACCAGGAAGGCGGCCGGAACCCCGGCCAGATGGAACCCCGTTCCGAGGGTCAGCGCCAGGAAGACGAGCACGCCCCACTGCGTCGTCGGCTCGCGCCCGGAGAGCCACCCGCCGACGTCACGAGGTTGCGTCACGCGCTCACCGGCCGGTTATGTCCGCCCAGTAACGCCGCAGCGCGGCGCCGCTGGCGTCGCGGGGTACGCTGAACGGCTGCGGCGGCCCGTCGATGCCATTGGCACCCTTGACCTCCGCCCGGATTCCCCATTGGCCGGCGTCGGTCGGGCCGATCATGCCGTAGCGAAGATCGGTCGCCTCGACCCGCGTTCCGCCTTGTCCGTCGGAGGCGGTGCGCCACAGGACCTTGCCCATCGAGAACCATTCGAACAGCGCCGCCTCGCGCGATTGCCGGACCGCGCTGACGGCGTCGCCGGTGCTGATCGGATAGGTCCGCCAGTCGATCGGCTTCGGGTTGAGCAGGGAATAGTAGCCGACATGCGCGGCGTCCGGCGTGATCGCGACCACGCGCCGGTAGTAGGGCTGGAAGAGCAGCGGATAGGCGTCGACGACGGCGGGGCGGCCGAAATCCGCGGCGGCGATCCGCTCGATCCGCTCGTTCAGCATCCAGGCGCCGAAGACGTAGAAAGCCATGAAGGCGTAGACGGCCAGCGCTGCGCGTCTTGCCGCCGCCGGTCGCCTGGCCCCGACGACCAGCGCGATCGTCAGCGGCAGCAGCGAGTAGATGGGATCGATGATCGCGACCGCGTCGATGGCGAAGCGCGCTTGGGACAGCGGCCAGAAGAGCTGCGTGCCGTAGCTGGTGAAGACGTCGAGCAAGGGATGGGTCAGGAGCGCCAGAATCGAGAACCAGATCCAGCACCGCAGCCTCTCCGTGCCCTGGGCCTCCCCCGGCGGCGGCCCTGACCGCAGCCGCTCCGCCTGTGTTATCGCCCAACCGATGAGAGGGCCGGCGACCGGCGCGAACAAGAGCGAGTGGGTGAAGCCGCGGTGATGCTCCCATTCGGAGAAGCGTCCGGCGATCCAGCCGGCGGCGACGTCGATGTCCGGCAGCGACGTGATGGCGATGCCGGCCAGGATGGTCCGGCGGCCGAGCCGGCGGCGGAAGCCGGTCTGGGCCAGGGTCGCGCCGAACAGGACGTGTGTGAGCGAATCCATGGAGCGCCCGTTTATCACGAGTGCGGGACGGCGGCCATGCGCCCGGCGGGCGCTCCATTGCCGATAGGAAAACCGCCCCCTAGACTTCCTTCCGATGCGAGGCCCGGTTCTTCGCCGGGACCAATCACCGGGGAGATGGATCATGGATCGAGGTTTCGGAAGGCGCGTGGCGGGACCGCTCGGCGGCGCGATGGCGATGGCGGTCCTCGTAGCGGCGGGCTCGCCGGCCCTGGCCCAGGGCAAGGTCCTGCGCGCGGTGCCGCATGCCGATCTCAAGGTGCTGGACACCCATGTCGGCTCGATCCAGATCACCAAGATCTATTCCCTGATGGTCTACGACACCCTGTTCGCCTGGGACGAGAAGTGGAACGTCAAGCCGCAGATGGTCGGCAGCCACGAGATCTCGGCCGACAAGCTGACCTACACCTTCAAGCTCCGCCCCGGCCTCAAATGGCATGACGGCACCAAGGTGACATCGAGGGACGTCATCCCCTCGATCCAGCGCTGGGCCAAGCGCGACACGATGGGCCAGAAGATGCTGGAGTTCACCGCCGGCTTCGAAGCGGTCGACGACGACACCTTCCGCATGAAGATGAAGGAGCCCTACGGCTTCGTCGAGTTCACGCTGGGATCGGCCGGCGGCTCGCTGCCGGTGATCTACCGCGAGAAGGACGCCGCGACTGATGCCTTCACCGGCATCACCACGACCATCGGCTCGGGTCCCTTCAAGTTCAACCGCGATGCCTGGCAGCCCGGCTCGAAGATCGTCTTCGACAAGAACCTGGAATATCCGGCACGGGCCGAGCCCGCCGACGGGCTTGCCGGCGGGAAGGTGGTCAAGGTCGACCGGGTCGAGTGGACGATCATGCCCGACCCCGGCACCTCGGCGGCGGCCCTGGTCCGGGGCGAAGTCGATCTCTGGGACAACCCGTCTGGCGACCAGATCCCGGTGATCGAGAAGAGCAAGGACGTGGTCGTCGCGCCGCTGACGCCCTTCGGCAACATGGGCTTCCTTCGTACCAACGCGCTCTTCCCGCCCTTCAACAATCCGAAGGCGCGCCTGGCACTGGCATATGCCTTCGACCAGCGCGACTTCCAGCGGGCATCGACCGGCGATGACGAGCGCTGGTGGAAGGTCTGCTACTCGTTCTTCATCTGCGGCACGCCCTACGGCACCGAGTTCGGCTCGGAAGCGGTGCAGAAGGTCGATCTCGCCAAGGCCCGCCAGCTCATGCAGGAGGCCGGCTACAAGGGCGAGAAGCTGATCATGATCACCACCAACGAGATCGCCGCGATCGGCGCGCTCGCCCAGGTGGCGACGGCGCGGCTGAAGGAGATCGGCGTCAACGTCGACATGCAGGTGAACGACTGGGGTTCGGTGGTCACGCGCATGACCAAGAAGGACGAGCCGGAGAAGGGTGGCTGGCACATGTTCACCAGCCGCGGCACCGCCTCCACCTACCACCATCCTCTGACCAACATCACCGCGGTGATGACCTGCGATGGCAAGAACTGGAACGGCTGGCCTTGCGATGAAGAGGCCGAGAAGCTCAGGAACCAGTTCATCCGCGAGCCCGACGAGGCGAAGCGGAGGGACATCCTGAACCGCTTCCATGCCCGTCTGGTCGAAGTCCAGCCTTATGCGCTGCTCGGCAACTTCATGCCGCTCTACGCCTGGCGGAAGAACGTCGACGGCGTAGTGAAGGGCGCGATCCTGGCCTACTGGAACATCAGCAAGAGCTGAGCCTGGAAAAAGTAAAACCCTCCCCCGGAGCGATCCGGGGGAGGGTGAACGAAGCGCGTCGCGGCCTTAGGCGGCGCGGATGTTGTCGAGGAAGCGGCTGACTTCGCCCCGGAGCGTCTCGCCTTGCTTGGCGAGCTCGCCGGAGGCGCCGAGCACCTGGGATGCGGCGCTGCCGGTGCTGGTCGCCGCCTCGGTGACGCCGACGACGTTGGACGACACCTCTGCCGTGCCCTTGGCTGCCTGCTGGACGTTGCGGGCGATCTCCTGGGTCGCGGCACCCTGTTGCTCGACGGCGGAGGCGATCGAGGTGGCGATCTCGCTCACCCGCTCGATCGTCGTGCCGATCTCCTTGATGGCGCTGACCGCATCGCCGGTCGCCGACTGGATGGCGGTGATCTGGCTCGCGATCTCCTCGGTCGCCTTGGCGGTCTGCGAAGCCAGTGACTTCACCTCGGAAGCGACGACGGCGAAGCCCTTGCCGGCCTCACCGGCGCGCGCCGCCTCGATGGTGGCGTTGAGCGCCAGCAGGTTGGTCTGGGAGGCGATGTCGTTGATGAGCTGGACCACCTCGCCGATCTTCTGGGCGGCGTCGGCCAAGGCCTGGACGCGGCCGTTGGTGCGGGCAGCGTCATCGACCGCCTTGCCGGCGATGCGGGTGGACTCGCCGACCTGGCGGCCGATCTCGGAGATCGACGCCGACAGCTCCTCGGCGGCGGTGGCCACCGTCTGCACGTTGGTGGAGGCCTGCTCGGTCGCGGCGGCAACGGCCGTCGCCTGGCGCGAGGTCTCCTCGGCGGTCGCGGTCATCGAGGTCGCGGTCACCTGCAGCTCGGTCGCAGCCGAGGCAAGGGTGCCGAGCGCGCCCGAGACGGTGGCGTCGAAGCCCTTGATGTAGCCGTCGATGGTGAGCTGGCGCTGCTCCTTCTTCTCCTGCTCGACCTTCTGCAGCTCGGCGAGCCGGTCGGCCTCGATCATGTTGTCCTTGAAGACCTGGACGGCAGCGGCCATGCGGCCGATCTCGTCGGTCTGCCCGGCGGCGGGGATGGTCACGGCCATGTCGTGCTGGGCGAGCTTGCCCATCGCCTCGGTCATGCCGACGACCGGGGTCGCCACCATGCGGGAGAGGATGAAGCCGGCGATCGCGGCGAAGACCGCGCAGAACGCGACGGCGATGATCGTCATCAGGCGGGCGGAGCTGTAGATCTCATCGGCGCGATGGTCGGCAGCGGCGGCGCCCGCGTCGTTGAGGACGACCAGTTTCTCGAGCAGCTCGCTGACGAGGGTGCTCGGCTTGCTCAGCACGTCGCTGAAATGGACGCGCGCCTCGGCGAGCTTGCCTTCGCGCGAGAGCGCGACGGTGCGCTCGAATTCCTTCGCGTAGACGGCCCAGCTAGCCAGGGCCTCGTCGAAGAGCTTCCGTTCGTCGGAGGTGGAGATCAGGGGCTCGTACTTGGCGCGCGCCTCGCCCAGTGCCTTGGCGAAAGCGGCGATGCGGCCTTCGCGATCGGCCCGCGCCTTCGCGTCCTCGGCGATGACCAGGAGGCCGACATTGGCCCGGTGACGGGAAACGAGGGCGCTCATCTCGCCCAGGAGCCGGACGCTGGGAAGCCAGACCTCGGTGATCTCGGTCGCGGCCTGGTTCACCTTGGCGGCACGGTCGATCGAGAAGGCGCCGAGCCTGGCGACGAGGGCGACCATGATGCCGAACGCGAGTGCGATCTTGGTCTTGATGCTGAGGTTGCGGATCTTCGAGGTCACGGCGGAGCACTCCTTGGGGACGAAGGGGACGGATGGATGTAAATCGCGGTGACGTTATGTAACCCCCCGGTTAAGCAATGCTGAACGCAGCCTTGCATCGCGCGCATGGCTCCCATGCCGCGGGCTCGTGGCGAGTTAATGAAAGATGAAGGACAAACGAAAACCGCCGGAAATCCGGCGGTTTTCAGCGTCACTCTCAGAGAGTGGCGGCGTTCATCCGGTGCCGCCGACGGTGATGCCGTCCATCAGCAGGGTCGGCTGGCCGACGCCGACGGGGACGCTTTGGCCTTCCTTGCCGCAGGTGCCGACGCCGGAATCCATGCGCATGTCGTTGCCGACCATGCGGACTTTGGTCATGGCGTCGGGGCCGTTGCCGGTGAGCATGGCGCCTTTGACCGCCGGCCCGACCTTGCCGTCCTCGATCAGGTAGGCCTCGGAGGCAGCGAAGACGAACTTGCCCGAGGTGATGTCGACCTGGCCGCCGGAGAAGTCGACGGCATAGAGGCCGCGCTTTACCGACTTGATGATCTCCTCAGGCGCATGCGCTCCGCCCAGCATCAGGGTGTTGGTCATGCGCGGCATTGGCGAGGAGGCGAAGGATTCGCGTCGGCCGTTGCCGGTCGGGCGCATGCCCATCAGGCGCGCGTTCTGGCGATCCTGCATGTATCCGCGAAGGATGCCGTCCTCGATCAGCAGCGTGCGTCCGGACGGCGTCCCTTCGTCGTCGACGGTGATCGAGCCGCGGCGGTCCTGCAAGGTGCCATCGTCGACCACGGTGACGCCGGGTGAGGCGACGCGCTGGCCGATCATGCCGGAGAATGTGGAGGTCTGCTTGCGGTTGAAGTCGCCCTCGAGGCCGTGGCCGACCGCCTCGTGCAGCATGACCCCGGTCCAGCCGGGGCCGAGCACCACCGGCATCTCGCCGGCGGGGGCGGCGATGGCGCCGAGGTTGACAGAGGCCGAGCGGATCGCTTCGTCGACCAGCGCCTGCCAGCTCTCGGCCTGGAGATAGGTGTCGTAGGAGACACGGCCGCCGCCGGACTCGGAGCCGGATTCCTGGCGGTCGCCCTCGCCCAGGATCAGGCTGACAGTCATCCGCACCATCGGGCGGATGTCGCCGACGGAGTACCCCCCGGAACGGAGGATGCGGACCGCCTGCCACGACCCGGCGATGCTGGCCGAGACCTGGCGCACCCGCGGATCCTTCTTCCGGGCATAGGCGTCGATGTCCTGAAGCACCTTCACCTTGGTGGCGAAGTCGACTTCGGAGAGCGGGTTGAAGTCGCCGTAGAGGCGCCGGTTGGTACCCGACGGCGAGTCGGCATAGCTGCCGTCATGGCCGCGGCGGACCGCCTTCACCGTGGCGGCGGCTCGCTTGATCGCGGCCTCGCTGATCTCGGAGGAATGGGCATAGCCGGCGGACTCGCCGGCGACGGCGCGAAGGCCGAAGCCCTGGGTGGTGTCGAAGCTGGCGTTCTTGAGGCGGCCGTCGTCGAAGGTCAGGCTCTCGGACTACCGGTACTCGAAGAACAGCTCGCCGTCGTCGGTGCCTTTCAGCGCATCCGAGACCACGCTTTCGACCCGGCTGCGGTCGAGGTCCTGGCGGTTGAAGAACAGGTCGTCGGTCTGCTGGATGGCGGACATGCTTTGGGTCTCCTCGTCCCTACATATGGGTAGGGGGACGGCGGTCTTGCCAGGGGCGGGCGCGCTCGAGCTGGCCGGCCAGCCGGAACA
>CAXNIC010000067.1:0-16741 GCA_964201945.1 Alphaproteobacteria bacterium
CCATCGACAGAACCGGGGTGACGCCGAGCGCGTAAGCGATGGTCAACATGTAGAGGGTGTGGAAGGGGGTCGAGACCCGGAAGACGGCGTAGGCCGCCAGCGGCAGAGTAAGGAACGGCCAAGCCTTGGAGAGGTAGTAGATCGGCCCGACATCGATCAGGTAGTGGAACAGCTGCCCGAACAGCGGCAGCGTCAGCAGCAGCAGGATGCCCGCATGCTGCTGGAGGCTGCCCGCTGTTCCTATGCCCGCCGCTCCCGGCCGCCCCCCGACCTGCGAGAGCGGGAGGATGCGTCCCCTCTCGAGGCCCGAGAGTCCGACGCGGCCGCGGCGGGCGGCGGTCATGAAGACCGGGCCGTCAACGCGGGGGCGGCCCGTCACCGGCCGCCCGAAGGATGCCGGGGCCGCCGAGGCGGGCGCGCAGGAGGATCCAGATCACCGGCAGGGACTCGACGAAGATCCGCCGGAAATGCGTCCCCGGCCGCTGCACCAGCCGGTAGAAGGCCTCGAGGCCGGCCTTCTGCACCCAGAGAGGGGCGCGCTTGACCAGGCCGGTCGCGAAGAGAAGTGAGCTGCCGATGCAGAGGCCGACGCCTCGGCTCCCGCCGTGCGCGATGACGGCTTCCGCCAGGATCTCCGACTGCGGTGCCCCGACGGCGAGGAAGACGTAGCGCGCCGGATGCGCGACGAGAAAGTCCACGCAGGCGGAAACGGCTTCGGGATCGCGGATGAAGCCCATCGGCGGGCTGTGCACCCGAAGGCGGGTGAAGCCGTAGCGGTCGATCAGCGCCTGCTCGAGGACCGCGCCGCCGCCGATGACCGCGATCGGGTCGTCCGGCTTGACGTGATTCTGCATTAACTCGACCGTCAGGTCGCTGCCGGAGGCCTGCGGCAGCCGCTGGCCGAAGAGCAGGCGCGCCAGCATCGGAACCACCCGGCCGTCCATCAGTACGAGCCAGGCGCGCTCATAGGCGCGACGCCATACCTCGTCGCCGCGGGCCAGGCGAACCAGGTGCTGGGCGTTGGGCGTGATGACGTAGACGAAGGGGAGTTCGGGGTCCCGGGCGGCGATGGTTTCGGCCGCCGCGCGCACGCCGAGGTCGTTCAGGCGGACGCCAAGGAAGTCGAGCGCGGGAATGTCGGCGGCAGCTGGCATCCGGTCGGTCTCTCGGGGCCGCGTGAGGAAGCGGTGTGAGTTTCGGTATATAGCGAAAGGGCTTCGGAAATAAGCCCCGCCGACGGGGTCAGCCGCGAGCGTTTTTCAGGTGCTCGGCGAGTCTGAGCGAGAGTGCAACGATGGTGAGCGTCGGGTTGGCCTGGCTCGAGGTCGGGAACACGGCGCCGCCGGCGATGTAGAGATTCGCGATGCCATGGACCCGGCAGTCGGCATCGACGACGCCGTCCCTCGGCGTTGCCGACATCCGCGCCGTCCCCAGGTGATGGCCGCCATAGGCGCCGTCGCGAAGCGCGATCTCTTCCACCCGTTCGCGATCATAGGCGAGGTGCCCGACGCCGGTGCGGTCGAATTCCTCCGCGAGGACGTCGTAGGCGACGGCGACCGTCCGGATGTCCTGTGGTGTATAGCGCCAGTCGACCTTGACGCGCGGCATGCCGAGGCGATCGGTCTCCCCGATGAGGGTGATCCGGCTCTCAAGGTTGGGTTCCTGTTCGCCGTGGAACTCCAGCGTGAAGCGGTTCACCTTCGGGTGGATGATGACCGAGGGAAACTTGCGCTTGGCGAGGACCCGCTTGGTCAGCATGTGGAAGAGGAACCCGGCCGTCCCGAAGGCGTCGGTGACGACGTTCTTGGCGTGCCGGAGCCAGAGCCCGGCCGAGCCCGGATCCTCGTCCTTGAAGCGCTTGCTGTATTCGTAGCTGATCAGCGGCAAGATCAGGTAGAGCGCCGAGAGCGCGCCCGATCCGTGGGTCGGATCGGTGATGCGCGGGTGGTGCAGGCGGGCGACGATGTTGCCGATCCCGAGCGTCCGCTGCGTCTCAGCCGTCACCGCCAGGCGTCGGCGGCAGTAGACCCCGTCGGCGGAAACCTCATAGCCATGCCAGACCGCCGAGGTCGGGCGATCGACGGTCAGCGTCCCCATGGTGCCGGCGACGTGGCACATGTAAGTGCGGCCGACGAGATCGGCGCCGTTGCCGATGCCGGCCGCATGGACGTCGTTCGACGCCAGCAGGAGGCGGGGGATCTCGATGCCGCCACTCGCCAGCACGAAACGGCTGGCCCGGACCGTGAACCGCTTGCCGGAAAGCGTCCGCACCTCGACATGATCGATGCGGGTGCCGTCGGTGGTGGCCTGCAGCCGGGTGACGTTGGCCTTGAGGAGCACGCGGATGTTGCCGGCCCCGGCCAGCTGGCCGCCATAGACCCGGCCGAAGTCGGTCGGGCGGCTGAATCGCTCGAGAGTGTCGGAGCTCACCCGCTCGCTCCGGAAGCCCTCGATGATCTCCTTCATGCCGTCAGGGAAAGCCGTCGCCGCCGTGTAGGCGAACGCACCGGCTTCGCAGATCTCGTTGGCGCGGACGTAGTAAGGATCGAGCGCCTCGCGGCCGAAGGGCCAGCCGCTGATGGCCATGTAGGGACGGGGCTCGAAGTCGATCGGGTCGAAGGGCATGCAGCGTCCGCCCCAGATCGTGGTCGAGCCGCCGAAGCGTCGCTGACGATAGCGATCAGGAGGCGCGTGCAGCCTTTTGTCGGCCACCTCCCCTTCGTAGAGCGACTGGGTCGCGGGGTCGGAAGTGGTGCCTCCGCCCTCGAGCAGGATGACCCGGTGGCCGGTCGACACGAACTGAAGCGCCAGCGAGATGCCGGCGGCGCCCGCTCCGACAATGCAGAGATCGGCTTCGAGGCCGGCCCTGTCCTCCAGCCGGTCGATGTCTTCGATCATCCGCGATCAGTATGAGGGAGGGGGCGCGACGCAATTGCCTGGAAAGGCTGGTGCCGCCTGACAGGATTGAACTGTCGACCTCGTCATTACCAAGGATGCGTTCCTCGCTGAATAGTGGCTGTTTCTGCGGGGTAACCGTAGTTTCTGCCCCGTGAACAAGGTGAAAACATCAGCCCTTTGCGTTGCACTTGCGTAGCACGAGTTCATGCTTTGGGCCGCCGGGTCGTGGTCACGCGGAGGAGGCTGGTGACGCTCGAAACCTCCTTCCGGATGGTGCTGACCGTGCCGCTCGAGACCCGGGTCTGCCGGACGATCTCGGCGTGCGGGACTCGATCGAGGATCAGCCGGCGGACCTCCGCCCGCTTGGCGTCGCCGATACCGCCCAGGATGGCCCGAGGCAGCGCCACCAGCTGGGGCGCGCCGCCTACGACCAGCCGGGGCTCGAGCATCAGGCTGCGGTGGACGGTCAGCTTGGCGACCTGGGCGTAGACCTCCTCGATCGCGTCGACCATGCCCGTGAGATAGTCGGGCTCGTAGGGCGCGTAGATCGCCGTCACCTCGTCGTCCGGCAGGTGGCCGAGGAAGAGCTGCAGCTCCTCGCCGGGCACCCTCTGGCGGCGCGCCTGGCGGGCGACGGTGTGGCGGATCGAGTAGGGGGCGACCGGCGCGCCCAGGTCCTCGGTGAACGTCTGGAAGATGCCTCGGATCGACTTGATGGCCCCGCCGCGGTACTGGACGAAGGTACGGCCGGTGCAGGCCTCGAGCCAGGGGCGGAGCGTCGGCGCCACCGGGATCAGCGGGCGCCGCTTCCGGTTCTGGGCCCGCCCTTCGGGGTTGAGCGCGAGGAGATGGTACTCGGGGTCGTATTGAGCCGGGCCCGCCTGCAGGATGGCGCCTGGCCGGGCCAGGGTGCCGACGGCCAGCATCAGGTACATGAAGGCGTGCGCCGAGCGGACCTTGTCGAACAGCGTCACGAGCTCGGCGATCTTCAGCGGCCGGCCCTTCGGCTTCGCGGATCGCTTCTGCTCCTTGGTCTGCTGCATGTAGATCTTGGGCGCGCTCTCGAGTCGTTCCAGGTTGACGGCATGCAGGATCGCGGCGCGCCCGGTCGCCAGCATCCGATCGATGCTCGCCACGCCGATGTTGCGGCCTTTCACCAGGTCGGCCCGGAAGGCCACCTGCTCGAGCCGGGTGATCTCGCTGACAGAGCGACCGGCCCAGAAGCGCAGCCACGCGTCGATGAAGCGCTTCTCGGAGGCGGCAGAGGCCAGGTGCTTCGCGTGCTCTTCCCAATACCAAGCCAGGACCTCGTCGATCAGGATGTCCTCGCGCGCGGCCTTGACCGGGCGCTTGTTCTTGACGAACCAGTCTAGGAGGGCGTCACAGGCGCGTCCAAAATCCGCCTCACCGAGCGAGACACGGCGTGTCTGTCGAGCTTCGGCGTCGTACCAGGTGCGGTGCCAGCTTTCTCCGTCGGATTCGTATCCCGGTCGCTTCGAGGGCCAGTACTCTCCGATCTGCCCGGGTCTTGGCTCTGGCTTCCGTCGCGGCATTCTTTCCCCCCGTCCTGGCCCGAGACTACTCGGAGCCCGCGCCCCGGGAGGAGTCCCGATGGCCGGCGCTTGCCGATTAGTTTGCTGGTCTGCAGATCTAGTGCGCTGGCGACGAGGTCACACAACGCCTTGTCGGTCGGCGCGTCCTTGAAGGCCCGGACGGCGTCGCGGAGGCCATTGACGAAGACGCTGTGCGGCTGCCTCGCCACCTGCTCCTCGGACAACGGCCGGACCTGGTCGAGCTTCGGGATCATGTTAAGCCCAGCTCTGGGCGATGACGTTGTAGGCGACCGGCATCTCAAATTCGTAGTTCTCGATGAAGGCGCGCAGCCTCTTCAGGTGCTCGACCCTTAGCTCGATCTGCCGTATCCCGGCGCCGGCCTTCTCGACCGAGGAGAGGACCGCAGCCGACAGGACGTTCTCGCCGGACCTCGCCCTGATCTTGGCGGCGATGCCGGGCCCGGCGGCGACGACCTGCCGGGTGGTCTGAAGGTTCTGCTGCAGCTTCTGGATGTCGGCGGTGACCTGGCGGCGCACGATCTCAACCAGGTTGACGTCCCGGCCCGCCGCCATGCTATCGGCGTAGGCGCTCATGATCAGGTTGACGGCGTCTTGGTAGACCTCGGCGTTCGGGTTGATGTCCTTGGGCTCGGCCGGCCACGTGCGCGTCTTGTCGTAGTGCGCGCGCCGAGCCGGATCCATCAGGAGGTCGTGCGCAGCCTTCAGCTGGGCGAAGGCCGCCTGGTTCTCGGGCGTGTCGCCGGCGACGTCCGGATGCGTCGTCTTGGAGAGCCGGCGGTAGGCGGCCCGGACCTGCGCCGGCGTCGCCGCCTTGCGGAGCCCGAGGATCTTGTAGGGGTTGGGCGCAACCATGTCAGGGGGAGTCCTTGGCTGCGGCCTTCAGCTCGGCGTACTGCGCCGGCGAGCAGAGGATCTTGTTGCCGAACTTGATCGGGTCGGCGTCGCGGAGCTTCGGCACCTGGTACTCGACGTGCAGCCAGGAGATCGGCGCGCCCAGCCACTTCACCAGCCACCAGATCAGGGGATGCGCCGGCTTCCGCACGGTCTCGAGGTATCCGACCTTCTGCCAGTGCTTCTCGACGATGATCTGCAGACCACCGAGCGGCGCGTGCAGCACGCCAGCAAGGACGGAGCGCTGGCGATCGCCTCCCGCTATGTGGGCAGGCTCGCGCTTCACGCCCCTGCTGATGGCGATCCCGAGCTCAAGGCGGTTCATCGTCTCCTCGAGCTTCTTCATCGTCAGCGGCTCTTCGGGCTCCGCCGGCGCGGCTGAGGTCGTGCCGTACAGGCCATATTGGAAGGCGTCGGTCGCGTGGCGTTTGAACTCGGCTTCGAGGAGGCTGCCCCAGTCGATCGGCGGCCGCAGCACCCCGCCATGGGCCCAATTCTGCCGGTACTCGCAGTGGTCGCAGACCCAGCCGTCTGGGGTCGGTCGCAGCACCCCGCGATCGCCGTTGACCTCCGGATGGTTGCCGTCGCCGCGGTTCGCACAGGTGTACGGGTGCAGGTCGCCACGCGCCTGGTGCTCGACCATGCGCAGGATGAACTCGTCATCCCAGGGAGCTTTCCGGATCTCGCTCATGGGGCGGCCTCGGAGGCCAGTTCGGCGAGGTGGTCGAACACCGCCGCTTCATCGGAGCCCTCGGCCGTGATGCAGCGCCCTGCCTTGGTCATCGCGACAAAGAGGTGTCGCGTGCCCTTCAGGTGGTAGTGATTCATCCCGACGATGGCCCAACCGTCGTTCGTGAGCGGCTCCCACGGCATCCTCTTGGCAAGGCCGATGATCACTTGGCTCGCCACGAGCCGCTGATCCTCTGGCGCGGCCGCGAAGATCACGCCGGTCATCGTTCTCACTTCGCTGAGACGCATCATCGGACTCCCTTGGAGCGGATCTCGAGCTGGTCGTAGGCGGCCGTCAGCCAGATCCGGAGCGGGCCGAGACCGAGGCACGTCCCGTACCGGTCTGGCATGGTCAGCCGCCAGCAGCGGATGTCGAACCGGACCTTCAGCTCGAAGCCGACGATCCGGTCGCCGTTGTACTTGCCGCGGGGCCAGTTCATGAGACCAGCCACTTCCCGATGCGCCAGCCGACAGCGCCGGCGAGCACCCAGCAGCCGACGGCGATCGACCAGTAGAGTGCCCCCCAGACGCTCGGCATCTTGATCGTCGGCATGGCGTTCTCGATGAACCCCTTGTTCCAGCCGGCCCACTCCTCCGAGTCCGACGAGTAGGGGTTACGGTCGTGTGCCCACCTGGTGACGACGTAGCGCAGCGGCTTCAGGAGATCAGGCATTGCGCTCCCCCAGCAGCTTGACGCTATGCGGGTGCGCATGCAGGGCGAACTCGAGGTCGTCGAAGATGATGTGGACGTGGGCGGTGGAGCGGCCCGGATAGGCGACGACGCCCTCCTTGCCGTTGTCCGCGCCTTCGTTGATGAGTCGGGCCCGCTGGCCGATGCGGGGGTTCACACCGTAGTTGCGGCGGACATAGTCGTAGCCGTCGTTCGCTGGCGGCAGCGCCGCCATCCGGCAGGTCACCATGGCCTTGAACTCGATCCAGGTGCAGTCCTGGTAGGCGTCGCGGAAAGCCTGGAGCCGCTGGTAGATGGCCTGGCCGCGGGAGCGGGCCGAGACCCAGTCCTCGCCGAACCGGCGCTCCTTGAAGGTCAGGTGGTAGAGGCGGACGCGGTCAACCATCAGAACCTCCAATCCTCGCCAGAAGCCTTGCGCTCCTTCTTCGAGTAGGCCTCGAAGGCCTTGAGCATGTGCTCGGCGGTTATGTCGGTGTCGATCCCCCGGCAGATGACGAGATAGGTGGGGCCGTCGATGTCGCGCTCGGCGATCGCGAACTTCCCGGGGCACTGCTCGTCGTTGAGGACGATGAACATCGGCTTAGCCATGGACGCCATCCTTGACCGCACGCACGGCCTTGATGACGACGCCGGCGACGGCATGCCGGATGTCGATCTCGTCGTCTGGCCGGCCCTGCCACGGCCTGGGCTTGCCGTCCGGATAGGTGGCCACGCTCTCGCCGATCGCCAGAACGCGAAGGGCCGCGTCCGGGCAGAACTCGGCCTTGACGCCGAAGCGGTGCAGCGGGGTGAAGCGGCTGGGGTAGTGCCCGAAGCGACCGCGGAGCCCGAGCGGCGGGATCAGCAGGTTCACGTACTCGATCGACGGGTGCATCGGATGGCCCCAGACGACGATCAGCATCCGGGCTTCCGGGCGGTCGGCGTCGTCGAGGATGCCGATCAGCGGCGCCAGGGAGGGGAGGCCCATCACGCTTCTCCGGCCTTCGCTCTGAGGATGGCGGCAAGACGGGCACGGGGCTCGGCGTGGTCACCGTTTGCCGAGCCATCCGCTGTGAATGGCCCGCAAAGAGCCGATGTGTTCACGCGACATCCCTGGTCATTCCCCATGACGGCGACGAGCCGGCCGCGCTCCAGCGCCTTCACCGCGTCGAGGCTGGTGGTGAAGCGCCGAGAGGGGCCGAGCACTCCGTAGCCGCCGAACGCCCCGTTCTCGTCGCACATGTAGTCGAGCCCGAGCGCATCGCAGACCGCGCGATCGAGCTCGTCGCTCGCCGGCTCCTTCTCGATGCGCTCGGCGAGCGCCAGCAGGTCAGCCATTGGCGGCCTCCTCTTTGCTCGCCAGACCGCCGGTGGCGCCGCAGGACGGGCAAGCCAATCCGGAGGTGGCCCCACCTGGCGTCGGCTTCAGATCCGCGGCTTGCCCTGTCCAGCCGCACGCGCAGAACCACGAGAGCTTGGCGAGCGAGATGACGCCCTCGGGCAGCACCGCCGGCGTGAAGGGGCCGAGGTTCGCCGGCACCTTCGCGAGCTCGGATTCGCGCCAGACGAAGCCGGAAGCGTCGACGAACCAGCCGGCGACCAGATTCTTTGGGAACCGGCCGTGCCAGGCGCCGAAGAAGTGTTCCGAGCAGAGCGGCTTGAACTCGGCCTTCTTCTCGAGAGCCGCGTGCTGCTGCTGCCAGTAGCCGGAGACCGCCGTGTTGTCGGCGACGCCGCAGGTGCTGCACATGAAGAGGGGCATCCTCACTCCTTCAGCGGTTCGTCGTCGCGGACGACCGTGTTGGTGTCCAAATCGACGATCTTGACCCGCCCGCGCCGGTTGCCGCCGACGGGTAGCGTGTTGGCAAACGCGACGGCCGCCGGCACCGACCATCGATGCCAAGTTCGGCGTTCGCGGTCGCCGCCATCCTCGCTGTCCTGGGTATGAAGGATCTGGCAGGCCATCACGCGTCTTCCGGTCCAAGCGCGGGCTCGCCGACCAGGGCGTAGCGGCTGTTCTCGGTGACGACGTAGACGAACCCCTCGCGCTCTTCCGACGTCTCCACCATCGACGTGTGGGTCCGTCGCGTCTGCTCGATCCCCGGGTGGTCGAGGAAGCGGCCGGTGATGTAGTGCTCGTGGCCGGAGTCGGCGACGGTGTTGAAGTGCGTGCCGCACCGGCGCCATTCGACGATTCGGCCCTTGAACGGCTTTGGGTGGTCTCGCTCCGGGTCTTGCACCTGCGGGACATCGGCGTCGCAGCGGTCGGCGACCGCCGGCGCGGAGGCTGGCCTCTCGGCACGCTTGAACATGACGCCGTTCCAGCGGCCCGGGATGTCCTTGAAGGCGACAGAGTGCGACCATTCGCCAACCTCGCAGTCGACGACCTCATAGTCGGCGCCGATGGTGAAGACCTCGGCGGCGCGCTCGCACTCCCAGTCGTGGCCCGCATCCCCGTGAAACCGCATGAAGTCGCCAGCCTGCGGCCAAAGACTGTGCGGGCGGTCTGCCTGCTCTGGGGCGACGCTCACGCCCGCGAGCATCTGCTCCATCTTGCTGACCCGCGTAGACGGCAGCGGGGCGACCGGCATCTCCGCCTTGATGACGACGGAGAAATTCGCCTCGTCCCGCAGGATCACGAACGTCGCTCGGGGGCGGCGGTTGACCCAAAGCGTCGTGGCCCCGCCGTTGGACTGCTCGAACTGGTGAGTCTCGATCTCGATATAGGGCGTCTCACCCTTGTGCTTGAGCGCGATCGCCTCCAGCCACTCGCCGCCATCGCGGGCGGCGTCGACCTCGTCCATGTAGCGGGCGGTCGACACGGGAGACGGCACGGCCGGGGCCGGCTCGGGGACTATCCCGCCGAGCTCGATGATCCCCTCGGTGACGTCGTGCAGCGAGCCGTCGTCGATGATGCTGTGCAGCAGCCGCTCGACCAGCTTCGCGGCTTCCATCGCCATGCCTGCGCGGGTGACGGTGTACTGTCCGTCCCGCAGTCCGCGCGCGTAGCCCTTCTCCTCCTCTCGCTTCATGGCGGTGTCGTGGTCGGATCGCGTGGACCACAGGACCCGGAGGATGTCGCTGTCCTCCGCCCGGTACCTGGCCAGATGGTCCTCGCTCAGCCTCAGGGCGAGGAGCAGGGCGTGCTCGCCGGCGACCTTGATCTGGCAAGCTGGATCAGCCATCTGGTCCGCGCCGAAGTGAAGCCGGGCATCTTCCTTGGTGAGGAAGACCTCGTCGCAGTGGAAGCATCGCCAGCCGTCAGCCTGCTCGAGGGCGGTGGCGGCTTCTAGTAGAGTGGCCACCCCGAGAACGCCGTAACATGCCGCGCAATGGCGCAACGTCTCGATCAGCGCCTTGTTGTCGGTGTGCTCACCCATGTTCCGCCTCCAGCGTTTTCTGCACGGCGCCGAAGACGGCGGCGGCCTCTTTTTTCCCCGAATGGACAGCGACCAGGCCACCGCCGATGCCGACGATCACGGCGCCTATCTGCCCGCGGTCGAATCCCTCGCGCTCGAGCTCGTCCACGACGCGGTCTATGGCTCGCTTCATGTGGAAGGCTTCGACGTTGCTCGTCATGCGCTCGCCCATCATTTCCCCCACAGATCGAAGGTCAGGGCGGTGAGGTTGGCCTCGGCGATCTTGTCTCTCATGGTGCGCCCCCGGCCGCATTGGCGACCGCCTCCTCCGACGCGGCCGCGACCGCCTTCTCGAAGTCGTTCCCGGATTTCGCCCAGTGGGCGCCGAGCATCTTGAGGAAGCCGCGGCAGTACCGGAGCTTGCCGATGGCGGGCTTGCCGGTGACGCGATCGCGCGGGTAGTCGAACCCGTCCTCGGAGTCGACGTTGATCGGCACGCCCTTGTGGCAGAAGAACCCGGCGTGGCCGTTGGCCTTCAGCTTGACCATCAGGTCCTTCCAGAACTCCGGCTGACGCTGCTCGAACGAGCCGGGTCTGAAGGCGCAGTTATCGCAGGGCTCGATGAAGCTCGACGTCCGCGGCAGATCCTTCTCGAGCAGCTGCGCCGGGTCATAGGGCTCCCAGAAGGCGCGGCACGCCGGGTTGCCGCAGCCCTCTATGGTCTGGCCGTAGAAGTTGGTGGCGCTCTGCTCGTCCCGGGCGACCCTGGTGCTGCCGCATCTCGGGCAGCGGCCGGCGCCAGGCAGCGGCTTCTCGGCGAGGCGGCTCATGACGCGAGCTCGGCACGGCCGGTCGGGGTGATGCGGTAGACCGACTGCGTCCGCCCCTGGTGGACCTCGGCCCTCCCGGCCTTGACCAGGCGATTGAGCATGGCCTTGGACTCGCCGATGTCCGCTTGCGTCGCCCAGGTCGCCCTGAGGCTGAGGTTGAAGAGTGCCTGGCGGACGTCGGACGGGATGAGGCTCTCGCTCACTGGACGACCTCCGGGAAGGCGTCGTGGAGTACGCCGTCGAGAAGACGGCCGCCGGACTCCGGCTTGAGGCCGCCGACCTGCTTGAAGTGGAAGGCGACCATGGCGCCCGCGCACTGATCTCGGACCCCACGGGCGTCTTCGAGGTTCAGGTCTCGGCGCTTCGGGCCGCTCTCGCCGCCGGCAATGACCCAGTCGACCTTGTGCTGCAGCTTGCCCGACCGGTGGTGATCGCCGTCATTCACCTGCCACGAGCCGGTGAGCGCGTTGCGCGTCTCGACCTCCGACCCGCTGCGTGTCCGGATGGCGGTCAGGTCAATGCGCTCGAGCAGTGGCTCCATGCTCAGGAAGCGGACCTTCGCCGGCACCCTGAGCAGCCAGGGGATGCGGAGATCGGCCATCTTCTGGGTGCCTACCGTGGCGCCGGCCCAGACATTCGGCGGGATAGGATGCCGCTCGAAGAACTCGGCCATCAGCTTCGGCAGCTTGGTGAGCAGCAGCCAGTCGAGGTGCGGCGTGTCCCGGATCAGCTGCATCAGCTCCATACGCCACTCGATCGGTACGGTTGGATCCATGACGTCGCCGAGGCTGAGGCAGAAGACGCGCCGGCGAACGCCGTCGGCCGCAGCCTTGCGGTTCCATGCCTTCGGCTTCTTCCAGTTATCAGCCGACGTCCGATGGCGGGGTGTGTCGGCGCCCCATTTCGCCCAGCCGTAACGCTCGGACAGGATCCGCGCGTAGCAGTTGTCGCACTCGGGCGAGACCTCGTTGCAGCCGATCCACGCGTTGAACGTGTGGTCGCACCAGGAGATTGCGGTCTCTTCGGCCATCACATCGCCTCCGCATCCTGAAGTTTCTCCGCGCCCTCGGCGAAGCCGACCGCGAGCAGCGCCTCGTCGATCGCCTTCTTCGCCCCCTTGAGGGCCTTCACGGTCTTCTTGGACTCTTCGGTGTCGGTCAGCGCCGCCGCCAGGCGCCGGAGCGCGTTGGTGATCGTCCATTCGCTGGTCGTGCCCTCGGGCAGGCCTGCGAGCTTGGCGAGGCCCGCCCACTCCCGGGCGATCGCGGCCCTATCCTGGAGGGCGTCTTTGCGGATCTTCTCCGCCTCTTCTCTGGCGCGATCGACGATCTTCCTGGCGTGCTCGGGGTCGGCCAGGTAGCTGGCGATCTCCTCGCCGAGCTGCTTGCCGATCTTGCGCCGGGCCTCTTGCAGGACGCGATCGTGGCTGTCCTTCCGAAGCCGCTGCTCCTCGTCGTAGCGCGAGGAGTACCGATAGGACTCGAGGCTCCCGCGATGCGGCCGGGCCGACAGCAGCTTCACCAGCAGCGGGAGCGGAAAGTTCGGCTGCTCGAGCGTCGGCTTCCGGTGGTGGCGCCAGTTGTTGGCGCCCCTGACGATCAGGCCGCAGCCTTTCGGCACGTCATCCGGCTTGATGAGCCCGTGGGGCACCGCGAAGGTGACGCCCTGGCTGAATGCCAGATATTTCTGCCACTTGCCGGCGGTGATGTCGGCGCGGAAGTCCGAAGCGTCGACCTTGACCTCCCAGGAGAGGAAGTGCGGGTTGTGATAGGAGAACGGCTTCATGGTGAAGACGTCCGGCCGGGCACCGCTGTAGCCCTCCATGGCGATGTTGAACCATGTGTAGTGCTGGCCGTCGGCGCGCAGGTGCGCACCGAGATCGGCGGCCAGCTGGTCGTGGCCCCAGGTCTGAGGAGCCGGCATCAGAACGGGATCTCGTCGTCGAGGTCGCCCGCCGGCTTCTTGTTGAAGTCGCCGCCGGACTGGGCGGTCGCCCCGCCTGCTGGGGCTTGGTACTCGCCATCGCCGCCGCCACGGGCGTCGAGCATGGTGAGCTCGCCGCGGTAGCGCTGCAGCACGACCTCGGTCGTGTACTTCTCGGCGCCGGACTGGTCGGTCCACTTGCGGGTCTGCAGCTGGCCTTCGATGAAGACCTTGGCGCCCTTCTTCAGGAACTTCTCGGCCACCTCGGCCAGGTTCTCGTTGAAGATCACCACGCGGTGCCACTCGGTCTTCTCCTTGCGCTCACCCGACTGCTTGTCGCGCCAGGACTCGGAGGTGGCGAGCGAGAGGTTGACGATCTTGCGGCCGTCCTGCGTGTTCCTGACCTCGGGATCGCGCCCGAGATTGCCGACGAGGATGACCTTGTTGACTGAGCCGGCCATTAGATGCTGATCCCTTCTGCCTTCTTGATGACGTCTGCGTCGGTGAGGCGCCGGGCGGGCGCGTTGTTCATGATCCACCGCTCGCCGTCTGGCGTTCGGCTGAGGCTGTTGCCGGCGCTGCGGAGCTTCCTGACGGCGCAATCGATCGGCTCCTCGCGCATAGCGAGCGCGGCGGAGGCACGGCCGGCGATCGACCGGAGGGTCTCGTTCTCGGCCACCAGCAGCCCGATCAGCTTGATCGCCTCGGGGAGGTTCGTTGGGCACTTCCTGGTGTCGGTCGGAGGCGGCAACTTGAGCTTCTTGAGCGGCGGGCGCGCCGCCGGCTTCGGCTCTGGCGGCACGGGCTCCGGCGGCGTCGGGATCTCCTGGCCGTCGAGAGTCCGGAGAAGAACGATCCGCCGGCCGAGCGTCCGCGACCCGGGCCTGACCGGCCGCTGGTCGATGATGCCGAGCAGAGTCAGCCTCTCCATGCAGCGGACGTAGGCGCCGCCAGAGATGCCGGGGTTGGCTGTCCCCATGAGGATCTTCTTGCCGCCGTCTGTGCCGTCCAGGACGGCCTGGTAGACGCGGCCCTCTGGCCCGGTGAGCTCTATGTGCCCGTTCTTCATCAGCCGGCCGCCTTGAGCTGGGGGTCGATCTTCTCGAACCAGATCCGGATCGTTCCGGTCCGCATGTCGTGGTGCTCGCACAGCATCACCTGGTCCGGCGGGAGGCCGGTCTTGGCGAGGAAGGCCTCGGCAAGGCTCTCCCGGTTCTGGACGATGAAGTCGAGTCGGGCCCTGACGAGCTCGTCGCTGAACGTGGGCGCCGGCGCCGCCAGCAGGTCGCACGGGACCAGCTTCCTTTAGAGCCCCGGCTTCTTGTCCCGGAGCTTGCCGAGCCAAGCCCGGAACTTCTCGTTCTCGGCTCGGAGGGCAGAGAGCTCGGCCGACGGAGGCATGCCCGGAGCGCGCGTCTCAGGGTGCTGCCGGGCGACTTGCTCCGCCAACCCACGCGTGATCTCGGGCATGCCCATGGTCGTCGCCTCCTAGCCCAGAAGCCGGGCGCGGATGGTGGCCAGGTCGTCCGTATGGAGGAGCTGGCCATTCTTGAAGACCGTCCTGAGCAGGCCTTGCTGCTCCTGCTCGCGGGTCTGGTTCTCGTGGAGGACGAAGCGGCCGCCCGCCTGCTCGACCCGAAGCAGGCCGCGGGCGGAGTTCTTGACGCCGTCGTCGGTCTTCGGCGCCTTGAACAAGACGCGGTCCTCGCCGTTGACGGTGCCGAAGGTCGCCTTGATGGCGGTCCCGAAGCTGTCGCGGGTGGCCATCTGGTAGGTGTAGGACCCGATGCCGAAGACGATGTTCGAGCTGGCGAACTTCTTCACCATCAGCTCGCTGAGGATCCGCTGCGCGCGGTCGAGGTTGATGGAGTCGCCGTAGATCAGGCCGACGCGCGCGTCGAGCATGCGGTGGCCCGTCTCCGTCGTCGTCCCGCCGAAGATGTCCCAGAGGCACTCGACGGCGCCCTTGTGCTCCGGAGATCCGGCGGGAGCGCCGGGATCGCCGCAGATGATCTTCACGGGGTCGCCGCTGTCCGGCCGGAAGACGACCTTGGCGTTGCCGAGCGCGTCCGGCGTCCTGGCCAGGATCTCGCCCTGGAGCTGGCGAGCCGTGTTGGTGATGACGTTCCAGAAGTCCCATGTGTCCGAGACGATGGACACGATGCCGCTGGGATAGGTCTCGGTGATCAGCCGGCGGAAGGTGCCGATCTCGTCATCCTCACCGCCCATGCACATGACCGAATGCTCGGTCGCGGGGACGGAGCCGCCGATCAGGCCGGTGGCGCCGTAGTAGTCTTCCAGATAGTCGATCGCCGCGATCGTGTCGGTGCCGAAGAAGCCGGCGGCAAGATGGGCGGCACCGCTAGTCGCCCCGTCATGGATGCCGGACATGCCGCGGGCCGAGAAGTCGTGGCCTTGCCAGGGGACAAAAGCCCCCGGCGCGCCGGTCAGCGTCGCGTAGCGGGTGAGCAGCCGGAAGTACTCGTAGGCGGTGGTCGCCGACGTGATCATCTTCCACATCTCGGCCGAGATCTGGGTCTCGATGTAGTTGGTGAGCCAGAAGAAGTCCGGATGCGTGTTCTGGACGGTGAACAGCGGCACGCGGAGGTCGACGCGCGAGCCCTCCGGCAGCGCCTTGATCAGGATCGGCAGGTAGCCAAGGTCGTGGAGCGCGGCGATGTGAGCGGTGTCGACTGCGCCGGCACCGAGCGAGGCGTCCATCCGCCGCTGATAGCGCGCGAGGACCAGTCCCTTCGGCTGCATGAAGAAATACCGGCCCCAGGTCTCCAGCAACAGCGTCTGGATGACGCCCTGCAGCCCGAAGAAGACCGTCTTGTGGTCGAAGTCGGGCAGCACGTTGGCGTTCTTGTCGGAACGACACGTGAAGTTCGAATAGACGAACGAGGTGCCCAGCGGGTACTGCCGGATATGGCCGACCTTGTAGAAGTCGGTGGCGTGCAGGGGGAAGATGCGCATGGTCGGGGACTCCTTCAGATGAATTTCACGTAGTCGGGGGCGAGGCTCTTCTCGAAGAGCGGGTTGGCGACGTAGATGCGGTCGAACCACTTGCCGAGCTCGGCGAAGCCGTTGCTGAAGATTCCGTGGGTGACGTAGAGGAAGGTCGGCCGCGTGGGGGCGCCGCCGCGAAGGACTTTCGAGAGCTCGATGAATGTCCTGCCGCCATCGCAGATATCGTCGACGACCAGCATCGGCTCCATCGGATGGATGCCGTCGAGATGCACGAACACTCGCTCGATCTCGCCGGTCTTCGGGTTCCGGACCTTCTCCGCCTGGATGAGCAGGGGCGCGCCGATGACCTTGGCGACGGCTGCGGCGCGCTTGGCCGCGCCGGCATCGGGGGCAATGACGCACGTCTTCTCGAGCGTCGCGATCGCCGCGCCCTTGACCAGGATCTCGGCCGCGGTGACGTGGCGCACGCGATCGAGTAGCGCGAGGGCGACGTCGCTGTGAACGTCCCAGACCTCAACCTCCTCGTAGCGCTGAGCGTTGATCAGGTCGCAGAAGACCTTGAGCGAGAGCGCTTCGCCCGGGGCGCAGACGCGGTCCTGGCGGGCATAGGGCAGGTACCGGCAGATCAGCGAGATCTTGATCCCGCGATACCGGCGGCGGAGAGCGTCGGTGACCAGCAGGAGCGCCATCACGTCGGCCGAAGAAAGGAGCCGAGCGTAGATCTCGGCCTCGCGCCCTGCCGCGGCAAAGGCGAACTCCTCGAGGCGGACCTGGACCTCGCCGCCGGGGAATTGGAAGAGCTTCAGCTGGGCGCCAAAGCCGTCGACGGCGACGGCTATCCGCGGCAGCTCAGCGGCGGGCGCCGGCGAGGCGGGGATGCCAAGGTTTGCGTGGCTC
>CAXNIC010000068.1:0-16735 GCA_964201945.1 Alphaproteobacteria bacterium
CCGCCGCGTGCTCGGCCCCAACGAGACCGGAGAGTTCCGCATCAAGGGGCCGAACGTGATGAGCGGCTACTGGAACAAGCCGGAGGAGACCAAGGCCGCCTTCGTCGACGGCTATTTCCTCACCGGCGACATCGGCTACACCGACGAGAAGGGCTTTCTCTTCCTGGTCGACCGCAAGAAGGACATGATCCTCTGCGGTGGCTTCAACGTTTATCCACGCGTGATCGAGGAAGCCATCTACGAGCATCCCTCGGTCGAGGAAGTGGTGGTCATCGGCATTCCCGACGGCTATCGCGGGCAATCGGCCAAGGCCTTCGTCAAGCTGCGCGCCGGCCAGCCGGCGATGACGCTTGAGGAGCTCCGGCCCTTCCTCGCCGACAAGATCGGCAAGCACGAGATGCCGAGCCAGCTAGAGATCCGCGATGCCTTGCCGAAGACCGCCGTCGGCAAGCTGTCAAAGAAGACGCTCGTCGACGAGGAAGCCCGCAAGCAGGCGGCGAAGGGGCATTAGATGGATCTGAGATTTACCCCGGAAGAGATCGCCTTCCGCGACGAGGTCCGCGCCTTCTTCAAGACCTCGGTGCCGGAGACGATCCGCCAGAAGATGGTCGACGGCCGCCATCTCGCGAAGGCGGACTTCGTCGACTGGCAGCGCATCCTTAACAAGCGTGGATGGGCGGTGCCGAACTGGTCGACCGAGTGGGGCGGCACCGGCTGGACGCCGGTCCAGCAGTACGTCTTCCTGGACGAGATGCAGCAGGCTCCTGCCCCGCCCCCGCTCGCCTTCGGCGTCAACATGCTGGGGCCGGTGCTGATCGCCTTCGGCAGCGAGGCGCAGAAGCGTCGCTTCCTGCCTCGCATCGCCAACATCGACGACTGGTGGTGCCAGGGCTTCTCCGAGCCCGGTGCCGGCTCCGACCTCGCCTCGCTCCGCACCACCGCCAAGCGCGACGGCGATCACTACGTCGTCAACGGCCAGAAGACCTGGACCACGCTGGCCCAATACGCCGACTGGATCTTCTGCCTGGTCCGCACCGATGCGAATGCCAAGAAGCAGGAAGGCATCTCGTTCCTCCTGATCGACATGAAGAGCAAGGGCGTCACCGTGCGGCCGATCCGCCTGATCGACGGCGGACACGAGGTCAACGAGGTGTTCTTCGACGACGTCCGCGTGCCGGCCGAGAACCTGGTCGGCGAGGAGAACAAGGGCTGGGACTACGCCAAGTTCCTCCTCGGCAACGAGCGCGTCGGCATCGCCCGGGTCGGCGTCTCCAAGGAGCGCATCCGCCGGCTGAAGCAGCTGGCGGCGATGGAGCGCGACGGCGACCGCCCGATGATCGAGGACGAGCGTTTCCGCGAACGCATCGCCGCCGTCGAGATCGAGCTGAAGGCGCTGGAGATGACCCAGCTCCGCGTCGTCGCCGCCGAACGGAACCGCAAGGACAAGCGGCCCGATCCCGCCTCCTCGATCCTCAAGATCAAGGGCTCGGAGATCCAGCAGGCGGTGACCGAGCTCCTGATGGAGCTGGTCGGCCCCTATGCCATGCCGACTCCGGACGAGCCCGACGAGGGCTCGAACGAGCCGCCGATCGGCCCTGACTGGGCCGGGACCGTGGCGCCGACCTACTTCAACTGGCGCAAGATCTCGATCTACGGCGGCTCCAACGAGATCCAGAAGAACATCATCGCCAAGGCCATCCTGGGACTTTAAGCACGTGGACTTCGATCTCTCCGAAGAGCAGCAGCTCCTCAAGGACAGTCTTCAGCGTCTGCTGGCCGACCATTGCTCGTTCAAGCAGCGGACCGCCTACGCGAAGGAACCCGACGGCTGGAGCCGGTCCTTGTGGGCGCGCTATGCCGAACTCGGCGTGCTGGGCTTGTCATTCGAGGAGCGCCATGGCGGCCTCGGCGCCGGCACGGTCGAGACCATGGTGGTGATGGAGTCCCTCGGACGCGCATTGGCGTTGGAGCCTTATCTCGCCACCGTGATCCTCGCCGGCGGCTGTCTCCGTCATGGCGGCAGCGATGCCCAGAAGGTGGCGCTGGTGCCGAAGATCGCCGACGGCAGCCTGATCCTGGCGCTGGCCCATGGCGAACGCCAGTCGCGCTACGACCTGGCCGATGTCCAGACCACGGCCAAGCGAGACGGCGACGGCTGGATCCTGGACGGCGAGAAGGGTGTCGTCCTTCACGGGGATTCCGCCGACAAGCTCGTCGTCAGCGCGCGTGTCACCGGAAGCCGGCGGGACCACTCGGGCCTCGCCCTCTTCCTGGTCGACGCGAATGCCTCCGGCGTCACCCGGCGCGGCTATCCCACCGTCGACGGCCTCCGCGCCGCCGAGATCGCACTCGCCTCCGTCCGCGTCGGATCCGATGCCATTCTCGGCGAGCCGGGCCAGGCGCTTCCGGTGATCGAGCGCGTGGTCGACGATGCGATCGCGGCACTCGCCGCCGAGTCCATCGGCGTCATGGCCGTGATGCACGAGGCGACGGTCGAGTACCTGAAGACACGAAAGCAGTTCGGTACCACCATCGGCAGCTTCCAGGTCCTCCAGCACCGCGCCGTCGACATGCTGGTGATGCTCGAGCAGGCCCGCAGCATGGCGCTCTACGCGACCGTGATGGCGGCGGACGAGAACACGGCCGAGCGGCGGAAGGCGATGGCGGCGGCCAAGGTGCAGATCGGCCGTTCCGGCAAGTTCGTCGGCCAGCAGGCGGTCCAGCTCCATGGCGGCATCGGCATGACGGCGGAGTACAAGGTCGGCGCCTACTTCAAGCGCATGACAATGATCGACACGCTTTTCGGCCCCGCCGACCACCACCTGGCCCAGCTCGCGAAAACCGACGGGCTGGTGCCGGCTTAGCCTCAAATCGGCCGCGGCAGCTCTTGTTCCCATATCGGGAACATACTATATTCTCGTCGTGCAGATCGTTGCGAAGCGGACGCTGATCGAGTTCTGGGAGAAACATCCCCACGCGAAGACGCCGTTGAGCATCTGGCATCACGCCGTCGAGAAGGCGACGTGGGCGGGCCTTGCCGACGTCAAGGCACACTACGGTGCAGCCGTGGACTTCGTGTCGGACAATCGGTTGATCTTCGACATCTCCGGCAACAAGTACCGGCTGGTCGTCCACGTCTCGTATGCCTTCAAGGCGGTACTGATCAAATTCGTCGGGACCCACGCCGAATACGACAGGATCGATCCGACGACCGTGGAGATCGCGTGATGGACAACATTCGCCCCGTCGAGACCGAGGCAGACTACAACTGGGCTCTCAAGGAGATCTCTCGGTACTTCACCAATGAGCCGGATCTCGACACGCCGGAGGGCAAGCGCTTCAAGGTGTTGCTCGGGCTTGTCGGCCACTACGAGGCCAAATACTGGCCGATTGAAGCACCCGACCCGGTCGAAGCGATCAAATCCGTGATCTCTGCAAAAACCCGCTCCCAGACCGACTTGGCAAAGGTGCTGGGTTCGCGATCCCGCGCCTCGGAAATCCTGAACCGCAAGCGGCCGCTGACGATCGAGATGGTCCGGAAGCTTCATACAGAGTGGAAGCTTCCCGCTGATCTGCTGATCCAGCCTTACGAGATCGACTACGAGATCACCCCGTTGAAGAAGAGGCCCCAGGTCGCCCGTGACGCACGCACAGGCGCGTTCGTCATCAAGAAGAAGTCCGGCGGCTTGGGGCAGAAGAGAAAAGTCGGCAGGAAGCGGCCAGCGACGAAGCAGTAGGAAGTCCCTACCCGCCCGCCAGCACCGAGCGGCGCTCGTCGGTGGGCGTGCGGCCGAAGATACGGCGGTAGCATTTGGTGAAGTGGGACGCCGAGACGAAGCCGCAGGACATGGCAACGTCGAGGATGGAGGCGCTGGTCTGGGTGAGCAGGCGGCGGCCCCGCTCCAGCCTCAGCTTGACGTAGTAGCCGTGCGGCGTGGTCTTGAGGTAGCGGCGAAACAGGCGCTCGAGCTGTCGGGGCGAGAGCTCGACCGAGTCCGCCAGCTCGTTCATGTCCAGCGGCTCCTCGATCGCGTTCTCCATGCGGATGATCGTGGTGAGGAGGCCCGGATGGGCGATGCCGAGCCGGGTCTGCAGTTCCATCCGCTGACGGTCATCGTGCTCGCGGATGCGCGGATGGATGAACTGCTCGGCGACCGCGTTGGCGAGCGCGCGGCCATGCTGGCTCGCAATCACGCTCAGCATCATGTCGAGGGCGGCGATGCCACCGGAGCAGGTGAGCAGGTTGCCGTCGATGACGTAGATGCCCGAGGAGGTCACCGCCGCCGGGAACTTCTCGGAGAGCGACGCCACATGCTCCCAATGCACGGTGCAGTGCTTGCCGTCGAGGAGGCCGGCCTTGCCGAGGACATAGGCGCCGGTGCTGAGGCCGCCGATCTTGATGCCCGAACGCGACAGGCGCCGGAGCCAGGCGAAGACCTTCTTGTCGTCATAGGATTCCGGGTTGAGCCCGATGCAGACCAGCATCATGTCGACGTCCGGCTGGTCCTCGAGGCCGGACCGGGCCTCGAAGACGATGCCGTTGCTGGCGGCCACGGGCTCGCCGTCTCGCGAGAACATCCGCCAGCGGTAGAGCGGCTTCCCCTTCAGGCGATTGGCCGAACGCAACGGCTCCAGCGCCGCGGCGAAGGCCATCATCGAAAAATCGGGAATGAGAAAGAAGCCGACGGTGAAGGCGTCGGCATCGTTCTGACCGGCGTTCAAGACCCCTCCTCCTTCACCCGCTCCCGGCGAAGGAGAGCATGCGGGAGGCGGCCTTGCCTATCGCCTTCATAAACTGAGGAAAAGGGCGGCGCGGAGGCCCCACCGGGGACCTCCGCGCTTGGGTCAGCCCCGGATCAGGCGTCGAGCCAGATCTCGTTGCACTCGATGTACTGGGTCGGGTGCATGGTGAAGCCCTTCATCCTCTTGTCGCAGTAGGTGAAGACCTTGCGGAACAGCGGCTGCACCAGCGGCCCGTCGTTCTGCAGGATCTCCTGCAGGCGCTTGACGTGGCCGCGCCGCTTCTCGACGTCGGCCGTCGACTCGGCCAGATCCAGCACCTTGTCGAATTCGGCGTTGGAGAAGCCCGACTCGTTCCAGGGAACGCCGGTCCGGTAGGCCAGCGCCAGGCACATGATGCCGAGCGGCCGGTGGGACCAGTCGCCGCAGGCGAACGGTGCGGTGTTCCACACCTTGTTCCACTCGGGCGAGGGCAGCACCTCCATCCTCACCTTGATCCCGACCTCGGCCCATTGCTGGACCATCACCGTGGCGACATCCTTGGTCCAGTTGTTGGAGACGGTGAGCGGGACCGCGATCTCGATCCCGTTCGGATATCCCGCCTCAGCGAGAATCTTCTTCGCCAGCGCCTTGTCGTGCTTGAACGCCGGCATCGGGGCGTATTCCGGGTGCACCGGCGCCACGTGGTGATGCTCGGCGCGCGAGCCGATGTCGCCGAAGGTGATCTCCGCCACCTTGTCGTTGTCGGTGGCATGCCGCATGGCCTTGAGGATCCGGTTGTCGTCGAACGGCTTCACCGGATATGCCCGGGCATGGACGGTGGCGCCGGTCCCGACCGAGTAGAACTCGAGATCCGGCAGCCGCTTCAGGATCGGAAGCTGGGACGGGTTGGTGGCGACGATCGAGTGCACCTGCTTGGACGCCATCGCCGCAACCTCGGCCGCCGGGTCGTCGCCGAGATCGACGAAGATCACCTCGTCCAGGTACGGCCCCTTGCCCCAGTAGTCCTTCCGCGCCTTCAGCACCGCCCGCTTGCTGATCTCGTATTCCACCATCTCGAACGGGCCGGTGCCGTTCATGCCGACGCCGAGCTTGCCGCCCTCGGCCGGGTCGACCATGAAGAAGGGGTAATGGAAGAAGTGCTCGGGCACGGCCAGCTGCGGCACCCGCAGGTTCAGGCGCACGGTGAAGTCGTCGACCTTCTCGATCGCATTGGCATCCCAGATCTGGGACGACATCTTGGGCTTGCCCGCAGCGTCCTTCTCGTCGGTCGGCACGTCGACGGTCATGTAGCCCTTCATCAGGCCCAGCACCGAGGAGCCGGTCTTCGGATCCAGCACGCTCTTGATGTTCCAGATCACCTGGTCGGCGGTGAGCACGCCGCCCTTCCGCCATTTCACGTCCTTCCGGATCTTCAGGGTCCAGGTCTTGAGATCTGCGCTCGGCTGCCAGCTCTCCAGCAGCATCGGGCGGGTGACGTTATCGGGACCGGTGTTGGCCAGGTACTCGACCATCTGGCGGGCGAGATTGCTGGTCGGCACGTTGCCGGTGCGGTGAAGATGCGCGGTCTCGCGGACGCGCGCGCAGAGGCGGAGCGACCCGCCCTTCTTCGGCGCGCCCTGGGCCAGCGCCGACGGGATCGCAGCCCCCCGGTCGATCTTGCCGGCGAAGGCGTAGGCAGCACCGGCGCTGACGCCGAGCAGCGTCGCCGTTCTCAGGAACTCGCGCCGGTCGCATTTGCCGTCGGCGAACAGCGTCTTCAATTTCGGAACGTATGGGTGCTCGCGATCCCCGGACATGTCAGCCTCTCCCCAGACTCAGACAACCGGGAGCGACCGACACCCGGCCGCCCTCTCCGTTCTGATCGGAAAAGCGTCGTCCGGCACCGCCTTGGCAAATGGATCAAACGCGACGCTTGATGGTCGGGAGGCGACGTTCCGCGCCTCCCCTCGTCGCGGCCACGGGGCCTGTTCGATTCCGACATTGCCTCGTCGCATTTGGCTGACCCGGGCGAAACACCTGCTGTACCATCGCCCGGGGTTTCCGATCGCGAACATGAAGGGGGACGCGCACGAGAGATGGCGCGGCTGATCGCTCAACGCCTGTTCAATTCGATCATCTCGATCGCGCTGGTCTCGGTCGTGCTGTTCCTCATTTTCGAGATCTCGCCGGAGACCGTCGCCGCCGACGCGCTCGGTCAATATTCGACACGCGAGCAGCGCGACCTCTGGCTCGCCGCCAACGGCTACAACGAGCCGATGCTGGTGCGCTTCCTCGACTGGGTCAGGCGCTGCGTCACCGGTGAGTTCGGCAAGTCCCGGCTCTATAACGCCCCTGTCTCGACCGTGCTGTGGTCGCGCGTCGGTGCGTCGGCGATCCTCGCCGGCGCCTTCTTTGCCGTCCTGGTGCCGCTGTCGCTGTCGCTCGGCGTCATCGCCGGCATGCGCGAGGGTTCGGGGCTCGACCGCGGCATCTCGCTTCTCTCGATCCTCACCACCTCGATCCCGCCCTTCGCCAGCGCCGTGCTGCTGACCGCGGTCTTCGTCTTCGGCCTCGGGATGCTGCCCGGCACCAGCAGCATGGTCGACGGCTTCCGCTGGAAGGAGATCGTGCTGCCGGTCGCGGTGCTGCTCCTCTACGACTTCGGCTACTTGACCCGCATCACCCGCGCCTCGATGGCCGACGTGATGCAGACCGCCTATATCCGCACCGCCGTGCTGAAAGGCCTGCCGAACTGGTGGATCATCCTCCGCCACGCGCTCAGGAACGCGCTGATCCCGCCCTTCACCGTCATCATGCTGCAGATCAACTGGCTGATAGGCGGCGTCGTGGTCGTCGAGTTCTTCTTCGCCTACAAGGGCTTCGGCTCGCTGATCCTGGAAGCCTCGCTCTCCCACGACCTCTTCCTGCTGCAGGCTTGTACCGCCGTCTCGGTGCTCATCGCGGTCGGGACCCAGACCATCGCCGACATCGGCTACGGCCTCCTCAATCCCCGCATCCGGGTGGCGCGATGACCGACACCACTGGGATGCGGAACCCGACCTTCTGGTCGCTTCTGGCCGAGAGCCCGATCCTGGTCGCCGGCGCCTCCATCCTCGCCTTCTGGCTGCTGGTCGCGATCTTCGCCCCCTTCATCGCGCCCTTCGGCCCCAACGAGAACCTGGTGCCGATGGCGCTGCCCGGCGACCGCACGCCCGGCGGGCGGACCATGTGGCTCGGCGCCGACCATCTCGGCCGCGACGTGCTCTCCCGCATCATCTATGGCGGGCGCACGGTGCTCACATACGCGCCACTCGCGACGCTCTGCGCCTACACCGTCGGCGTCACATTGGGCCTCGTCGCCGGCTACAAGGGGAAGTGGGTCGACGAACTCCTCTCGCGCTTCGCCGACCTGGTGCTCGCCTTCCCGGTGATCGTCCTCTACATCGTCATCATTCAGAAATTCGGCGCGTCGGGCGTGAACATCCTGATCGCGGTCACGCTGGCGTCCAGCCCCGGCATCATGCGGCTGGTGCGGGGCGTGGTCCTCGACCTCCGCACCCGGGCCTATGTCTCGGCCGCCCAGATGCGGGGCGAATCCACGCTCTACATCCTCTTCGTCGAGATCCTGCCGAACGCGCGGGGACCGCTGATCGTCGATGCCTGCCTGCGCTTAGGTTATGTCACCATCACCATCGGCACGCTGGGCTTCCTCGGCTTAGGATTGCCGCCGCCGACGCCCGACTGGGGCGGCATGATCAACGAGTCCCGGCACTTCGCGCTGGTCTTCCCGCACATGGCGATCTTCCCCTGCATCGCCGTCTCCTCGCTGGTGCTGGCCTTCAACCTGATCGCCGACGGCCTCCGCGAGCTGTCGCTGGCCGACTAGACGAATGTCCCCACCCCTCCTCCAGCTCGACAATCTCTCGGTCTCCTACCGCACGCGGCGGGGAGCGGTGCCGGCGGTGGTCGGCGTCTCGCTGGACCTCGCGAAGGGCGAGAGCGTCGGCCTGGTCGGCGAGTCCGGCTGCGGCAAGTCGACCATCGCCTTCGCCATCATGCGCTGGCTCGCCGGGCGCGGCGAGATCGTCGGCGGCCGCGTGCTGTTCGACGGCCGCGACATGGCCGAGATGAGCCGGGCGGAGCTGCGCCAGGTGCGCGGAAAGCGCGTCGCCATGGTCTTCCAGGAGGCGATGTCCGCCCTCAACCCCTGCCTCACCATCGGCAGCCAGTTGACCGAGGTGCTGCGATTCCACGAGGACATCGTCGGGCCGGCCGCCACGAAGCGCTCGCTCGACATGCTGTCGGAAGTCCGCATCCCCGATCCCGAGCGGGTGTTCCGCGCCTATCCGCACGAGATCTCCGGCGGCCAGCAGCAGCGTGTCGTCATCGCCATGGCGCTGCTCGCCAACCCGGCGCTCCTGCTTCTGGACGAACCGACCACAGGCCTCGACGTCACCGTGGAAGCCAGCGTGGTCAAGCTGATCGCCGACATCAGCCGGCGCTTCGGCACCTCGCTGCTCTACATCTCGCACAACCTCGCGCTGATCTCGCGGGTCTGCGAGCGCATCGCCGTCATGTATGCGGGCGAGATCGTCGAGGCAGGCCCCGTGCGCCAGATCCTCGACCACCCGGTCCATCCCTATACGCGCGGCCTGATCAGCTGCCTGCCCGAGGCCGGCGCCGACAAGATCGCGCGCCCGCTCATGCCCATTCCCGGCCAGATCCCGGCCCCGTGGGAGCGGGCACCCGGCTGCTTCTTCCAGCCGCGCTGCACCTATGCGGTCGCCGGCCTCTGCGACAGCGCGCATCCGCCGCTGGTCGATCTCGGCACCGGCTCCTCGGTCCGCTGCATCCGCGCCGGCGAGATAGAAGGCGAGCCGATCATCGCGGTTCCCGGCCAGCAGCTTGCCGCCGCCGACGGCGTCGCCGTCGCGGTCGAGCGTTTGAGCAAGGACTACACGCTCACCCCGCCCGGGCTTCGCGGACTGCTGCCCTTCGCAGAGCCGCTGAGGATCAAGGCCAATGACGGGCTGACCTTCGAGGCGGAGACCGGGCGGACCTTGGCGATCGTCGGCGAGTCCGGCTGCGGCAAGTCGACCTTCGCCCGCATCCTGACCGGGCTCGAGCGCGCGACCGGTGGCTCGGTCGAGGTCGGCGGCACCAACCTGGCGCGCCTCTCGGTGATCGACCGTAGCCGCGAACAGCTCCGCTCGCTGCAGATGGTGTTCCAGAACCCGGACGAGACGCTGAACCCGAGCTACCGCGTCGGCAAGCAGATCGCCCGCGTCGCCAAGCGGCTGCTCACGCTCGGGCGCAAGGACCGGGCGACACGCGTCCGCGAGCTCTTCGCCGAGATCCGCCTGCCGGCCGGCATCGCGGACCGGAAGCCCCGTCATCTCTCCGGCGGGCAGAAGCAGCGCATCGCCATCGCGCGCGCCTTCGTCGGCCGCCCCGACATCGTCATCGCCGACGAGCCGGTCTCCGCTCTCGACGTCTCGGTCCGCGCCGCCGTCACCCAGTTGCTGATGGAGATCCAGCGCACCCATGGGACGACGCTGATCCTGATCAGCCACGATCTGGCGCTGGTGCGCTACGTCGCCGACACCGTCGTCGTCATGTATCTCGGCCAGGTGATGGAGGCCGGCACCACCACCCAGGTGTTCTCCGCCCCGCACCATCCCTACACCGAGGCGCTGCTGGCGGCCCAGCCGCGCCTCGACGGCAACCAGGAGCCGGTCGCCCCGGTCGAGGGCGAGACCCCGAGCCCGCTGGAGCCGCCGGTCGGCTGCCCCTTCCACACGCGCTGCCCGCGCAAGGTCGGCACGATCTGCGAGACCACGCGGCCGCCCGAGCAGGTGACGGCGGAAGGCCACCGCATGGCCTGCCACATCCCGATGGCCGAGCTGGCACGAGTTCAAGAGAAGGTTCTGGCATGAACGTGAGCGAGATGATCGCCACCCGGACGGAAGTCTCGGGCGCCCGCGGCGTGGTCACCGGCGGCCATCCGGCCGAGGCCGTGGCCGGCGTCGCCATGATCGAGGCCGGCGGCAACGCCATCGACGCCATGGTGGCAGCCGCCTTCACCGGCTTCGTGGTCGAGCCCGCCTCCTGCGGCCTCGGCGGCTACGGCCATCTCGCCGTCTATCTCGGCAAGGAGAAGCGCTTCGTCACCTTCGACCACTATGTCCGCGCGCCCGGCGCCGCCCGGCCGGACATGTTCGAGATCGATCGCACGAAGCCGATGAAATATTACGGCTTCCCCTACACCGTCGGGATGAAGGCCGAGCAGGGACCGCTGGCGCCGGCGGTGCCCGGCGCCGTCGCCGGCCTCTGCGACGCACACCGCATGTTCGGCCGGCTGCCGCTGGCCCAGGTGCTGGAGCCGGCGATCGCCGCGGCCGAGGCCGGCATCGAGGTCACCTGGCAGCTCCAGCTTCCGATCAGCGATCGGCTGGCCGCGATCCAGGCGCTGCCGGAAACCGCCGCCTGGCTCCTTCGCAAGAACATGCCGCCCAAGGCCGCGGGCCAGCTCGGCGGCGGCGATCGTCTCGACGGCACCGACCTCGCCCGGACGCTCCGGCGCATCGCCACCGAGGGTGCCCGCGGCTTCTATGAAGGCCCCGTGGCCGCCGCGATTGAAGTCGCCTGTACCGGCCAGGGCGGCATCCTCACCGCGGCCGACCTCGCCGGGTATCGCACCCGCATCCTGGAAGAGAAGCCGTCAAGCTATCGCGGGCTCCGCTACGTCACCGCCTACGACCAGGTGACCTACGAGGCGCTGAACATCCTGGAGAACTTCGACCTCGCCAAGCTCGGGCCGGACAGCCTCGCCTTCCGGCACCTGGTGGCCGAGGCGCTGGCCTGCGGCTTCATCGACAGCATGACCCATTACGGCGACCCGGATTTCGAGAAGAGCCCGGTCGAAGGTCTCGCCAGCCGCGCTTTCGCGAAGATGCGGGCAGCTCAGCTCCGCCTCGACCGCGCCCTGCCCCGTCCCGTGACGCCCGCCGATCCCTGGCCCTACGACGCCACCGCCGAACGGCCGGCGAAGGTCCCGAACGACCCGGCCATGGCCAAGCTCGCCGGCACCAGCCAGATGGCCGCCGCCGACGCAGACGGCAATGTCTGTGCGCTGATCACCAGCCTCACCAGCGGCTTCGGCTCACTGATGCTGGTGCCCGGCACCGGCGTCATCCTCAACAACTCGATGCAGAACTTCGACCCGCGGCCCGACCAGGCCAACTGCATCAAGCCGGGCAAGATGCCGATCTTCGCCGCCCCCTCGCTGGTCGCCGAGAAGGACGGCCGCGCCGTCTTCGCCGGCTGCGGCTCCGGCGGCTACCGCATCACCACCGGCGTGCTGCACGCCTTCCTTCATGCGACCGACTTCGGCATGGGGCCCCAGGCCGCGGTCGACGCGCCCCGCATCCATTGCCAGGGCCAGGAGACCTATGTCGACGCCCGCGTCCCGGCCTCGGTGCAGAATGGTCTCGCCGCAATGGGCCACAAGGTGGTGGCGCAGGCGGAGTCGCCCGGCCTCAACGCCTTCGGCCGGGTCAACGCCATCACCGTCGACAAGGACGGTACCCTCCGCGCCGGTACCGGCCCGGCCTGGGGCACAGCGGCGGCGAGCTGCTGAAGATGAGCGAGCGCCTTTCCAACCCTCTCCCACCGGGAGAGGGTGCGAGCGCCAGCGAGCGGGTGAGGGGCATCTTTCCGCTTCCGAGGCCCCTCACCCGCTCGGCTTTGCCTCGCACCCTCCCCCCCAAGGAGAGGGTTTCATTGTGAAACCCGGCTCCGTCATCCTTGGCCGCGTCCCCATCAGCGGCGCCCGGGGCGCGGTCGCTTGCGGCCATCAGGAGGCGGCGGAGGTCGGGCTCGACGCCATCCGCCAGGGCGGCAACGCGGTGGATGCCGCCATCGCCGGCGCCTTCGCCTCCTTCGTGGTCGAGCCGCAGATGTGCGGCATCGGCGGCCATGGCCGGATGTCGGTCTACCTCGCCGAGAGCGACCGGGCGGTCGGCATCGACCATTTCATCCGGGCGCCGAAGGCGGCGACGCCGGAGATGTACTCAGACGCGCTGGCCCGCTGGCGGAGCGCCGGCAAGGGCGGCATCGAGGGCGCGATCAACACCACCGGCCATCTCTCGGTCGGCATTCCGGGCGCCATCGCCGGGCTGTGGGAGGCGCATCGCCGCTTCGCCAAGCTGCCCTGGGCGTCCCTGGTCGGGCCGGCGATCGACCTCGCCCGCGCCGGCATCGTCGCCGAAGTGAAGCTGACCGCCTCGATCGCCGGCCGCGGCGCCGAGATTCGGCAATACCCGGAGGCAGCCCGCCTGCTGCTCGCCGACGGAATGCCGCCGCGACCGGCCACGCCCGCCGGGCCGCTTCACCGCTTCGACTTTTCGGACATGGCGAAGACCCTGCAGGCGATCGCCGAGAGAGGCGCCTCCGCCTTCTATGACGGCCCGGTCGCTGCCGCCATCGCCCACGAGATGACGGAGAACGGCGGGCTGCTGGCCGTCGAGGACCTCACCGGCTACCGGCCGGACACCTTCCTTCAGCCCTGGTACAGCTATCGCGGCCGCGACTACGCCACCTGCGGCGACCTGATCTTCGTCGAGTGCCTGAACATCCTGGAGCGCTTCGACCTGGCCGCCCTGGACCCGCATGGCGGGGCGTCCCGGCACCTGATCGCCGAGGCGCTCGCCCAGGCCTTCGCCGACAACTTCGCCCATGCCGGCGATCCGAGGCACCGCGAGTCGCCGCTGGAGGGGCTGGCCAGCAAGGCCTTCGCCGCCGACCAGGCCGCCCGCATCCGGACCAACAAGGCGCAAGCCCGCTACGAGCCGGGCGATCCCTGGCCGCACCAGGGACCGACACCCTCGGTCCCGCCACCGCCCTTCGAGGGCACCACTCAGATCTGCACCGCCGACGGCGACGGCAACATGGTGAGCCTGATCACCAGCCTCGGCAGCGCCTTCGGCTCGCTGGTCATGGTGCCCGGCACCGGCATATTCCTCGGCAATGCCATGCAGTGGTTCGACCCGCAGCCGGGCCGCGCCAACTCGGTCGGCCCCGGCCGCATGCCGCTCTATGCCGCGCCGGCCGCGGTCTTCCGGAACGGCGGCCAAGCCCTTGGCGCCATTGCCGCTTCCGGCGGCTACCGGATCCAGACCGCAATCCTCTACTCGACTCTTAACTATCTCGATTATCAAATTGATCCACAACGATCTATCGACCTTCCCCGCCTTCACCATGAAGGCCAGGAGCTGGAGCTCGACAGCCGCACCGATCCGGCCGCGATCACCCATCTCCGCGGGCTCGGCCACCCGATCCGGCTGATCGACGGCGTCGGCATCCCCACATCCTTCGGCCGGCCCTCGGCGGTGTGGCGGAGGCCCGACGGGAGCCTAATCCCGGCCAGCGATGCCCGCGGCGGTGGGGTCGCCGCCTTCTGAACGTCGTACCAAACCAAGGACGGGTCGGCTTCCGGCCGGTCCGTCGACTGCCTGCCAAGCGAGACTGAAAGACCGTTCAAGAGGAAACAGATGGCCCTGCCAGCTCACGCGAAATATGTCGTCATCGGCGCCGGCGTCCACGGACTCAGCACCGCCTATCACCTGGCCGAACAGCTGGAAGCCACCGGCAAGGGCTCTGGCAAGGACATCGTCATCCTGGACAAGACCGGCGTCGCCGCCGGTGCCTCCGGCATCGCCTGCGGGGTGATCCGGAACAACTACTTCCAGCCGGCGATGCGCGAGCTGATGGCCGAATGCGTGCAGGTCTGGGAGAGCGATCCCAAGGCCTTCAGCTACAACGCCGTCGGCTACATGCAGATCTCGCCTGAAGTGATGCATGAGAATGTCGGGCAGATCGCGCGCCAGCAGAAAGACATCGGCTACGACTCTGTTTTCATTGAGGGCGAGGCCGACTGCACGCGTTACATGAAGGGCCTGTTCGACGACTGGCAGGCCAAGGGCATCACCTCGGTCCTGCACGAGAAGAAGGGCGGCTACGCCAACAACCGGGCGTCCATGATGGGCCTCGCCAAGAAGGCCGAGGACAAGGGGGTGAGCATCATCTCCCCGGTCAAGGTGAAGGGCTTCAAATTCGCCTCCGGCTCGAAGGCGGTGACCGGCGTCGAGACCGACCGCGGCACCATCGGCTGCGACTATGTCGTGGTCGGCGTCGGCCCCTGGGTCAACCAGATCTGGAACATGCTGGAGCTGCCGAAGACCGTCGACATCAAGGGCCGCGACGGCAAGACCCACAAGGGCGTCGGCATGTGGACGTACTGGTGCCTGGAGGAAGGCACGCTGGGCGTCGACCCGAAATACGGGCTGATGAACGACGGCAGGATGGGCCCGGTGATGCATGTCGACACCGACGCGCCGCTCCACTCGGATGAGGACGGCTCGCTGATCACCGACAAGCTCTGGGGCATCTATTACAAACCCGACTTCAACTTCAACGGCATCCAGGGCGGGGCCATGCCGTACAAGGTCGAGACCCCGGTAGACGAGGTGAAGATCGACCCCTATGGCCCTGAATCACCTGAGTTTATCGTCGACAAAAACTTCGCGCACATGTTCACCTCGGCGCTCGCCTTCTGCCAGAAGCGCTACTCCGGCCAGGCGCATAAATGGAAGCACGAGCCGTCCGGCGGTCTGGGCTGCTTCACCCCCGACAGCTTCCCGGTCTTCGACGTCTTCCGCGACAACGTCTATGTGCTCGCCGACTCCAACCACGGCTACAAGATGATCGCCGTTGGCAAGCTTGCCGCCGGCGAGATCGTCAGCGGCCAGAAGAACCGCCTGCTCGAGCCGTTCCGGATCTCGCGGTTCCCCGAGGGCAGGCTGCACCCGGTCTCCAACAGCCCCTTCCCCTGGAGCTGACGCAGATGACAAGCCCCGCCGTCGCCTTCACCCACAAGCTCCGCTTCGGCGACATCCCGAAGGAGGTGGTGCAGCAGGCCAAGCTCTGCTTGGTCGACCTGATGGGCGCGGCGGCGGCGGGCAGCGAGACCGCGATGTCGCGGATCATCCGGAACCACGCGGTCGAGACCTTCGGCTGTGGCCGGAAGGGCGTGCGCATGATGCTGGACGGCCGCCGGGTCGGCCCGGCGGGTGCCGCCATGACCGGCGGCATCACCATCGACGCCTTCGACTCCCATGACGGCCATGTGCTGACCAAGGGGCATGCCGGGGTCGCCATCCTGCCGACGCTGCTGGCCCTGGCCGACCCTGTCGCCAAGGTCTCCGGTCGCGAGTTCCTGACCAGCCTGGTGCTGGGCTACGAGATCGCCATCCGCGCCGGCATCGCCACCCACAGGACCTGCGCCGACTATCACACCTCCGGCTCGTGGAACGCGCTGGGCGCCGCCGCGGTGATGGCGCGCTGGCTCAAGCTCTCTCCGGCGCTGACCCGCGAGGCGCTGGGCATCGCCGAGTATCACGGCCCCCGCAGCCAGATGATGCGCTGCATCGACTACCCGACCATGGTGAAGGACGGCTCCGGCTGGGGCGCCATGGCCGGGGTCAGCGCCGCGCTCCTCGCCCGCGACGGCTTCACCGGCGCCCCCGCCCTGGTCGCCGAAGGCGAGAATGTCGCCGACCTCTGGGCCGATCTCGGCAAGCGCTGGCGGATCATGGAGATGTACTTCAAGCCCTACCCGGTCTGCCGCTGGGCGCAGCCGCCGATCACCGCCAGCCTCGGCCTCCTCAAGAAGCACGGGATCGACGGCTCGGAGGTGACGGAGATCGAGGTCTCGACCTTCCACAACGCCGTGCGCCTGGCGACGCGGACGCCGAAGACGACCGAGGAGGCGCAGTACAGCCTCCCCTTCCCGGTCGCCGCCGCCATCGTCCACGGCAAGGTCACCGCCCGCGAGGTCGATGGCGCCGGCCTCAAGGACCCGCGGGTGCTCAAGCTCGCCCGCGGCATGAAGCTGACCGAGGACCTGTCGCTGACCGCCGAGTTCCCCGCCCGCCGGATCGCGCGGGTGGCGCTT
>CAXNIC010000069.1:0-16683 GCA_964201945.1 Alphaproteobacteria bacterium
GCCGTGCTTGACCAACCCACGGAAGACTGACATCACCATCAACATCCAACGGCGCTGCAAGCGCCCGCGCCACACTGGTCGCGATCGATCGGAACAGGTGGTCGCGATCCGTCGGAATCGGTGGTCGCAATCGTCGGAATGCGCACTCCTGCGTCGTTTGCTGCAGTCTCGGCGGCTGATCGTGCTGCCTCGGCTTTCTGCCGAGCCTGGCTCGCTTCGTCTGCCGATTGGTTGGCATGGGTACGGTGGGTCTCGATGTGTCGGACCGTCGCATCGAGGGCTTGTTCGACCTCCTGTGCCTTCGCCGTGCTTGCATCGAGTGGTGACCGGGCGTCGCGTAGTTGCCCGTGCAGTCCAGGGTATGAAGGGGCGCTTGGGGGGCGAGGTGCGCTATATCGGCGAGGTGGACGCGTCCGAGGAGAGCATGCGCTATAATTTATGTAGGATCCGCTCGAGGAACTCCTGCGCACGCGGCGCGCGCGGGCTCTTGAAGAACTGCGTCGTCCGATCGCGCTCGACAATTCGTCCCTTGTCCATGAAGACAACTTCGTCCGCGACCTCTTGGGCGAAGCCCATTTCGTGAGTGACGACGATCATCGTCATCCCATTCTTGGCCAGGTCCCGCATGACGCGAAGCACCTCGGCAATCATCTCTGGATCGAGAGCCGACGTCGGTTCGTCGAACAGCATCAGTTTTGGCTGGAGCGCCAACGCGCGGGCGATGGCAGCCCGCTGTTGCTGGCCGCCAGAGAGCTCTGCCGGGTACTTCGACGCCTGATCGAGAATCCCGACCTGATCGAGCAGCTTGCGCGCCAGGCTCTCCGCATCCTGCTTGTCGCGTCCCTTCGCCTTACGGGGCGCGAGCGTGACGTTCTCCAGGATGGAGAGGTGCGGGTAGAGCTCGAAGTGCTGAAACACCATTCCGATGTGAGAGCGGACGCTGGGAAGATCCCGGCAGTTTCGCAGGCTCACCCCGTCGAATACCACGTCCCCTTCCTGAAACTCTTCAAGGCGGTTGATGCATCGCAGCAGCGAACTCTTGCCCGATCCGCTGGGCCCGCAGACCACGACGCACGATCCCGCCTCGAAGCTTGTCGAGACGTTGTCGAGCGCCTTGAACTTGTCGTACCAGAGGCTCACTTCGTTGACGGATACCAGAGGAAGGCTCATGCGGCCCTTATCGCTTTCTTTTCAAGTCTGCGGGCGAGCAACGACCCCGAGAAGCTGACGACGAAATAGACGCCCGCGGCAAACAGATAGAGTTCGACCGGCCGAACCGTACGTTCGGTGACGACGAATGTGCTGTGCAAGAACTCACTCATGCCGACGACATAGGCGATGGTCGTGCCCTGAAACACGATTATGCACTCCGTCACAAGGGCGGGCAGCATGCTGCGTAGCGCCTGCGGCAGGACGATCAGGCGCATGCTCTGGCCGTATGTGAGCCCGGTGGATAGTCCCGCCTGGATCTGGTTTCGTCCGACCGACTGAATGCCGGAGCGCACGATTTCTGCGAAATACGCGGAGAAGAATACGACGAAGGCTGCAAGGACCGACATGAAGTCGCCGATCGGCTTCCCGGTCAGTATGGGCACCAGAAAGAAGAACCAGAACACGATGAGGATCAACGGATTGCTGCGCAGCATGTTCACGAGGGCGGCCGAGGGAAACCGCAGCCAGCGTCGCTTGCTGATGCGCCCGACGGCGATCACGCAGCCGAGCGGAAAACTGAGTCCGACCGTGATGGCCGCGAGCTTCACGCTCATCCAGAGGCCGTTCATGAGGAACGGAAGATTTTCGGGAATGACGGACCAGTCCATCGTCAGACGGCCCTCAACGCTTCGCGATCAGGCCGGGGATTCTGAGCTTCTGCTCGAGCCACCCCATGAACAGCACCACCGCCGTCGTCGTTGCTATGTACGTTCCCGACGCGACCGTGAATGCCTCGATCCCGCGAAAGGACCACGATTCGATCGAACGGGCAGCATAGGTGATCTCGGCCACACCGATGGTGAGCGTGAGGGCCGAGTTCTTGAACGTGGTCATGAACTCCGACGCGATCGCCGGGATCATCACGCGAAACGCGTACGGGATTATCACGAACCGGTAGGTCTGAACGCCGGTCAGGCCAGTCGACCGGGCGGCGTCGAACTGGCCCTTCGGAACTGCAGAAATCCCAGACCGAATCTGCTCCGCGACGCGCGCGGCCATGAAGAGGGAGAGTCCGAGCAACGCAGTCAGGAACGGGACATGGTCGAGCCTGTTCCAGGCCAGCATCCAGTCGCGTGGCAGCAGAAGCGGGAAGACGAAGAACCAGATGAACAGCTGGACCAGAAGCGGGATGTTGCGAAAAATCTCGACGTAGGCCGACCCAATGAACCTCAGCCACGGCGATCGGGTCATGCGGATCGTGCCGACGACAATGCCGATCGCCAGGGCAAGGACCCAGGCGAGCAAGGACAGATACACGGTCGTGAGGAGACCCTCGATGATCCAACCTCGATGCGGATCCTCCAGGAGGATTGCCCAATTGAACTCGTAGTTAAGGTTCATCGTCGAATCGGCGGGGCCTGGCTGGACATGGGCAGCTGGGAAAGCGCGGCGGCGATCCTCTCGACACCCTGCCGTATCACCGGCACGTCCGATTTGATGACGAAGCGCAGGTGACTCTCGCCAGCCGCACCGAAAACCGATCCCGGTGTGGCGGCGACACGGGCGGAATCAAGAAGGTACGTCGACATGTCGGTCGACGTGAGGCCGAAAGCCTTCAGGTCCGGAAAGACGAAGTATCCGCCTTCCGAAGAGTTGCAAGAGACGCCCGGAACGCTCCGGAGTCCCTCGACCATGGCGTCGCGCTGCCGCGTGTATTTTTCGACGATCGATGCGAACGAACGGTCGCCCTCGCCCAGCCGCCCGCGTATCGCCGCCTCGGCGCCGGCCTGGGCCATCGACGCGGGGCAGGTCGCGGCATGCGTGTGAATGGCCAATATCTTGTGCGCGACCGCAGCGGGAGCGACCAGCCAGCCGACCCGCCATCCCGCCATGTTGTAGACCTTGCTCATGGTCTGGACGGTAATGGTGCGCTCTTTCATCCCGGGCAGGCTCGCCATGCTGACATGCGGGCGACCGTCGAACACGAAGTGCTCGTAAGCCTCGTCCATGATCACGACGAGATCGAACTCCTTCGCGACGGCAGCGACGCCTTCGAGTTCATCGCGCGTCAGGACCCGACCCGTCGGGTTGTGGGGGTTGCACAGCAGCAGGACCCGCGCCCGCGGCGTGATGCGCTTCCGGAGTGACTCGATCGACAACCGAAAGCCATCCCCCTGATGCAGGGGAACGGGAACCGGCGTGGCGCCGGCCAGACGGACGAGCGGCTCGAATCCGAGGTAGCCCGGATCCTCGAGAAGCACCTCGTCAGCGCCGTCCACGAGGGCCAGCAAGGTGACGAACAACGCCTCCTTGGCACCAACCGTCACGATGATCTCGGCTTCGGCGTCGGCGGCGACCCCGTTGTCGAGGGCGAGCTTCGCCGCGATCGTCCGGCGCAATTCCGGGGTCCCGCGCGGATCCGTATAGAAGGCGGAGGATGGCCGATCCAAGGCCTCGGAAGCCGCAGCGCGGGCAACTCGTGGCGGCGCCTCCTGCTGACCAAAATCGATGATGTCGACGCCCTGCTGGCGCAGCGCCCGCACCTTGACGATCAGCGCCTGAGAGCCGGAGTGGCCCACGCCGCGCAATCGATCAGCAAACCTGAAATCGGCCATCGAGCGCTCCACGAAACACGCCGCTGACGCGCCAACCTTCGGCAGCGCGACGAGCGCCGGAGAGGGCGCCGGAGGCCCCCTCCCGGACAGCCGCCCCTACTTCGCCGCTTGAAGGAACCGCTCGGCACCGTCAGGACATTGGTTTCGGATCATGAAAAGAACTTCAGACGAGAGAGCCCGCTCGTAGCCCGCCTTGGCATTGGGACCTGAAAACCACTCGGCGTACAGCCGGTCATATCCGCCCGTCATGATGAAGTAGCAGAGCGAATGATCGATCATGTCGCGCCAGTTGGAATCGTTCTCCTGCACGATGATGCCGCTGACGGTGCAGAAAATGTCCGGACCGCGCACTTCCCATTCGCTCGGATTGGGCGACGCTGCGGCGAGGGTCAGAAGGGCATCGTCCATCGTCACATGAGCATCGGTCTTGCCCTGGCTCAGCGCAATGAACCCCGTCGAATGCTTGTCGAAGGGGACCACGCGAACGGCGGGTTTGATGCGTCCGTCCGCGCTCATCGTGTTGAGCAGCCGTTCCTCGAGACTGCCCTGCGTGACGCCGACGCGCTGGCCGGCAAGATCTTTCGTCTCGCGGATGGCACTGTTCTTGGCGACCAGCTTCTTCACGCAGACGGCATTCGTGATGAGCGAGAAGTCGATGACCTCTTCACGTTCGATCGACTTTCCCGCGCTGCCGAAATAGGCGTCGATCGTGCCGTTGACGACGAGTGGAATCCGAGTCTGAGGCGTGACTGGCTTGAGTTCGAGCGCCAGCTCCACTCCCAGTTTCTTCTCGATGATACCTTTGAGCGCCTTGCCCAGGTCGATCGTCCAGCCGACCCGGTTCCCGTCCTTGTCGGTGAACCCGTAAGGCGGTGTCGACTCGCGGACGCCGATCACGATCTTCTTGTCGCGCTTGATGTTGTCGAGCCGGCTTTGCGCGGCAGCATCCGACGATGTGCCCCCCGTGCCTGCCGCGATGCAAGCAGCGACCGCAACGCTCAGCACTCTAGCCCGTTCGAACATGACCTTCTTCTCCCCTAAGAACTGCGTCATCATGCAGCTATTCGCGTGTCAGAGAAACAGGTTTCATTCAATTGGTCGCGCCCAAAAGTTGGATACAGAGTTCAAAATAACTCAACTGTTGCCGTTCGAAAAAATGAGAGAAGATTCGTCAGGATCATTGAAGATGAAACGTCCTCCTCTCCGCGCGCTCGCGGCCTTCGAGACTGCTGCGCGTCTCGGAAATTTCTCGGATGCCGCGAAGGAACTCGGCATTTCAAAGTCGGCGGTCAGCCACCAGGTCAAGTCTCTCGAGAGTTTCCTTGGAACCGGGTTGTTCATTCGGCTGAGCCGTGGCGTGAAGCTGACGACTGAAGGCGCGATATTTTACGCCTCGGTTCACGAAGCGTATCAGCGCATCGACGACGGAACTCACCGAATCTTGCGCCACCGCAAGAGCGAGATCCTGACCGTGCGGTGCGGAGTCAGCTTCGGCCTCCGTTGGCTTGCCCCTCGACTGCCGTTGTTCCTCGCGGAACATCCCAAGATCGATCTCCGGATCGTCACTCCGACCGTCAACTCGCCCACGGTACCCATCGACATCGAGATCAAGTACGGCCCGGTCATCCAGCACGGAATGCATCTCCAACCGTTGCCCGAAGAGGATGTCGTGCCGATGTGCAGCCCCGCTCTCCTCAAGAGCGGCGACTCCCTGCAGAGCCCCGCCGACCTCTCCAAGTTTCGGCTCATCGAGTCCGTCCTGACGGAGATTTCCTGGTCGCATTGGCTGTCGTCCTATCAGGTCCCGATATCTGAGTTCTCGCGCGTCAGTTTCGACAATATCGTGCTCGCCCTGCAGGCGGCGGTCTCGGGCGTTGGCATCGCTCTCGAGGGTGACTTCCTGGCGTCCGAAGACCTTGCGAGTGGTCGCCTCGTCATTCCGCCGGCGCTCCGCACCATGCGGATCCGGAAGTCGCTCCGCTCCTTGGTCGTTCCCGAGAAAAGTGCGCATTCGCCCAAGTACGTTCTGTTCCGCGACTGGCTCTTCAGAAACTTGCAGCAACGCTGAACACGCGTCGGTGCGCGAAACACTGACCGTGCACTCGATCCCATGGTGCCGTCGGCGGCACATTTGCTCCGTATGACGAAACAAGAAAGCGATCGATGAAGAACAAAGAGAACGACGTCCTTCGCGTCGGCATTGACATTGGCGGGACGTTCACGGACATCGTGGTGATGGACAAGGCTGGCCGCGTCGTCGTCAGGAAGGTTTCATCGACGATCGACGACTACAGCATCGGCATCGGGCGCGGCCTCCAGGAACTGCTGTCGGCGCATGGGGTCGACCCGATCAGGATTGATGAAGCTGTGCATGCGACCACCGTCGCGACCAACGCCGTCCTCGAGAGAAAGGGCGCCCGTACCGGACTGATCACCACGGCCGGATTTCGCGACGTGCTGGAGTTTCGCCGCGTTCGCGTCCCAGAACTCTACAATCTGAATTACATCAAGCCAAAACCGCTCGTGCCGCGCCGGTTGCGGCTCGAAGTTCGGGAGCGTCTCGGGCCGGATGGCGAGGTGCGCGTGCCGCTGGATGAGGAGTCCGTCGTTCAGGCAGCCGAGTTCTTCAAGAGAGAGAAGGTCGGGGCGGTCGCGATCTGCCTGTTGCATGCTTACGCCAATCCCGAGCACGAGCGCAGGATTGCGGAAATACTGAAGCGCGTCCTCGCTTCCGGCGTCTTCATCACCTGTTCGCACGAGATCCTGCCGGAGATGCGGGAGTACGAGCGCACCAGCACGACGGTTGTGAACGCGTTTCTCGGCCCTCTCATGCAGAACTACCTGGCTTCGTTGAAGAGCCGGCTGGAGTCGGTCGGCATTCGGGGGCGGCTGAGCATCATGCAGTCGAACGGCAGCCAGATGGGAGTCAGTGCCGCCATCAGGAAGCCGGCGTATCTCGTCGAATCCGGCCCAGCCGCCGGCGTCATTGCTGCCGCTCGCATCGCGAGCCAGGTCGGGTTGAAGGATGTCATCACGCTGGACATCGGTGGTACGACCGCCAAGACTGCCATCGTCGAAAACGGATCGCCAACCAAGACAGGGGAGTACGAGATCGGCGCCGGGATCAATCTCTCGAGCCGACTGATCAAGGGTGCCGGATACGCGATCAAGCTGCCGTTCATTGACGTCTCCGAGATCGGTGCCGGCGGCGGCAGTCATGTGTGGTTCGACAAGGGGGGCCTGCTCAAGGTCGGTCCGGAAAGCGCGGGATCCGTTCCGGGACCGGTCTGCTACGGAAGGGGCGGCGAACAGGTGACGCTGACCGATGCACTATTGGCACTCGGTTACATCAATCCTCATCACCTGGTCGGAGGTGAGCTGAAGCTCGAGCCTGACGACGCCCGGAAGGCACTCGAACGCCAGGTCGGCCGTGTCTTGAAGACCTCGCTTCCGGAGGCCGCGCTCGGCGTATTCAGGGTCGCCGTCGCCAACATGGTGCGCGCCGTCAAGTCGGTCTCGACGTATCGCGGGCGCGACCCTCGCGACTACACGTTGATCGCGTTCGGCGGCAATGGACCGATCCTGGCTGCTGCCATCGCAGCGGAACTGGCGATGCAGCGCGTCCTCGTCCCGCCTTTTCCCGGAGTATTGAGTGCGGTGGGTCTGCTGGTCTCTGACAGCGCCCATGAATTGGTCAAGGCTGTGCCGGGATTGCTGCGCACCATTCCCGGCGAGCGGATCGCTGGAGGCTTCGACGAACTCGAGCGGGAAGCCGTCGCGGCGCTTACCGCCGAAGGTTTCGCCGTTGGGTCCATCATAACCAGCCGGTTCGTCGACGTGCGATATGCCGGGCAGGCCTATGAGCTGACCGTACCCGTGGCGGCTGCGGGTGCGCCGGAGCTTGGTCAGATCGAGGCCGCCTACCAGGCTGAGCACCTGAAGACCTATGGCCACAAGGCCGAAGGAGAACCTATTGAGCTCGTTGCGATCCGGGTGATTGCGACCGTTCCGGCCGATAGGCTACCCGGACGCCTTGAAGGGTGGCAAGGGGGAGCGGACGACGAGTCGCCCGATCGGTCCGCCTATTTCGGTCCGGACCTCGGCATCCTTGCTACGCCGGTCATCCGCCGCGCGCGACTGGCAGGCCGAATCATTCCCGGACCACTCATCGTCGAGGAATACGATGCAACCGTGCTGGTTCCGCCGGGCGCGGACGCCACGGTCGACGAACACTTCAATATCGTCATCACGTTGGGGACCCGCCGATGACCGTTCGCCTGGACCCGATCACGCTCGAAGTCATCCAGAACGCCCTGTCATCGATCGCCGACGAGCTGGCGCTCGTCATCATGCGCGCAGCCTACTCGAACATCGTTCGCGATTCGATGGACTTTTCGACGGCGGTCTGCGATCGCCACGGGCAGACCATTGCCCAAGGGCTCACCACGCCGGTTCATCTCGGCTCCTTTCCCGATGCCATGCGCAATCTCATGACGACATACGCCGGCAACATGGCGCCCGGGGACATCTTCATCTTCAACGATCCCTACGGTGCAGGTGGCATGCACCTGCCTGACTTTTACATCGTCAAGCCGGTCTTCATTGCGGGGGACATCGAGGGATTCGTCGCGACCCTTGCTCATCAGCAGGATGTTGGTGGCATCGCGCCGGGTGGCATGGCGGTCTATGCAACTGAGATCTTCCAGGAAGGGCTTCGAATCCCGGCGCTCAAGCTGTTCGATGCCGGACGATCCGTGGATGCGATCTTTCGCCTGATCGAGCGGAATACGCGGTCTCCCATCAACGTCATGGGCGACATCCGCTCGCAGATCGCCGCCTGCAACAATGGCGAGCGAGAGCTCGTAAGCTTGATCGAACGGTACGGGGCTTCCACGTTCAGGCTCTATGCCGAGGAGCTCCACAACTATGCCGAGCGACTGATTCGTGCCGAGATCAGGGCGCTGCCAAATGGCACCTGGACGTTCGAGGACTTCGTCGACGGGCTTGGCGAGCACCCGACGCCGATCCGCTTTAAGGCGTCGCTCACGATTGCCGACGACCGGATCGAGATCGACTGGACGGGAACGTCGCCGCAGGTCAAGGCGGCGATCAACGGACCGATGCCGACGACGAATGCGATGTCCTATCTTGCGGTGCGCTGCGCGATCGGGGCATCCATCCCGAATTGCGAGGGCTACATGCGGGCGATTTCGGTCAAGGCGCCGAAGGGCACCATCGTGAACCCGCACGACAACGCGGCATGCGGTGCGCGCGGCATCATCTGCTTTCGGATGTTCGACACCCTGATGGGAGCGTTCTCGCAGGTCGTCCCCGATCGCATCCCCGCGGCCAACGAAGGTGGATCGAACAATCCCCATATCGCCGGTCGCGATCGGAACAACAAACCGTTCATGGTGTCGGGCGGCCTGATGGGTTGCTGGGGCGGCAGCGCGAGCCATGACGGACAGGAAGGAATCTCGAACCCGGCGGCCAATCTGGGAAATACTCCGATCGAGCTTCTCGAGTCGCGCCATCCCGTCGAGATCACCTGTTACTCCTTCGTGCAGAACTCCGGCGGCCCGGGCCGCTCTCGCGGCGGAGCCGCATTGCAGCGCGGCTATCGCCTGCTCGCCGATGAAGCCGTCCTGGTCATGCGCTCGGACCGCAGGGACAATCTTCCCTACGGTTTGTTCGGCGGCCTTCCGGGAACGCCTTCGTGGAACGTCATCAATCCTGGCCCGCGACAGCGGCTCTTGCCCACCTGCCCGATGTCGAGCGTGCCCATGGTCAAGAACGACGAGTTTCTCCATATCCAGGCTGGCGCAGGCGGCTACGGCAGTCCGCTTGAGCGCGATCCCGCAAAGATCCTTGAAGACGTTCTGAACGAGCTCATCACCCCTGCCTATGCAAACGACGTCTATGGCGTGGTGATCGCAAATGATCAGATCGACCATCCGGCAACGGGCGCGAAGCGGCGGGAACTCCACAAGTGCCCGCCGTCGATATCGGTCCACCTCCGGCACTTCTACGGTACGGTCGGCATCCCCGTCCCGCAGCAATAGTGACCCGCATCAGCCGCACCGAGCGTCTTGATGCCGTTCCGAAAAGCGGGTCGGCCAGATGCTCGGTGACGGTTTCTTCAGCCGCGCGGCAAAGCCTGTCGCGGTGCAATAGATTTTGTGGCGCCGATGGTCGGCGACGACAGTCGTGCTCACAACTCTTGCCCTGGAATGTGAAATCGCGTCCAACTTTGACCCCGCCCAGAATTGAAGCATCTCATTGATTGTATTTGTAAAAACCGTCATTTTGCGGGGTCGCGATTGGGCGCTAAAAATGATCCCCCTTATTTCCGATTTTCTAAAATAATATCAATGCCGTAAGGGACTTCCGGGGTGGGGTCAAAGTTGGCCGCGATTTCACACCCGGATTCCTCCGGCGGCAGCGTCGGCATCGGGAAACCGGCTGCCCCCAAGGTCACCAGGAGCTCGGCATAGTCCCTGAGCCCGAGGTTCTCGACGGCCTCGTGCATGGGGTCTGCTCCCTTAGGGTCCGGATGATGGTGTCTTCGCCGGGACCGAGACCTTCGGCTGTCGCGCGCGCGTCGCCTCCGCTCTTTCAGGATGCTCGAAGGCGCTCTCGAACTCCTCGAGCTCGCTCTTCGACATGCCGATCGCCGGCGAGGCGCCGATCGTGCGCCACTGGTCCACGGCGTCCGCGACCTCCCCGATGATCGTCCGGGCCTGCTCGATGGAAAGGCCGAAATACCTGGATGCCGCCAGCGCGCTGTCGACCCTGGCTTCCGAACCCGTATCCTCGGAGATCCAGGTCTTGAGAAACCGCGCCTTGTCCGGCATCGGGTTGACGTCGTAGGCCGGCGACAGGGCCCACCCGGGCCCGCCCGAACGAAGGAAGCCGTGGTTCTTGAGGTGGTCGTCGACATTGGTGACCAGGATGGAGAAGACGATCCGCCGCCAGAGCTCCGCCATGTCGCGTTCGGGTGAAGCCCCGTGGGACCTGATCGCTTCGACGATCTCCGTATAGGAATGATCGTCGTCGTCGTCGATCCCGAGCAGCGTCATGGCCGACACGAACATGATCCGCTTGCCGTCGTCGCTGCGGTCGAAGCGCTTGACCAGCGTCACCGGCGCGCCGTCGGCCTCGACGATCCGGGCGGAAGCGGCGTCGATGCCCGCCATGCGGGCCAGGGCCAGGGCGAGAGCCTCGGCGCGGGTGACCGATCGCTGATCGCCGACGCTCGGGAACTTGGCGATCCAAAGCCGGCCACCCTCGTCGATGACCGAGCATTTCGGCCGGAGCCCGTCGAGCGACGTCCCCTTGCCCATCATGAACGCGAGGTCCTCGGCCGTCTCGGTGTTGCGCTCGATGGCATTGCTCGCCTTCAGGAGATCCTTCAACTCCATCATCGGCGGCACCGATCGCCTGCCCTCCGGAACGGCACGGACGAAGGTGCCGGTCTCATCCTGGAAACGAAGCGCGCCGAGACGGCTCCTGTCGTCGACGCCCACCAGGAAATCGATCGCGGTCAGGGGTGCGACCTCCTCGTTCGCCGTCTTCCGGCGCTTCGCCATGTCGCGCTGGAGCACGCGCTTGCCCCAGCCGTCCGGCGCCGTGTCCGCGATCGCGCCATGGAACGGGCTCTTGGACTTTCCTCCCTTCCGATAGAAGGGCCCAGGCTGCAGAAGGAGCCCCGGATCGATCTCGTAGGCGTCGGAGGATGCGATCCAGCCGGGGTCATACTCGAACGAGGAAGACTCCCTGTTGCCTTCGGCATCGAAGCGCAAGGCGCCGACCGGGATCGCCACCGCACCCATGAAGACCCGGAAGGTGCGGGAAACCATCAGACGGCTCCCTTCACAACGTCGAGACGTCGGCGTTTCATGACCACCCGCTTCGGCAGCCGCTTCTCGTCCTGGATCAGGCCGACATCGTCCTTGGAGACGTCGAGCAGGAGCGAGAGGCGATCGGAGAGTCCGAGCGCCATGAGGACCATGGCGACGGCGCCGAAGCTGACGGTGGGGTCGCCCTTCTCCACGCGCTGGTAGGTCGCCATCGCCATGCTGGCACGCTGGGCCATGAGCTCCATGGGCAGGCCACGCTTACGCCTGGCGATGGAGATGTCGCGGCCGAAAGCCGAGAGAATCCGGCGAAGGCGCGGGGTCATGGCATCGATGGATTTTGAGCGCATGTGATTGCTCATATATGAGTATCAGAGAGCTTTATACACTCATATATGAGTAATAATCAAGACGTTCAGCGCGGCCCGGCGGGTGACATCCTCACGCGCGCGCGGACACTCCGGCATCGGAAGCGAGCAGGCTCGCGACCCGGGGAGGCAGGCGCGAAACATCGGTGTCGCCGTCCATCGGCCTGCCCAGCCGATAGCTCGTGTTCAGGGTCCTCGCGCTGGTCGGCGCCATCTCGACGACGAGGCAGGTCTCTCGGCGAAGCTCCGCTTCGCTGCCGACAGGTGTTCCGCCGAAGCGGAACACCGAGAGGTCGACGTCCAATGGCCGTCGCCGATCCGGACGTGACCGAAGACGCGCCCGATCCGTCGGCCGGCAGGTGTTCGGCTAAGCCGAATACCGAGAGGCGAGGATCCGGCCGGAAGGGACCGCGACCAGCGTCCAGTCCTCGATCCGCGTCGCATCGACGATCGATCTCGTGGCACTAGGCTCCTAAGCCATGGGTCATCACCAGGCTGGGCGATGCCGGGACGCGCTCCGTCCTCCATGTCCCAAAGATGAAGTCGCGGAAACGGGCGATGGAGTGGGTGACTCTATCGACCCATACCAAGTGCAGTGCCCACCCCTGCAAGCCGCCACGGTGGCGCAGGACCATCCCCTCGTGGGGAGCAAGTTCGACTGACCCATGGATCTCTCTCAACCCTATGCCTGGCGGGGGGATCGATCCTGATCGCTGCAGAGTTGCGCTCGACACGTTGCCTCCCCGGTACCGGCGTGCCGATCATTGTTTGCATCGGGCGAGATGAAATCGGCAACCGCGGCCCTTCGGGCTTCAAGCTGCAAGATTGACCTCCTGATAGCCGAAGCGATGCCCCAGGCCTGACCCCACGAGGCGCTCGTCGAGGTTCTAGTCCGGATCGCACAGCTGCGTCGGGGCGCGGCTGGGCGGGGCTTCTCTATGGGTCACTGCTGATGGCTCTGGCGGGAATCTGCCGCCGCTCGGTTAGCCTTCGGGGAATCGCCTCCACCTCAAAGGCTTCTCACCTCGGAACCACGCCTTTGCGGCCTCCGAACTGAGCTCCCGCTTCGAGTCTCCAGCACGATTACCAACGATCTCAGGGTCACACGTTGGGCGCCGGTCTTGCCTCCGACAAGCGCGTCAGGCTACCCCGAGGAGGCGCGCGACCACGGTCTCCGTCGATCCTGGCGCCGCCGCCTTCCCATCGGCTCGATGGCGGTCGGTTCGCCGGAACGACGGGGGCGCTCGCGGGAGTGGGTGGTTGGCAGGGATATCGATGCGACTGCCGTAGCACGGTGTGACTCCTTCCAAAGACACATCGGTTAAGGCGAAGTCTTGTGATGCAGTTTTGCCAATCCTCGGCGTCCCGGTGGGACGCGGGTTGGAGGCTCATAAAGACCGTAGCCGCTAGGGCGGCACTCATCGTGCCGCCTACGGGGTGGGTCATGGTTTGGCTGCCTCTGTTTCCCAAGAAAGGGTCCTCGAATAGTGCGTGACGGTGGGACGGTGCAGCTCATCTGCCGCAATTGATCTGGATTCTCCCATTTTCAGATGCGCATTACCGCATTGTCGATGCCTACGCCTCGGTGGACGGACGCCATGCTTGGCGCGCCACGAACGGGGAACTTTTCTCATCCAAAGCGAAGGCGGAGATCCGAAATTCGCAGCCGTTGTTGCCTTGACATCGCCTGATCCGATCCGCAGTTTGAGGCACGAGGTCTTCCATCTCCATGTTCTGGAAGGACGCGTCCGCGATGACGAATTCGCCCTCTTCGGCGACGCCGGCTTCGAGGCCGACGACAGCCGCCATGGCTACGATCGCCGTTCGCTCGGCAGACGACAACTCGTCGAGGAACGTGGAGCCGCCGTCGCCGGTGAATCTGGATCTCACCGCAGCCCCGCTTCGCATGACTCCCCTCGAGGAGTGGATTCGGAAGAGTCCGGACGACGCGCGCAGACTTGGGTTCATCGAGTAGCCAATGCAGCGGCAGTCGAAGCGTTCCTTGACCGGTTCGATGATGGTGCGATAGGTCGCCGTCGCGCGGACCCGGCGGTCCGGCGCTCCTTCCTCCTCGGCTCCGGCTATCTGAAGCACGACAGTGCCGCGATCCCTCGTCTGTCGGATCTTCGCGCGCGGTACTCCCTCGGCTCTCAGCGCTCGCAGGAGCGAGCGCTTGCCGCCAGCCATGCGGGCCAAGCCCGGATGGCGTTAGGCCAGAAGGAGCTGCGCGTCCTCGACGAGGATCAGCGACGCATCGCAAAGCTGATCAAGGATGCGCGGCCGAACCACTGGTTCGCCGACAATTGGTGAGACTTCCTCGAGCTGTCGTCTGCCGCGATCGAGGCCCAGCTCGGTCACTATATCGAGGACCGCGAGCAGGCCGAGCAGCGCTACATGGAGGTGGTCCGCCGCTACGTGCCTGAGGCGGGCATGCCCGGCTTCAAGTCGGATCCGCACGCCGAGAACCGCAAGCCACTCAATGCCCTATTAAACCGCCCAGTTGAGCTGGGTCGAGGTCTCTGCCTTGGTTCCTTCAAGTCTCGGTCAGCGCATAGCGGACCCAATGAACTCGCCTTCGGCCGGACGCGTCTAATGCCTCATGGACCTCCCATTCGACCCCGGCTGGTTTGACCGTTGCGGGTGGCTCGAAGAGCCCGACGAAGGGGCCGAGCAGTTGCTCACCGGTCGCCTGCGCCGGATGTCTCGAGAGCAGTACGCGGCGCCGGCCTATCGATCGAGTCGCCCCCTAGGCCCGGCCGGCGGGACCACTTTCTACCTGTCGCACACCGTTGTCCGAAGGACTCGGAGGGGACCGCCGCCGAAGATTCCATCCCCTGAAGAGGCGCCGCCAGGCCGAATCTTTGTGTTCCCGGGAGGAGCGATGAGCCGGGCGGATCTGCTGGCTCGTCAGCCCCGCCTCGATCGACTACAGCCGAGTGTCCGGCTGCCGGCGAACATGTGCGGACAGCTCAAGGCGATGGGCGGTGTCTATGACCGGCGAAGACACTGCTGGCACGTGCCCACCGGAATGGTTGCCAAAGGGATAGTTCCCCCGACGTGGTGCGATGAGGATGCCGCGGGCGCATGGCTCACCAAGCGTATGGGCAGGCCTGACGGTGCGCCGGGGACCTCCGCAAGATTTCAGGCCTATGTCGAGCGCGCGGAAGCAAGCGAGGCGGTGCGCCGCGCCGAGATCGAGAGTGACGCCCTGGGCGAAATAAGTCTCGGGACACTTGGCGCCTCTACGCGCGATCGGATCTTGTTCTGGGAGGAGGCGGAAGGTCGCGAACGTCCGGGCGGCCGAGTCCAACACCGTGTCGTATCGGAGTTGCCGCATTGGTTGGTGCCAGCGGATCGGCGGCGTATCGCTGTCGGGTTCTGCAGGATCTTCGAACAGATAGGTCTTCCATTTTACGCCGTGGTGCACCTGCCAGACGTGGACGAGGGGAGTGACCCCAGGAACATCCACCTGCACGTGCTCTACACCGACCGCCCATTCGCGGATGCATGCGGAGAGCACCGAGCATTGGCTCGTCGCAAGCGGCGAGAGCCCGCGCACATCTGCTGGCCCGGCATCCTCCGCTCGCATCACGCCACGGTCACCAACGAGGTGATCGCCGAAGCTGCGGCACGGGGCAACCCTCCACCGGTCGGTCGAGGATACTTCGACCCGCGGGCCCATCAGGAAATGGGCATCGAGAAGGAGCCAGGTCGGCATCAGGGCCCGTGGCGCATTCGGCTTGAGCGCTCAGGCGTTCCCACCGGGAGAGGGATGCACAACGGATGGTGCGAGGCCATGTGGCACGCCCACGGCTCGCTCAGTGCGGACCTGTTGATCGTACAGAAGTTAGAAGCCGTTCTTGTACGGCTGCATAATGCCACCGTGGCCTATCCGCAATCGCCAGAACTCCGCTGGTTCGGTGAGAGCGCCGCGGATGTGCTCGATTTTTCGTGGGAAAGCCAAGCCGAACAAGCGGCAAATGCGATCTCTGCAGACCTATCTAATGGCCGCGCGTTGCGTCGTTGCGAGTGGGCGGAGATGAGGCTGGCACAAATAGCGGAACGGCCTACGGAGACGCGCCGGTTGAAAAGTGGGCGTGGATCCTTATCAGCGTTAAGTCAGCTCAGAGACCGCCTGCAAGAGATTGTTGCGGAGGCGCGAGCATTCGAGACGAGCACGGATGCCGGTCCCGCCTTGGCTCGACATTCCACGCGGCTCGAGCGGCAAGCACGAGTGGCTGAGTTCTTGGATGACCTTCTCGATCATGTCATTGCGGTCTCCAGGATGAGGGAGTGTCTGAGAGCGGCACATGGTGCTTTGGCTGAGCTCGATAGGACGCCAGAGTTTATGGGCTCGCGCACTGTTAAGTCGCCATCCGAAGCAAGCCAGGAGATCGAGTGGCGAGGGCGGGTCAAGCAACGACGCGAAGACGCCAAGATCGCTCGAGAAGCTGTTGTCGTTGCTACTCGTCGGCTAGGGACCGCTCATCAAAAGGCGATGCGAGCTATGGCGCGTCCGAATGAATTGTCGCGATCTCCCAATACGTGCGCATTCCGACGATTGCGACCACCGATTCCGACGGATCGCGACCACCTGTTCCGATCGATCGCGACCAGTGTGGCGCGGGCGCTTGCAGCGCCGTTGGATGTTGATGGTGATGTCAGTCTTCCGTGGGTTGGTCAAGCACGGCA
>CAXNIC010000070.1:0-16484 GCA_964201945.1 Alphaproteobacteria bacterium
GTCGAGGATCCGGCCGGCGCCGAGAGCAAGTCGGCGCAGATGACCTTCAAGGACAAGGACGGCAAGGTCATCGCCTCGATGATCGTCGGCCGCAAGCGCTACGCCCCGATCGGCGGCAAGGACATGGTCTATGTCCGGAAGCCCGGCGACAGCCGCTCCTGGCTCGCCGAGGGTACCTTCGAGATCCGCACGCCGGCGCCCGAGTGGCTGGTCCGCGAGATCTCCGGCCTCAAGGAAGAGCGCTGGAAGACCCTGACCTTCACCCATTCCGACGGCAGCAAGGCGGTGATGAACCGCAAGGACCCGCCGCTCGGCAAGGACGGGAAGCCGCCGCCCAACGACGGCATGCCGCAGGAGGTCTGGGAGGTCGAGGGCCGTCCCGCCGACCGGAACCTGAAGCCGCCGGCGACCGTGAACTCGACCGCGTCGGCCTTCGATTTCCTGAACCTCGACGACGTGAAGCCGTCGAAGGACGTCGCCGATGGCACGCTGAAGGCCGCTGCCGAGTTCCTGGCCACCGACGGTCTGATCATGAAGTCGCGCCTGGTCGAGAAGGGCGACGCCAGCTGGGCGATCCTCGAAGCCTCGACCACGGCGGAGGCAGCCCAGCCGATCAAGGACGAGGCGGTCGCTCTCAACAAGAAGCTCGGCGGCTGGGCCTACAAGCTGCCGGAGTACAAGCAGAACTTCCTGTCGCGCAAATTCGACGACCTGGTCGAGCCGTCGCGCGTCACCGAAAAGAAGGAAGAGCCGCCGAAGGTGGACGTGCCGGCCAAGACCGAAGAGCCGGCGAAGCAGGAAGAAGAGCCGAAGACCGAGAGCAAGGGCGGCTGACCGCCGCCCGGGCTCGGCCTTAGCGGAGCCTGCAGGTTCATGGCCGGGACGCCGACATTCGCCGTCTCCGGCGGGTTCCTCGGAACGACGCGGCGCGAGCCTGATGCGCCGACCGTGATCGCCGGCATCCCGCTCGACATCGCCACGACGAACCGGCCCGGTGCGCGCTTCGGGCCTGAGGGCATCCGGCGGGCGAGCCGCATGCTGGTCGACGGCGATCACCCGACCCTGCGCATCGACATGGCTGCCGGCCTCTCGGACATCGGCGATTTCGAGATCGCGCTGGGGGACGTGCCGGCGAGCCTGGCGCTGATCGAGGTCCAGGCGTCGAAGATCTCCCATCTGGTCGCGCTCGGCGGCGACCACTCGATCGCGCTGCCGCTGCTCCGCGCCCTGGCCCGCCGCATCGGGCCGGTCGGCCTCGTCCATTTCGACGCCCATGTCGATACCTGGCCGGACAGCTTCGGCCTCACCTATGGCCATGGCTCGTGCTTCTTCCATGCGATCAACGAGGGACTCGTCGATCCGAAGCGGATGATCCAGATCGGCATCCGCTCGCCGGTGCAGGACGCGGTGCTGCAATGGACGCTCGACCAGGGCGTCACCATCGTTTCCGCGCAGGATGTGCACCAGCAGGGCGTCGCCGATGTCGCCGCCCGCATCCGCGCCGTGGTCGGTGCCGCACCCGCCTACCTCACCTTCGACATCGACGCGCTCGACCCGGCCTTCGCGCCCGGCACCGGCACTCCGGAGATCGGCGGCCTCGCCACCTGGCAGGCCCAGGCTCTGCTGCGCGACCTGAAGGGCGTCGCCTTCGCCGGCATGGACATGGTGGAGGTCGCTCCCGCCTACGACCACGCCGAGATCACGTCTCTCGCGGCGGCGACGATGGTCTATGAATACCTGGCGCTCCGGCCGCGCTGAAAGCGACGACCCCTCACCCTGACCCTCTCCCGGTGGGAGAGGGAACACGATCGGTTCCCCTCTCCCACCGGGAGAGGGTCAGGGTGAGGGGTCTTCTTCGTGATTATTTTCGCCGCCGACCCTCATAGGTCTTGCATCCTGCGCGAAATGCCTTAAATCCCCGCGTCCGACGCAGATCGCACGTGCCCTGGGCCCTGGGGTCAAGCAACGACGCCAAGCGTCCTTTTCGGAGAGCCAGCCTTGTGGGCTGGCGCCTTGGGGGACATGCCATGGGTTCGTTGCCTCTCCGCGTCGCCGTTTCTCCGCTCCGGCGTAACGTCGCTCCGCGCGACCTCTCCGTCGCTCTGCCCTCGGTCGATGCCGCGGTCGCCGAGCTCAAGCCGGAGGAGCCGATGCATTGCCTGCGTCCGCAGGCGATCACCGCGGCCGCGCGCTCGTTCGTCGAGGCTTTCGCCGGCCGCACGCTCTACGCCGTCAAGTGCAACCCCGATCCCCGTGTGCTGTCGGCGCTGTGGCGCGGCGGCGTGCGTGCCTTCGACTGCGCCTCGCCGGCCGAGATCTCGGTCGTGCGCCAGGTGCTGCCGGAGGCGAGCATCCACTACATGCACCCGGTCAAGGCGCGCTCGGCCATCCGCATGGCGGTGGCCGCGGGCGTGCGCGACTTCGCACTCGACAGCACCGAGGAGCTGGAGAAGATCCTCACCGAGACCGGCTCGCCTGACGATCTGGGCCTGATCGTGCGCATCGCGCTGCCCAAGGGCGGCGCCGCGCTCGACCTCTCCGGCAAGTTCGGCGTGGCCGCGAACGAGGCATCGGCGCTGGTGCGGCGCGCGCGCCTCCATGCGCGGCGGCTGGGACTCTCCTTCCATGTCGGCTCGCAATGCGACGATCCCGCCCGCTGGCGGGAGGCGATGGTGCTGGTCGCCGACATCGCGGTTGCCGCCGGCGTGAAAATCGACGTCGTGGATGTCGGCGGCGGCTTTCCGTCGGCCTATCCGGGCGCCGACCTGCCGGCGCTCGCCGCCTTCATGGCGGAGATCGACGGCGCCTTTGAGGCGTTGGTCGAGCGGCTCGGCCCGATTGCGCCCGACGAGCTGTGGGCGGAGCCCGGCCGTGCGCTGGTCGCCCAGGGCGTGTCGGCGGTGGTCCAGGTGCAGGCGCGGCGCGACGGCGCGCTCTACGTCAATGACGGCGTCTACGGCAGCCTCTCGGATGCCGGCGCGCTGGGCTGGCGCTACCCGGTCCGGCTGATCCGGCCGAGCACGGCACCCGCGCGGCCGTTCACACTGTTCGGGCCTACCTGCGACAGCCTCGACCGCATGGACGGCGGCTTCGTGCTGCCGGACGACGTGGCCGAGGGCGACTGGATCGAGGTCGGCCAGCTCGGCGCCTACGGCGCATCGCTGCGCACCGCCTTCAACGGCTTCGACCGCGGCCACCTCGTCGAGGTGTCCGACCCGCCGCTGATGACGACGCCCGGCTATGCGGTCGGCTGACCCCTGGTGACCCCGGCCTCAGGCCGGGGTCACACCTCATGCGGGAGGCGACGGGCCACGGATTGAAACCCCGCACCCCCGCGCCTAATCTCCTGGGAAGGGCCGTCCGGCCCCAAGCCTCGGAGGAGCCTCATGGCCCAGGACATCGTCATCGCCGCCGCCGCCCGTACGCCCATCGGCGCCTTTTCCGGCGGTCTCTCGACCCTGCCGGCTCATGAACTCGGCGCGGCCGTCATCACCGCGGCTCTCGGCCGCGCCAAGGTCGAGGCGGCCGAGGTCGACGAGGTGCTGCTGGGCCAGGTGCTGGGCGCCGGCGCCGGCATGAACCCGGCCCGTCAGGCTGCGATCGCCGCCAAGATCCCGATCGGCGCCACCGCCATGGGCATCAACCAGGTCTGCGGCTCCGGCCTTCGCGCCGTGGCGCTGGGCTTCCAGTCGATCCGGAACGGCGACACCAAGGTCGTCATTGCCGGCGGCCAGGAGAGCATGAGCCTGTCGCCGCACTGCATGCATTTGCGCAACGGCACCAAGATGGGTCCGGCCGAGATGGTCGACACCATGATCAAGGACGGGCTCTGGGACGCCTTCAACGGCTACCACATGGGCAACACCGCCGAGAACGTGGCCCAGAAGTGGCAGATCGACCGCGCCCACCAGGACGCCTTCGCCGCGTCCTCGCAGGCCAAGGCCGAGGCCGCGATCAAGGGCGGCCGCTTCAAGGACGAGATCGTGCCGATCACCATCAAGACCCGGAAGGGCGACCAGGTGGTCGACACCGACGAGCATCCGCGCTTCGGCACCACGGCCGAGACGCTGTCGAAGCTGCGCCCCGCCTTCACCAAGGACGGCACCGTGACCGCCGGCAACGCATCCGGCATCAACGACGGTGCTGCCGTGCTGGTGCTGATGACGGCGGCCGATGCCGCCAAGCGCGGGATCAAGCCGCTGGCCCGCATCGCCTCCTGGGCGACCCGCGGCGTCGATCCGGCGGTGATGGGCTCGGGGCCCATCCCGGCCAGCCGTGCCGCGCTGGAGAAGGCCGGCTGGAGCGTCGGCGACCTCGACCTGATCGAGGCCAACGAGGCCTTCGCCGCCCAGGCCTGCGCGGTGAACAAGGATCTGGGCTGGGACGATGCCCGGGTCAACGTCAACGGCGGCGCCATCGCGCTCGGCCATCCGATCGGCGCCTCGGGTGCGCGCATCCTGACCACGCTCCTCTACGAGATGCAGAAGCGGGACGCGAAGAAGGGCCTCGCCACGCTCTGCATCGGCGGCGGCATGGGGATCGCGCTCTGCGTCGAACGCTGACTAAAAGTCATCCAATCATAAAAAAGCTCTGGGAGGTTTCATGGCTCGGGTCGCAGTCGTCACCGGTGGCACCCGCGGGATCGGTGCCGCCATCTCCATCGCGCTCAAGAATGCAGGCTTCAAGGTCGCCGCCAACTACGGCGGCAACGAGGAGGTCGCGGCCGCCTTCACCAAGGAGACCGGCATCAAGGCCTACAAGTGGGACGTCAGCGACTTCGCCCAGTGCCAGGCCGGGATCAAACAGGTCGAGGCGGATCTCGGCCCCGTGGATGTGCTGGTCAACAATGCCGGCATCACCCGTGACGGCACCATGCACAAGATGAGCTTCGAGCAGTGGAACGCGGTCATCCAGACCAACCTCTCCTCCTGCTTCAACATGTGCCGGTCGGTGATCGAGGGCATGCGCGCGCGCAAGTTCGGCCGCATCGTCAACATCGGCTCGATCAACGGCCAGGCCGGGCAGTACGGCCAGGTGAACTACGCCGCCGCCAAGTCGGGCATCCACGGCTTCACCAAGGCCTTGGCCCAGGAAGGTGCGGGCAGCGGCATCACCGTGAACGCGATCGCGCCGGGCTACATCGACACCGAGATGGTGCGGGCCGTGCCGGCGAACGTGCTGGAGAAGATCGTGGCGCGCATCCCGGTCGGCCGTCTTGGCAAGGCATCCGAGATCGCGCGCACCGTCCTGTTCCTGGTCGACGAGGAGGGCGGCTTCATCACCGGCTCGACGCTGTCGGTCAACGGCGGCCAGCACATGTATTAGGCGTGGACGCCGACCCTCGCGAATATCCGGATCGTCCCTGGGTCGGCATCGGCGCGGTCGTCTTCCGCGGCGAGGACGTGCTGCTCGTCCGCTCGTCGAAGGGTTCCCGCCGGGGCCAGTGGAGCATCCCCGGCGGCGCCCAGCATGTCGGCGAGACCATCTTCGAGGCGGCGATCCGCGAGATCCGCGAGGAAGCGGGGATCGAGATCGCGCCGCTGGAGATCATCACCGCCGTCGACTCGATCCGGCGCGATGCCGCCGGCCGGACCCGGTTTCACTTCACCCTGATCGACGTGCTGGCGGAATGGCGCGCCGGCGATCTCGTGCCGGGGGATGACGCGGATGCGGCCGAATGGGTCGGGGCCGGCCGCTTCGCCGAGCTCAAGCTGTGGTCGGAGACGATGCGCGTGATCGAGATGGCGCGCGCGATGCGAGGCCGAGCCCAGGTTCCATGATCCCTCGTCGCCGCGCGACCCTGATCGGCTTCACCGCCATCCTGATGTGGGCGGGCCTGGCGCTGCTGACCACGCTGGCGGGGCCGGTGCCACCGTTCCAGCTGGTGGCGCTGGCCTTCGCCATCCCAGGCGCCGCCTCGCTGATCCTCTGGCTCGTCCGTGGCCAGGGCTTAAGTCCGCTCAGGCAGCCGCCCGCGGTCTGGGCGCTCGGGATCTACGGACTCTTCGGCTACCACTTCGCCTACTTCGTCGCCCTTCGCGCCGCACCGCCGGTCGAGGCTGGCCTGATCGCCTATCTGTCGCCACTGCTGATCGTGATGTTCTCGGCGCTGCTGCCGGGCGAGCGGCTGCGCTGGTATCACCTGGCCGGTGCACTCGCCGGCCTCGCCGGCACGGCGCTGGTGGTGACCGATGGCGGCCGCGTCGCCTTCAAGGCCGACTACGTGCTGGGCTATGCCGCCGCGTTCGCCTGCGCTCTGATCTGGTCCAGCTATTCGGTCTTGAGCCGCCGCTTCGGCGAGGTGCCGACCTCGGCCGTCGGCGGCTTCTGCCTGGTGACGTCTCTCCTCGCCGCTCTCTGCCATCTGGCGCTGGAGCCGACGGTGTGGCCCGCGGGCGGCGAATGGCTGGCCGTGATCGGTCTCGGCATCGGGCCGATCGGGCTCGCCTTCTTCACCTGGGACGTCGGCATGAAGCGGGGCGACATCCAGGCGCTCGGCGGGCTGTTCTACCTGGCGCCGCTGGGGTCGACGGCGCTGCTCATCCTGTTCGGCAAGGGCGAGGCGAGCTGGGTGATCGGCGGTGCCACCCTGCTGATCGTCGGCGGGGCGGCGCTCGCCACCCTCGACGTGCTCCGCCGTCAGCCCGGCGACCAGCCCTGAGGCGCCATCTCGAATGAGGTGAACTCGAACGCCGGCGCCACCGCGCAACCGACCAGGGTCCAGGCGCCGAGTGGCTCCGCCGATTGCCACCAGCCCGCCGGCACCACCACCTGATGCGCCGTGTCGCGGCCGAGCACATGGCGCTCGACCGTCTTGCCGTCGGCCGACAGCAGCAGCGCCAGCGGCTCGCCATCGTGGAAATGCCAGACCTCGACCGCATCGGTCACCCGATGCCAGTGCGAGATTTCGCCTGCCTTCAACAGGTAGAGGATGGTGGTGAGAGCGCCGCGACCGCCCGAGGTCGGACGGTCGCGGAAGGTCTCCCGATAATGCCCGCCCTCCGGATGCGGCGCGAGGCCGAGGCGGGCGATCAGCGCGTCGGCGGCGCTCACCCCTTGGGCGTCGTCGCCTGCATCGAGGGCCGGCGCGAGAAGGCTTCGTACCAGGCCGTCAGCTTCGGCCGGGTCTTCCGGATGTCGCCGGCGACGTTGCGGAACTCGAGCCAGCCGATCGAGCAGGCGAGCGCGATCTGGCCGAGATTGATCGGGCCGGAGAGCAAGGCGGAGTCGGCCTCCGCCATGTCGAGGCCCTGGGTCACCTTGGTCATCTGGCCCGCGGTCCACTCGGCCGAGCGCTTGTCCTCGGCCCGGACCACCGTTTCGTAGCGGCAAAGCAGCCCGGCATCGGTGATGCCGTCGGCCATCGCCTGCCAGCGCAGCACCCGCCAGCGGTCGGCCCCGGCGGCCGGGATCAGCTTCACGCCTGCATGCTGGGAATCCAGGTACTCGCAGATGACGCGCGAGTCATAGAGAACCTGGCCGTCGTCGGTGACCAGGGTCGGCAGCTTCATCAGCGGATTCTCCTTGGCGAGATCCGTGTTCGGCTTGGTCGGCATGACCGCGACCGGCATGTGCTCGATGCGGCCGTCGATGCCGGCCTCGATCGCGGTGATCATGCACTTCCGGACATAGGGGGAGGCGGCTGAGTAGTAGAGCTTCATCGGGAATCCTCTTGGGGGCTTAGAAGACGTCCTTGGCCTTGCGGACGGCGGCGAAGACGGCGACCGGATCGCCGCCGCCGACATGGGCGGCCAGCACCGGATCGTCGGCGCGAAGGAAGGGGTTGGTCGCGCGTTCCTCGGCCAGGGTCGAGGGCACCGTCGGCTTGCCTTCGGCGCGGAGCGCGTCGACCTGCCGGCTCCGCGCGACGAGCGCGGCGTTGCTGCCGTCGACCGAGAGCGCGAAGCGGATGTTGGACTGGGTGTATTCATGCGCGCAATAGACCCGGGTCGCGTCCGGCAGCCGCTTGAGCTTGCCGAGCGAGGTCCACATCTGTTGCGGCGTGCCTTCGAACAGGCGGCCGCAGCCGCAGGCGAAAAGGGTATCGCCGCAGAACAGTGCGTCGGAGTCGGCGAACCAGTAGGCGATGTGGCCGCGGGTATGGCCGGGCACATCGAAGACCTTGGCCTCGGCCTCGCCCAGGCGATAGATCTCGCCGTCGCCGACCTCGACCTCGATGCCGGGGATGCGGTCGCGGTCGGCTCGCGGGCCGACGATGGTGCAGCCGGTCGCCGCCTTCAGCGCCAGGTTGCCGCCGACATGGTCGCCGTGGTGATGGGTGTTGAGGATATGGGTCAGCCGCCAACCGAGCGCCCTCAGGCGCTCGATCACCGGCTCGGACACCGCCGGGTCGACCACCGCGACATTGCCGGAGGCGCGGTCGCGCACCAGATAGACGTAGTTGTCCTTGAGGACGGGGATCTGCTCGACGTCGATCTGGCTCACGGAAGTCGCCTTGGCTGGGGCGGCGGACGATACCAGACCATGCTAGGATAAGACCATGTTCACGGACATCGTGGACCTTCGGGACTTCTATGCATCGCGCCGCGGCCAGGTGGCGCGACGGCTCATCCGTGCCCGCATCCGCCGTCTCTGGCCGGATGCAAGGGGCCTGTCCGTGCTCGGCGTCGGCTTCGCTACCCCCTATCTCGGGCCTTATCGCGAGGAGGCGCAGCGCGTGGTCGCCGCCATGCCGGCGAGCCAGGGCGTGCTGCCCTGGCCCCGGCCCGGCCCCAACGTGGTGACGCTGGCCGACGAGACCGACCTGCCCTTCGCCGATCTGTCCTTCGACCGGGTGCTGCTGGTCCATGCGCTCGAAGGCACCGAGCATCTCAGGCCGATGCTGCGCGAGGTCTGGCGGGTGCTGGCCGGCGGCGGGCGGCTGATGGTGGTGGTCCCCAACCGCCGCGGCGTCTGGGCCCGCAGCGACCGTACGCCCTTCGGCCACGGCCAGCCCTATTCGCTGGGCCAGCTCTCGCGCCTGTTGCGGGACACCCTGTTCACCCCGGTGCAGAGCGCCACGGCGCTGTTCCTGCCGCCCCAGGCGGTCGTGCCGCTGGCCCGCTGGGCCCGGGACCTCGACAATGTCGGCGAGCGCTGGGCGTCCACCTTCGCCGGCGTGGTGGTGGTCGAGGCGGCGAAGCAGATCTATGCCGGGACCGCGGTGCCGCAGGCCGGGCGCAAGCGCAAGCGCGTCCTGGTGCCGATCCAGGGCGGTGCCGTCGCCGCCACCGAACGCCACCAGAGCACCCGGCCCGACGAGGCCTGAAGATCGCCCGGCCGGCGGCTTGGTTGGCGGTTTTCGCCGATGCCGGAAGCCTTTGATTTTATCTGAATCCCCGACTACACCTAGCGGCCCTAAACCGCGCTTCCCCGAGCATGGCCGCGCCCGCACCCACCCTCGACGAGATCCGCGCCGAGATCGACCGTATCGATCAGGCCATCCACGACCTGCTGATGCGCAGGGTCGAGATCGTGCGCGGCATCGGCAGCCTCAAGACCGGGTCGGCGCCCAAATGGCGCCCTGCCCGGGAGGCGGCGCTTCTGCGCCGTCTGGCCGCCCGCCACCAGGGCGAGATGCCCGTCGGCGTCCTCGCCCGGATCTGGCGGGAGATGATCATCGGCGGGTCGCTGGCCCTCCAGGAGGCGGTGTCCGTCGCAGTCGTCGCCGACGGTGCCGACGGCGGCTGCTGGGACTTGGCCCGGGATCACTTCGGTGCCGTGGTGCCCCTCCATGCCAATCCCTCGCCGAGCCAAGTGGTTCGCGAGGTGACCCGCGGCAAGGCGACCATTGGCGTGCTGCCGGCGCCCGCCGAAGGCGAGGACGAACCCTGGTGGCCGCAGCTGATGCGCCGGACCCCGACATCGCCCCGCATCGTCGCCAAGCTGCCCTTCGCCGGTGGCAGCAACGGCCGTACAGTCGGCGAGGCCTTGGCCATCGCCCGGGTGGCCTTCGAGCCCTCCGGCAGCGACCATAGCCTGATCGTCGTCGAGGCGGCCCCGGAGCTGAGCCGGGCATCGCTGATGGCCGCGATCCGCAAGGCCGACCTCCATGCCCGCTGGCTCGCCCGCCACGAGGCGGACGACCGCCCGGCACATCTTCTGGAAGTCGACGGTTTCGTCGGCGAGGCGGACGCGCGACTGGCGGCGCTCAGGGAGCATGCGAGCCTCCAGGGCGTCATCCTGATCGGCGGTTACGCGCTGCCGCTGTCGAAAAGCTGACGTGGTTTCGGAGATCGTCATGACCGATGCGCCTGTCCCCCAACCCGGAATCCTGGAGCTGACGCCCTACAAGGCGTTCGCCAAGCCGAAGCGGCCGGGCCGCCTGATCCGCCTGATGGCGAACGAAGGCGCGCTCGGGCCCAGCCCGAAGGCGATCGAGGCCTACAAGGCGGCGGCAGGCGATATCCACCGCTATCCGGAGAGCGGGTCCGGCACGCTGGTCTCGGCGCTCGCCAAGCATTACGGGCTCAAGGCCGACCAGCTGGTCATCGGCAACGGCTCGGACGAGCTGATCGAGCTCCTCTGCCATTGCTTCGCCGGACCGGGCGACGAGGTGGTCTACACCCAGTATGGCTTCGTCATGTACCCGACCTGCGCGCGCGCCTCTGGTGCGACGCCGGTCGTGGCGCCGGACGACGGCATCACCGCCAGCGTGGATGCGATCCTGTCCAAGGTCACGCCGAAGACCAAGATCGTCTTCCTCGCCAATCCCAACAACCCGACCGGCACCTACCTGGCGCGCTCCGAGGTCGAGCGGCTGTGGGCGGCGCTGCCGAAGCATGTCGTGCTGGTGCTCGATGCCGCTTATGCCGAGTATGTCGAGCGCAACGACTACTCGTCGGGCGCCGAGCTGGCCGAGCGGGCGCCCAACGTGATCATGCTCCGCACCTTCTCGAAGATGTATGGGCTCGCAGGCTTGAGGCTCGGCTGGGGCTACGGCGCGCCGGCGGTGGTCGACGTGCTGAACCGGGTCCACGGCGTCTTCAACGTCAACGCCGCTGCCCAGGCGGCGGGTGTGGCGGCGCTGGAGGACGTGCCGTTCCAGGACCGCTCGAAGACCCATAACCGCATCTGGGTGCCGCGGGTCCAGGAGAAGCTGAAGGCGCTCGGCCTCGAGCCGCAGTCGACCGTCGCCAACTTCATGCTGGTGAAGGTGCCGGAAAAGCTCGGCAAGACGCCGGACGAGATCCTGGCCTTCTGCGCCGAGCGCGGCATCTTCATGCGCGAGATGAAGACCTACGGCATGACCGGCTACTTCCGCTTCTCGATCGGGACCGAGGAAGAGAACCAGGCCTTGATCGACACGCTCGCCGAATGCCTGGGTCATGGCTGAGATCTTCGATCGCGTCGCCATCATCGGCATCGGCCTGATCGGCTCCTCGATCGCGCGCGCGCTGAAGGAGCATGGGGTCTGCCGCGAGATCGTCGTCGGCGACGTCAGCGAGACCCATGGCAAGCGGGCCTTGGAGCTCGGCCTCTGCGCCGCTGCCCATACGGATGTCGCGAAGGCGGTTGCCGGTGCCGACGTCGTGATCCTGTGCACGCCGATGTCGACCTACGAGTCGATCGCCGACAAGATCGCGCCCGTCCTCAAGCAGGGCGCCATCGTCACCGATGTCGGCTCGGTCAAGCAGGCGGCGACCAAGTCGGTAAAGTCGAGGCTGCCGTCTCATGCCCGCTGGCTCGCCGGCCATCCGGTCGCCGGTACCGAGAATTCCGGCCCCGACGCCGGCTTCGCCGCCCTGTTCAAAGGCCGCTGGTGCATCCTGACGCCGGAGGCCGACAGCGATCCGGATGCCCAGGCGAAGGTCCACGCCATGTGGACGGCGTTCGGCTCGAACGTCGTCACCATGGATGCCGAGCATCACGATCTGGTGCTGGCGATCACCTCGCATCTGCCGCACCTGATCGCCTACACCATCGTCGGCACGGCGACCGACCTGGAGACGACGCTTCAGTCCGAAGTGATCAAGTTCTCGGCCGGCGGATTTCGCGACTTCACCCGTATCGCCGCCTCCGACCCGATCATGTGGCGCGACGTGTTCCTCAACAACCGCGAGGCCGTCCTCGAGATGCTGCAGCGGTTCAGCGAGGATCTCTCCCACCTGCAGCGGGCGATCCGCTGGGGCGAGGGCGAGAAGCTCGAGGCGCTGTTCACCCGCACGCGCTCGATCCGCCGCAGCATTATCGAGGCAAAGCAGGCCTAGGATCTAGGTCCCGGCCGGCGCCGCCAGCCGCGGCAGGGTCAGGATCGATACCGGACCTAGGAACAGCCGGCCATTCTGGGCGGTGACCGGTGCCGTGACCTCGCTGCCGCCATCGGCCGTCGGTTGCGCCAGGAGGCCGAGCACGATCTTGGCGACGGATGCGTCCTGCGCCTTGACCTGGCCGCGGGCGACGAGGCGGTCGAGGGTCGGGGGAAGGCCCTGCAGCTTGGCGGTGCCGGCGCCGAGCGGCCGCATCTCGCCGTCGAGAGCGATGGTTCCCTTGCCGTCGACCTTCAGCGGCCCCCAGGCGAGGACCATACGGCGAAGGTCGACCGTCCCGCCGCCGTCGCGCCAGCGGGAGAGGCCGGTGACCGGCCCCTTGATCGCGCCGTCGAGATCGAGATCGTAGGGCTCGTCGAACAGCATCTGGGAGGCGAAGCGCGCGGCCGGCCGCGTTCCCCGCAGGCTGACCCTGCCGATGAAGCTCTCCGTCTGCCAGTCGGTCACGGCCGGATCGAATTGCTCGATGACCAGGTTGGCGCGGTCGGCACGGCCGAGGTCCTCTCCGCGGTGGCGAGCCGTGGCGGCGACGCCTTCGGCGGTCAGGCTCTTCGCGCGGCCGCCCTCGAGCAGAAGCCGGGCCGTCAGCGCTTCGATTCCAGCCTCAGCTCCGGGACCCATCACTGCCAGGCGCGGCGCGGCCAGGTCGATCTTATGGAGGCGCCAGGGAAGCAGGGTCGCCGTGACCAGCGGCGATTCGGCCGACCATCCGTCCTTGGCCAGGCGCGGCTCGACGAAGCCGAGATCGAAGTAGAAGGGGAATCCGCCGATATCGAGACGTTGCCAGGAGACGGTGAAGCCTTCGGTCCGCCTCGCCTCGGCCCAGAGGCCGGCCTCTTCCTCGACCCGGCTGGCGAAGATCAGCCAGAGGAAGAAGATCGTGGCCGTCGAAGCGGCCACGGCAACGGCAAGCCAAGGAACGAGGCGACGGATCACGAGACGACGCGGTCCGCCGGCATCACCAGGCGCGCCGTCGTGCCGACGCCGGGCCGGCTCGCAACCTCGATGCGGCCTCGGTGGAGCTCGGCAAAGCGCTTGGCGAGGGTCAGGCCGAGCCCGGAGCCGGTGCGCTCACGTTTGAGCCCGTGGTCGATCTGCTGGAACGGTTCCAGCGCCCGCGGAATGTCCTCGGGCGCCATGCCGATACCGCTGTCGGTGACGTCGATGACGATGCCGCCGTCCGGCGTGCGCCGGGCGCCGATCCTGACCAGGCCACCCGGCCGGGTGAACTTGATGGCGTTGGAGAGGAGATTGATCAGGGCATGGCGGATCAGGCGCTCGTCGCCGCGAAGCGCTGGCAGCTCGTGGGCGAGCTCCATCCTCAGCTCGATTCCGCCCTCGTCGGCACGGGGCTGGATCGCCCGCCGGCAACGTTCGATCGCCGCCTCGACGGAGAACAGGCCCTCCTGCAGATTGAGCTTGCCGGCATCCGCCTTCGACAGATCGAGGATGTCGTTGATGAGGGTGAGCAGGTTGTGGGCGCCGTCGTGGATGTCGCGCGCGTAGTCGCCGAGCTTGTCGCCGCGCTGTGCGGCCGGCTGCTCGGAGATCAGCTCGGAATAGCCGATGATCGAGTTGAGCGGCGTCTTCAGCTCATGGGTCATCATCGCCAGGAACTCGGACTTGGCCCCGCTGGCGCTCTCGGCCTGGGCGCGGGCCTGCTCGAGATGCTCGATCATGCCGATACGCTCGAAGCGGAGCCGCAGCGACTCCTCCAGCGTCGCGCCGGTCGTCCTGACGGCGGAGAGCAGAATGAGGATGAAGACGATGAACGCAACCGCCATCACCAGGTTGACGAAGCCGCCGGCGGCGGCGAGCAGGATGATCAGCGGCGGCAGGTGCGTTCCCACATACAGGATGTAGGCGAGCGGAAGCGTCGCCAGCACGGCGATACCGCCGGCGGCCATGCCGGTCGCCGCCATGGTCATGACGATGAGGTTCGTCGGCGAGGACGGGTCGAAGAACAAGAGGACGGATGCGCCCCAGCAGAGCCCGGACGCCGCAGTGGAGATGACCGCGAGGCGTGCCCAGGTCCCAACAGACTCGAGTCCGGGCGCGGCGCGGACGAAGGCGGCATGCAGGAGAAGGCGGGCGAGCTGGATCAGGATCATGGCGGAGATCCAGCCGAGGAGCCGCATCGATGGACCGGATTCCGACCAGAGAGCGAGGACGAGGAGGACGGCGATGACCACGCTGGCGGCGAGCGCGACACGGAGTTGCCGGTAGAAGAGATTGACCCGCTCGGCAAAGACCCGGCGAGCTATCTCGGGCGCTCCCTCCTTCGGCGCGATGAAGGCGTCGGTCTGCGACGCCGTGTCATCCACAGTGCGAGTAACCGCAGCTCGTGCAGAGATCGCAGCCTTCCTTGCGCATCAGCGAGGGCTGGCCACACTTGACGCATTGGCGCGGGCGGGCTCCCGACGGGCTTGGCAGCCCCACGACCTTGCGCTCGCTCGCCGCCTCGATCTCCGAGCCCGGGGGCTGCAGGAAGCCGATGTCGACCATGTGCCGCTCGATCACGCCGCCGATGGCCGCGAGCAGCGAGGGCACGTAGCGTCCTCCCATCCACTGGCCGCCGCGCGGATCGAACACCGCCTTCAGCTCCTCGACCACGAAGGAGACGTCGCCGCCGCGGCGGAAGACCGCCGAGATCATCCGGGTCAGCGCCACCGTCCAGGCGTAGTGCTCGGTGTTCTTCGAGTTGATGAACACCTCGAACGGCCGGCGGCGGCCGTCCTGAACGATGTCGTTCAGGGTGATGTAGATCGCGTGGTCGCTTTCCGGCCATTTGATCTTGTAGGTCTTGCCCGGCAGCTCCTCCGGCCGGTTGAGCGGCTGGGTCATGTAGACGACGCCGCCTGCATCCAGCGCATCCGTCGGCTTGGCGGTCGCATGGGTGGCGCGCGGCGTCTCCAGCGGCAGCTCCCGCTGGCCGGCTGCGTCCTCCGCCTTGACCGTCAGAACCGATCCGGTGACGTCGTTCGGACGGTAGGTGGTGCAGCCCTTGCAGCCGAGGTCATAGGCCTGCCGGTAGATGTCCTTGAACGCCTCGAAGTCGAGCTCGGCCGGGACGTTGATGGTCTTCGAGATCGAGCTGTCGATGTATTTCTGGACGGCCGCCTGCATCACCACATGGTCGCCGGGCGCCAGGGTCTGGGCGTTGACGAAATAGTCGGGCAGCGGCGTCGTCTCGCCCTTCAGGCGGCGGAAGGCGCGGTAGGCGGCGTCCGTCACCTCTTCCTCGCGGCGGGTGCCGTCGGGCATCAGCACCGAGCGGGTGTAGGCATAGCTGAACACCGGCTCGAGGCCAGAGGAGACGTTGTCGGCGAGCAGCGAGATGGTGCCGGTCGGTGCGATCGAGGTCAGCAGCGAGTTGCGGATGCCGTGCTGGGCGATGGCGGACTTCAGCTCCTCGTCAAGCTCACCGACGGACTCGCCGGCCAGGTACTTCTCCGCGTCGAACAGCGGGAAGGGGCCTTTTTCCTTGGCGATCTCGACCGAGGCGGCATAGGCCGCGCGTCGCAGCGTCGACATCCATGTCTCGGTCAGCCGCACGGCCTCCTCGCTGCCGTAGCGCGCCCGGCAATAGAGCAGCGCGTCGGCGAGCCCGGTGACGCCGAGGCCGATGCGCCGCTTGGCCTTCGCCTCCTTGGTCTGCTCGGGCAGCGGGAAGTTGGAGACGTCGATGACGTCGTCCATCATCCGGACGGCGACAGCGGTCAGCTTCGACAGCCGGTCGAGGTCGAGCGATGCCTCGGCCTCGAAGGGGCTGGAGACGAGCTTCGCCAGGTTGATCGAGCCGAGCAGGCAGGCGCCGTAGGGGGGCAGCGGCTGCTCGCCGCAGGGGTTCGTCGCGCTGATCGTCTCGGCGTACCAGAGATTGTTCCGCCGGTTGATGCGGTCGATGAAGATCACGCCGGGCTCGGCATAGGCGTATGTCGCCCGCATGATCTTGTCCCAGAGCGCGCGGGCGTGGATCGTCTTGAAGGTAACGCCGCCGAAATGCAGCTCCCAGGACTGGTCTTCCCGCACCGCCTGCATGAAGGCGTCGGTGACCAGGACCGAGAGGTTGAACATGCGGAGCCGGCCCGGCTCCTGCTTGGCGTCGATGAACGCCTCGATGTCCGGATGATCGCAGCGCAGCGTCGCCATCATCGCGCCGCGGCGGCTGCCGGCGCTCATGATGGTGCGGCACATGGCGTCCCACACGTCCAT
>CAXNIC010000071.1:0-16279 GCA_964201945.1 Alphaproteobacteria bacterium
GCACGCGCTCCAGTGTTGGCAAAGTGCGGCGCACCCTATCATCGGCCGATGACGATCCGCAACATTTTCGAGCTCAAGTCATTGATAAGACCGGGTGATCGGCTGCTCGGGCTGGATCTCGGAACCAAGACGATCGGGCTCGCCATCGCGGACGGCACGCTTACCGTTGCGACCCCGCTCGACACCATCCGCCGCACCAAGTTCACCAAGGATGCCGAGGCGCTCCTCGCCGTCGTCGATGCCCGCCAGGTCGGCGCGCTGGTGATCGGGCTGCCGCTGAACATGGACGGCAGCGAGGGACCGCGCTGCCAGTCCACCCGCCAGTTCGCGACCAACCTGGTCGGCAAGCGCGACCTCGCCATCGCCTTCTGGGACGAACGCCTCTCCACCGCCGCGGTGACGCGGACCCTGATCGACGCCGACGCTTCGCGGGCGCGCCGGGGCGAACTGGTCGATAAGATGGCCGCCGCCTACATCCTGCAGGGCGCGCTGGACGCGATCCGCCGCGGCGCACCGCCCGCGCATATATCGCCGGCATGAGCCTCGGACTTCCGATGGACTCGCAGGCGGCGCTGGCGTCTGCCCTCGAGCTTCACCACGCCGGCCGGCTCATCGAGGCCGAGGAGGCCTATCGGCGGATCGCGTCCGACAGCACGCGGGGCGCCGATGCCCTGTTCCTGCGGGGCGTGATCGCGCTCAACGACCGGCGGCCGGAGGAGGCCGCCCGGCTAATGGCGCAGGCCATCGCGCTCCAGCCATCGGCCGGGCATTTCTACGTCGACCGGGGCACCGCGCTCCAGGCCCTCGACCTTCTGGACGCCGCCGCCCGCAGCACGCAACGAGCGTTCGCCTTCGAGCGCGACAGCCCAGCCGCGTCGCACAATCTCGGCCAGATCGCCTATGCCTTCGCCCGGCTCTCGGTCCATCAGCGCGACGCCGGTGACCTGCTGGGCGCCGAGCGCACGATGCGCCGCGCGCTCTGCCTGGGACCGAGCGTGCCGGAAGCCCATTTCGCCCATGGGACGGTGACGTTCTCCCAGGGCCTGTGCGTGCCCGCCTGCACCGCCTTCCATCGGGCCGTGCAACTTCGGCCCGACTTCGCAGCGGCGGCCAGCGACTACCTCTTCGTTCTCTGCTTTCGCGACGACGTGTCCCGGGAGGACGTGTTTGCCGCGCACCGTGCCTTCGATACAAAGCACATGAACTCGATCCCGCGGCTCCCGCCCCGGCCGCGCACGGACGAGGATCCGTCCCGGCCCCTGGTGATCGGCTACCTCTCCCCCGACTTCCGCGCGCATCCCGGCGGCAACTTCCTGTCGCCGATGTTCATGCACCACGACCCCGCCCAGTTCCGCGTGGTCGCCTATTACAGCAACGACATCAACGACCAGTTCACCGAGCTCTGCAGCGCCACCGCCAAATCCTGGGTGCTGTGCAAGGACATGAGCGACCAGGAGCTGGCGGAGCGCATCCGGAGCGACGGCATCGACATCCTGGTCGAATGCGCCGGCCACATGTCGCGGAACCGCCTGGCGGTCTTCGCCCGTCGGCCGGCGCCGATCCAGGTGAGCTTCCCGCTCTACCCCAACACCACCGGCCTCGCGAGCATCGACTACCGCATCGGCGACCCCTATTTCACGCCGCCCTGGCTCGATCGTTTCTATTCCGAAAAGATCATGCGCCTTCCCGACACCTGCGCCTGTTACCAGCCGGGCTACGAGGCGGCGGAACCGGCGGAGCGCCTGCCGGCCCTGGCGAACGGGTTCGTCACCTTCGGCTCCTTCAACAACATCGCCAAGTTGAGCCCGACGACCCTCCGCATGTGGGCTGCGATCCTCCGGGCCGTCCCCAGCTCCCGCCTCGTCATCAAATGGTTCGGGCTCGGCGTCGACGACCCGACCTGGCTCTCCGACCGGTTCCGGGCCGAAGGCATCGGCCGCGAGCGGCTCGATTTCCGCGGGCGGTCGCCGGGCGTCTACGCACCCTATCGCGACCTCGACATCTGCCTCGACCCCTTCCCCGCCAATGGCGGGACAACGACCTCGGACGCGCTCTGGATGGGCGTTCCGGTGGTCACCCGGGCGGGCGACACCACCTTTTCCCGGGCGGGGCTCGGGCTAGTCAGCAATGTCGGCCTGCCGGAGCTGGCCGCGCATGACGAGGCGGGCTACATCGACCTGGCGGTCTCGCTCGCCGGCGACCTCGATCGCCTGGCGGCGCTCCGCCAGGGGCTCCGCGAACGGTTCGTCCGGTCGCCGATGATGGACGGCAAGCGCTACCTCCGGAACCTCGAAGCCGCCTACCGCCTGGCATGGCGGCACTGGTGCGAAGGCCGGTAGCCGGCGTCCCGGCTCGGCGGATTATCCTCACCGGCGGACTGCTCCAAACCGCCCCCACGCGACAGCCCGTTGCAACCATCACCGCGGCCCGGGTGCGCGCGTCAGGACGGGCGGACGACCCGAATTGCACCTCATCCCGGGGACCTCCGCGCCCATCGCCAACCGTCGCGAGCGCTGGCGCCCGTCGGAAACGGATCCAAGAGCGCTCTCGGGCTCGGGAGGGGATCTTCGGCCCCTCGCTTCGCCGGGGAAGCACTACCGGCCGGGCGGTGTTAGGCAGGCTTTTCAGTCCGAGATATCGAACTCACATATACACGCTGTCTCGTGTATCGAACTGGAATACGGTCCAGATCTAGAGCCGAGATATCAGGCGATCGGGAGATTGGACACGACGGCAGCGAAATGGCAGCTCGCAGCTGCAACAACGAAGCCGTGCCAGATGGCGTTCTGGTAGCGCACCCGCTCGAGGACGTGAAAGATCACCCCCGCCGAGTACAGAATGCCGCCGGCGAGCATCAGCAGGAGGACGACGAGCGACAGCCGCTCCCAGACCGGGCCGATGGCGGCGAGGATGCTCCAGCCCAGCGCCAGATAGAGCCCGATCGAAATCCGGCGCATCGCCTTCGGCACGATCAGGCTGCCGGCGAGCCCGACCAGCGCGATCGCCCATACCGCGGCCAGCAGCAGCGCGATGCGCGGATCATCGATGGCCCCGCCGAAAAAGGCCGAATAAGTGCCGGCGATCAGCAGGAAAATCGCGGCGTGATCGAGGCGCTGGAGGATGTGGCGCCGCGGCGATGTCCGGCAGCCATTGTAGAGGGCCGAGCAGGTCAGCATGGCGAAAAGTCCGATGACATAGAGGATCACGCCGATGAAGCCGGGGAGGCCGAGGCGAAGCGCGCTGACCGGGATCAGCACGGCGCAGCCGGCCGCGGCCGCGGCCAATGCTGCGAGGTGGATGGCCCGGTCGATACGGGCTTCGCGGAGGCACGCGGCCTCGCGCGTCGAAGGCGTTTTCATCTGCATCGGAAGAGCAACATCCTAGCCGATTCGCCGGCTCCCCGCCGCGCAATCTTGTCGCGGGCCTGGGCCCGAGGGCCGGGCGCCTTGGGGCGGCGCGCACCTGCTACCCAAGGCCCGGCCGCTGGTGTAATCAGGGGCTTTAATGGCTTCGCCTCCCCGCCCCCCCTTAAAGCACCTGCTCGGCATCGAAGGCATGGCGCCCCAGGAGATCCTCGGGCTCATCGACCTCGCCGAGACCTATGTCGACATGAACCGGAGCGCCGACAAGAAGGCCTCGGTTCTGCGCGGCCGCACACAGATCAACCTGTTCTTCGAGCCCTCGACCCGCACCCAGATGTCGTTCGAGCTGGCCGGCAAGCGGCTCGGCGCCGACGTGCTGAACATGGCGGTCGCCTCGTCCTCGACCAAGAAGGGCGAGACGCTGATCGACACGGCGATGACGCTGAACGCCATGCACCCGGACGTCCTGATCGTCCGCCATCATGACTCCGGCGCCGTTAAGCTCTTGTCAGAAAAGGTGAATTGCTCGGTCATCAATGCCGGCGACGGCACCCACGAGCACCCCACCCAGGCGCTTCTGGATGCGCTCACCATCCGCCGCACCAAGGGCAAGATCGGCGGTCTCCTGGTCGCCATCTGCGGCGACGTGCTCCACTCCCGCGTCGCGCGCTCGAACATCCATCTTCTCAATGCCTTAGGCGCCCGCGTCCGCCTGATTGCGCCGCCTACCCTGCTGCCGACGGCGGCCGACCGGCTCGGGGTCGAGATCTTCACCGACATGAAGAAGGGCCTGGTCGGCTGCGACATCGTGATGATGCTGCGCCTCCAGACCGAGCGCATGCATGGCAGCTTCGTCCCCTCGATCCGCGAGTATTTTCATTACTTCGGCCTCGACCGTGCCAAGCTGGCGCTGGCCAAACCGGACGCCTTCATCATGCATCCGGGGCCGATGAACCGCGGCGTCGAGATCGACTCCGAGGTCGCCGACGACATCGACCGCTCCCTGATCCGCCAGCAGGTCGAGATGGGGGTCGCGGTCCGCATGGCCTGCCTGGATCAGCTTTCGCGCGCCCTTCCCGACACCGGCCGGAACACCCCGCCGTGAGCCGCCTCGTCTTCCAGAACGTCCGCCTGATCGATCCCGAGAGCGGGCGGGACGAGACCGGGCAGCTCGTGGTCGAGAATGGCCGCATCGCCGATCTCGGGCCGAAGCTGTTCGAGCGGGCACCCGAGGGGGCCGATCTCGTCGATGGTGGCGGCGCCGTGCTGGCCCCGGCCCTGGTCGACATGCGGGTACAGCTCCGCGAACCGGGCGAGGAGCATAAGGAGAATTTCGAGAGCGCGAGCCTGGCCGCCGCCGCCGGCGGCATCGGCACCCTGGTCGCCCTGCCCAATACGAGGCCGCCGGTGGACGATCCGTCCCTGGTCGAGTTCATCGAACGCCGCAGCCGGACCATCGGCAAGGTCACCATCCGGACCTATGGCGCGGTAACCAAGGGTTTAGCCGGGCGCGAGCTGGCCGAGATCGGATTGATGGCGGCGGCCGGGGCGGTCGGGTTTACCGACGGTACCCAGGCGGTCGCCTCGGCCCTGGTGATGCGCCGCGCCCTGTCCTACGCCAAGACGTTCGGCCAAGTTATCCTCCAGCACCCGGAAGAACCGGCTCTGGCCTCGGAGGCCGGGATGAACGAGGGCGAAATCGCCACGCGGCTCGGCCTACCCGGGATCCCTGCCGCCGCCGAGGCCATCCTGCTCGATCGCGACATGCGGCTGGTGGAATTGACCGGCGGGCGCTACCACGCCGCCCACATATCCACACGGGCCGCCGTCGAGGTCATACGTTCGGCAAAAAAACGCGGACTTTCCGTGACTTGCGATACCGCGCCGCCCTACTTCGCCCTGAACGAGTCGGCGGTGGGCGACTACCGCACCTTCGCCAAGCTGTCGCCGCCGCTCCGGTCTGAGGACGATCGCCGCGCCATCGTCGAAGGCCTCGCCGACGGGACGATCGATGCCATCGGCTCCGATCACGCCCCGCACGACCAGGACTCCAAGAGACTACCATTCGCCCAGGCGGCCGCAGGCATCCTCGGATTGGAAACATTATTACCTCTAACTTTAGAGGTATGCCATAACGGCCACATGAAACTACAAACGGCGTTGCAGAAGATCACCTCGGGTCCGGCTGCACTACTCGGCCTCGAGGCCGGCCGGATGGCCAAGGGCGGGGTCGCCGACCTGGTTCTTTTCGATCCCGAGCGCGCCTACCGCGTCAACGTCGACGGCTTTCGCAGCAAGTCGAAAAACTCTCCCTTCGATGGAAGGCCGGTGGAGGGCAAGGTGCTCCTGACCATGACCTCCGGGCGCATCGTCCACGACGCCCGGGGCGACTGACATGGCTCTGCCCCTCGGAGATTTCTCCTTGATCATGGCGGCGCTCACCGGCTACCTCCTGGGCTCCATCCCTTTCGGCCTGGTCCTGACCAAGCTTGCGGGCCACGGCGACATCAGGAAGATCGGCTCCGGCAACATCGGCGCCACCAATGTGCTCCGCACCGGCCGCAAGGGGCTGGCCGCCGCCACCCTGATCCTGGACGGAGCCAAGGGGGCGGTCGCCGTCCTGATCGCCGGGATCTGGAGTCAGGACATGGCCGTGCTCGCCGGCGGCGGCGCCATGCTCGGGCACTGCTTCCCGGTCTGGCTCCGCTTCAAGGGCGGCAAGGGGGTGGCGACGGCGCTCGGCATCCTGCTGGCGATCGCCTGGCCGGTCGGGCTCCTCGCCTGTTTGACCTGGCTCGTCATGGCTGTGGTATTCCGCTACTCCTCGGTCGCCGCTCTCACCGCCATCGCCGCCTCGCCGATTTTTGCCTGGTGGCTGGCCGATCCTCAGCGCGCCTACCTGGCGGCCCTGATCGCGGTCCTGGTCTGGATCCGCCACCACGAGAACATCCGGCGGTTGCTCAAGGGCGAGGAATCCAAGATCAAGCTCGGCAAGGACAAGCCAGCCGAGCCATCCGGCGGCGAGACGCTCGGGCATAACGGCGGCCCGCCGCTTACCTGAGGCTGTTGACGAGGCCTCGGTTCGTCCGCACCTTGCGCGGCCATGAGCGGCTATCGCCCACTTTCGGATGCAGAGCGCGTCGACCGGCTAAGGCTCGCCGGAACCGAGCATGTCGGGCCGGTCACCTTCTTCCAGCTCATCGACCGCTTCGGCAGCGCCCGCGAAGCGCTGGCGGCGCTCCCCACCCTCGCCCGCCGCGGCGGCCGCTCCGCCGGACCGAAAATGCCCTCGGCCGCAGACGCCCAGGCGCAGATCGCGGCATTGGCCAAGGCTGGCGGCCGCTGGATCGCCGCGACCGAGCCCGACTATCCGGTTCTGCTTCGCGAGATCGCCGATCCTCCGCCTCTGATCAGCACCATCGGCCGTGCCGAATTGCTGAATAAGCGCTCGGTCGCCGTTGTCGGCGCCCGCAACGCCTCGGCCAATGGGCGGAAGCTCGCCCGCGACCTTGCGCAGGATCTCGCCGCCGCCGGATTGATCGTCGTCTCGGGTCTCGCCCGCGGCATCGACGCGATGGCTCATGACGGGGCGCTCGCCGGTGGCACCGTCGCGGTCGTCGCCGGCGGCGCCGATGTCGTCTACCCGGAAGAGAATCGTGCGCTCCATGAACGCATCAAGGCCGAGGGCCTGATCGTCGCCGAGATGCCGCCCGGCACCGTCCCCCAGGCCCGGCACTTCCCGCGCCGGAACCGGATCATCTCCGGCCTCTCGCTTGGCACCGTGGTGGTCGAGGCGGCCGAGCGGTCGGGCTCTCTCATCACCGCCCGCTTCGCGCTCGATCAGGGACGCGAGGTCTTCGCGGTACCCGGATCCCCGCTCGACCCGAGGGCCCGCGGCTGCAATGGCTTGATCCGTGACGGCGCCACCCTGGTCGAGACCGCCGCACATATATTAGAGGGCCTTGGACGCCTGCCTCAACTCAGCGATCCAGGCTCCGGTTCGCCCCCTGCGGCGCCGGCGGCGGCAGACGATAAAGAGGTCGATCGGGCCCGCTCGGCGGTCCTCGGACTCCTGGGTCCCAGCCCGGTCGCGGTTGACGAACTGATCCGCCAGTGCCACATGTCAGCCCCCGTCGTCCTCGCCGTGCTCCTCGAGGCGGAGCTGGCCGGCCGCCTCGACAGGCATTCGGGTAATCAGGTTTCTTTACGATATACCAGCGGCTTGTAGCACGAGACTGAGGCAGGACTTAAAGCGAATGGACGTCGTCGTCGTCGAGTCGCCGGCCAAGGCGAAGACCATCAACAAGTATCTCGGCGACGGCTACAGGGTCGTGGCGAGCTACGGCCATGTCCGCGATCTCGAGGCGAAGAACGGCGCCGTCGATCCCGAGGCGGACTTCGCCATGAAGTGGAAAGTCGAGGACCGCGCCGAGAAGGCGGTCTCGGCGATCACCGGCGAACTTAAAGGCGCCAAGCGCCTGTTCCTCGCGACCGACCCTGACCGCGAGGGCGAGGCGATCTCCTGGCACCTGGCCGAGATCCTCAAAGACCGGAACAAGCTGGGCGGCATCGAGGTCAAGCGGGTGGTCTTCCACGAGATCACCAAGTCCGCCGTCCTCGACGCCATCGCCAATCCGCGAGAGATCAACCGCGAGCTGGTCGAGGCCTATCTCGCCCGCCGCGCCCTGGATTACCTCGTCGGCTTCACCCTCTCCCCGGTCCTCTGGCGGAAGCTGCCCGGCGCCAAGTCGGCCGGCCGCGTGCAATCCGTGGCACTCCGGCTGATCTGCGAGCGCGAAGCCGAGATCGAGGCGTTCAAGGCCCAGGAATACTGGTCGGTCGGGGTCGATTTCACGACCGAGACCGGTGGCAAGTTCACGGCCGAGCTTTCCCATATCAATGGAGAGAAGCTCGGCAAGATGGGCCTCAAGGACCAGGCCTCGGCCGAGCTTGCGGTCGAGGCGATCAAGGCCGGCCGCTTCGCCGTATCGGAGGTCGAACGGAAGACCGTGCGGCGCTTCCCGCCGCCGCCCTTCACCACTTCGACCCTGCAGCAGGAGGCGTCCCGCAAGCTGGGCTTCGGCGCGTCCCGCACCATGCGCCTCGCCCAGCAGCTCTATGAAGGCGTGTCGCTGGGCGGCGAGACCGTCGGACTCATTTCTTATATGCGGACCGACAGCGTCAACCTCGGCCAGGAGGCGCTGGCCGGCACCCGCAAGGTGATCCTCCGCGAATTCGGCGACCGCTACCTGCCGAAGGAACCCCGCACCTTCAAGAATCAGGCGAAGAACGCCCAGGAGGCGCACGAGGCGATCCGGCCGACCGATCTCGGGCGGCTCCCCGCCGAGGTGTCTCAATACCTCGAGGACGATCAGCGGAAGCTCTACGATCTGATCTGGAAGCGGGCCGTCGCCTGCCAGATGGAAGCGGCTCAGCTCGACCAGACCGGCGTCGACGTCGCCGATGCGTCCGGCAAGACCGTGCTGCGTGCCACCGGCTCGATCATGCTGTTCGACGGCTTCCTCAAGCTCTACCAGGAAGGCAAGGACGACGACGCCGACGAAGACGGCAACCGCCGCCTGCCGCCGCTGACCAACGGCCAGGCCCTGACCCAGGGCGAGATCAAGCCCGAGCAGCACTTCACCCAGCCGCCGCCGCGCTTCAGCGAGGCCAGCCTGGTGAAGCGGCTGGAAGAACTCGGCATCGGCCGGCCCTCGACCTACGCCTCGATCCTGCAGGTCCTCCAGGACCGCGACTATGTGCGCCTCGAGCGCAAACGCTTCATCCCCGAAGACACCGGCCGCGTGGTCACCGCCTTCCTCTCCAACTTCTTCCAGCGCTATGTCGAGTACGGCTTCACCGCCGACCTCGAAGGCAAGCTGGACGAAGTGGCCGAGGGCGACCTCGACTGGAAGCAGGTGCTGCGCGACTTCTGGCGCGACTTCTCGACCGCCATCGGCGGCACCAAGGACCTCGGCATCAAGCAGGTGATCGAGACCCTCGACCTCGATCTCGGCCAGCATTTCTTCCCCGAAGTCGCCGGCCAAGGCGATCCCCGCGCCTGCCCGTCCTGCACCCAAGGCCGTCTCGGCCTCAAACTCGGCAAGTTCGGTGCCTTCCTCGGATGCTCGAACTACCCGGAGTGCAAGTACACCCGCCGCCTGGTGGTCGAAGGCGGCTCCGAGGACGGTGCCTCGGCCGAGGGCGGCGAGCGCGAACTCGGCAAGGATCCCGAGGGCAAGGCGGTGACGCTGAAGCGCGGGCCTTATGGGCAGTACGTCCAGCTCGGCGAGGCCGAGGGCAAGGTGAAGCCGAAGCGGGTGTCGCTGCCGCGGGGCCTGGCACCGTCCGATCTCACGCTGGAGCAAGGGATCGCGCTGCTGGCATTGCCGCGCGAGCTCGGCAAACACCCGGAATCGGGTGAGATGATCACCGCCGGCATCGGCCGTTTCGGCCCCTATTTAAAGGTCGGTGCGCGGTTCAAGTCTCTGCCCAAGGACGAGGACGTGCTGACCGTCGGCATCAACCGCGCGGTCGACCTGTTGGCAGCCGAGGGCGCGGGGTCGCCTGCGGTCGAGGTCGGCAAGCATCCCGACGACGGCAAGCCGATCACGCTCAGGAAGGGCCGCTTCGGTCCCTACGTCCAGCACGGCAGCATCCGCGCCACGCTCCGGCGCGGCATCGAACCTTCGGCGGTCACGCTCGACGAGGCGATCAAGCTGATCGCGGAGAAGGCCGCCAAGGGACCTCCGCCGAAGAAGGGGCGCGGCGCCAAGGCGTCGGCGAAGCCAGCCGAGAAACCGGCCGCGGAGCCCAAGGCCAAGAAGCCGGCAGCCAAGAAGCCTGCCGCGAAGAAGTCCGCAGCCAAGAAGCCCGCCAGCAGTCCGAAGCCGCCCTCGGCCGCCTAGAAAGGCAACCCCGGTCAGCTCGACCGGCTTAGAGGGTTTCGAAACCCGAGGGTGAAGTGAATGGCGCGCAAGAAACCGCCGCTTCCGACCAAGGACCAGCTCCGGACCTTCATCGCCGAGAGCCCGACCCCGGTCGGCAAGCGCGAGATCGCGCGCGCCTTCCAGATCACCGGCGACGACCGCGTGCCCCTGAAGGCGCTGCTGAAGGAGCTGTCGGCGGAAGGCACGGTCGGCCGCATCCGCAAGGCCGCCCCGCCTCCCGGCCGCCTCGCCGAAGTCTCGCCGATCGTCATCACCGGCACCGACGAGGATGGCGAGACCCTGGCCCGGCCGCTGGCCTGGGACGGCGAGAGCGAACCGCCCCGGATCATCGTCCAGGAGAAGAAGGGCTCGCCGGCGCTGCCGCCGGGAACCCGCCTGCTCGCCCGCCTCTCCAAGCGATCGGCCCGGCTCTACGAAGCCACCGTCCTCAGGCGCATCCCGACCAGCTCCGACCGCGTGGTCGGCACCTATCGCCTCGGCCCGGACGGCGGCCGGCTGATACCCGCCGACAAGCGCAGCCGCACCGAGTTCCGGGTCTCGCGGGTGGATGCCGGCGGCGCCGAGCATGGCGAGCTGGTCTCGGCCGAAGTGCTGACGACGGCACGGAACGGCTTGCCCGAGGCCCGCATCGTCGAGCGCCTGGGCTCGTCAGACGATCCGCGCGCCATCGGCGCGATCGCCGTCGCCGCCCACGACATTCCCGTCGCCTTCCCTGAGGACGCGATCGTCCAGGCCGAGACGGCGAAGCCGGTGACGACGCCGGGCGACCGCGAGGACCTGCGCGAGTTGCCGCTGGTCACCATCGACGGCGACGATGCCCGCGACTTCGACGACGCGGTCTATGCCGAGCCCGACGGCGAAGGCTGGAAGCTGGTGGTGGCGATCGCCGACGTCGCCCATTACGTGACGCCCGGAAGCCCCCTCGACCGCGCCGCCTTCCAGCGCGGCAACTCGGTCTATCTGCCGGACCGCGTGGTGCCGATGCTGCCGGAGGCGCTGTCCAACGAGCTCTGCTCGCTGAAACCGAAGGTGCCGCGGCCGGTGATGGCGGCGTTCATGAACATCGACAAGGAAGGTCGCCTCCTCTCGCACCGCTTCGGCCGCGCCCTCATGCGTTCCGCCGCGAGGCTGACCTACGACCAGGTGCAGAACGCCCGCGACGGCAAGCCCGACGACACCACCGGCCCCTTGATGGAGCGGGTGATCGAGCCGCTCTACGGCGCCTTCCGCGCGCTCCTCCGCGCCCGCGAAAAACGCGGCACGCTCGACCTCGATCTGCCGGAGCGCCGGGTCTTCCTCGGCCCCGACGGCAATGTGCTGGCGATCCGCTCGCGCCTTCGCTTCGACAGCCACAAGCTGATCGAGGAGTTCATGATCTGCGCCAATGTCGCAGCGGCGGAAGCGCTGGAGGCCAAGGGCCAGCCTTGCATGTACCGGGTGCATGACCGGCCGACCTACGAGAAACTGGAGGGACTCCGCGAGTTCCTGGAGTCGATCGACCTGTCGCTGCCCAAGGGCCAGGTGCTGCAGCCGAAGAGCTTCACCCGCCTCCTCGCGCGCGCCGCCGACACGCCCTACAAGCAGATGGTCAACGACCTGGTGCTGCGCTCGCAGGCGCAGGCCCTTTACAGCCCCGACAATCTCGGCCATTTCGGCCTGGCGCTCCGGCGCTACGCGCATTTCACCTCGCCGATCCGCCGATATTCCGACGTGCTGGTACATCGCGGCCTGATCAAGGGCCTCGGGCTCGGCGAGGACGGGCTGACCGACGCCGAGGCCGCCCGGATGCGTCAGATGGGCGAGCACATCTCGATGACCGAGCGCCGCGCCCAGGTGGCCGAGCGCGACGCGGTCGACCGCTACACGGCGTTGTTCCTGTCGAGCAAGGTCGGCGGCGAGTTCTCGGGCCGGATCAGCGGCGTGTCGCGCTTCGGCCTGTTCATCAACCTGGACGACACCGGCGCCGACGGGCTGGTGCCGGTCTCGACCCTCGGCTCCGATTTCTATGAATACGACGCGCCCCGCCACCGGTTGGTCGGGCGGAAGTCGCGGGTGGTCTTCCAGCTGGGCCAGCCGGTCCAGGTCCGCCTTGCCGACGCCGATCCGGTGAAGGGCGGTCTGGTCTTCAACCTGCTGAAAGGGGGTCCGGTGGAGAACCGCCCGCAGCGCCGCCCTCCCCCCCGTTCCGGGCCGCCTCGTCGTAAGCCAGGGAAGCACCGCTCAAAACGATAGGGCGATCAGTCCTGGCCTATTGACCCCTTGTTCGAGCCGTCGCGTCGTAGACTTGGTAAGCGCCGTCGCGGATAGCCGTGATGTTGCCGGCCGTCTCCTGCAGCACCCGCTCGTCGATCACATGGCCGCGGGCATCGGTGACCCCGAGCACACCACCATCGTCGTTGGTGGACGGCGCCAGCGGCAGGTAGATCCGCTCGCCGAACGCGTCATACCCGGCCAGGTGATAGACCTTTCCGACCAGGTACAGCGCTCGCCGGTTCTGAACCACGCGGCGGGCACGACCGGTGAAGGTAGCCGCGAGATCCGCCGGCATCGCGACATCGACCTGCTGGCCGGACATATTGCGACGGTAGAAGCGGTTCACCTCCTCGCCGACGATCCGATAGGTGAAGCGGTCGATCTTCTGCTCGTATTTGAGCACCCACAGATAGGGCAGAGCTTCCTTGATCTCGGCTGGTTCGACCTCGTCGAACGTGGGAAGCCGGCCTTTGATCCAGAAAGACATCCAGAAATCATAGACCACGCGAACCGCGGGGCTCTGGATGCCGCCCGAGATCTCGGTGACCGAGGGCAGCGTCTCAGTCATGACGCCGGCCTGGATCGGCGTCATAGTCCCGGCGCTCGCCGGCGCCGATCCCGACGAACTTCGCCGGGTCGACCGGCGAGTTCAGCCGTAGCGTCGACTGCGCCGCATCAGTCGCGCCGAGAACACCGCCGCCATCGTTGCGGGCGGGCGCCAGTGGCAGGATCACCCGCTCGCCCATCACCTGCTGGTCGGAATAGTGATAGACGCAGCCGACCAGATGATGGGCGACCCGGCTGTCGATCAGGTAGCGCCAGCGCGCCTGGGCCTCGATGGCCATCGCTGCCGGCATCACCTCGTCCACCGCCTTGCCCGAGATATTGCGCCCGAAGATGTAGTTCACATGCTCTCCGCAGACCCGGCAGACGAACCGGCCGGTCTCGGGGTCGCGGCGCCAGATCCAGATGTACGGAAGCGCACGCTTGATCTGCCAGGGCTCGACATCGTCGAAGGACGGCAGCATGCCCCGGTCGAAGAAGCCGGTCCAGTAGTCGAGGACTTCCCCCAATGCCGCACTCGCGACTCGCCCCCTCATTTCCCGGACGTTCGGCAGGCTCGTCATGGGGTCGCCCTATACGACTTCACGGTTCGAGATGCATCGAGAAATCACGGAATTTACATTACGTCTCACCGATTACGTCGGTCTTGCTGGATTTTCGCACCGCAAACCGGCACATTCCATGCTTATCCCCGACGGCCCTGACAGTGCGGATGCCCATCGGATGAAACTTTTTACCCTGCCCCGTCTCAGCCGCGCCGGCCGCGCGGGCACCGTTCTGGCGCTGCTGCTTGCAGCCGGTTGCGCCACTTCCTCCTCATCCGACCAGCTTCCCTCGACCGCCGGCCTGGACCGGGCACGGGACGTTTTCGGGGTCGGTTATGACGGGCTTTCCGACTACTATATCAATCGAGTCGACTTGAGGACCCTGACCCTTCACGGGCTGACCGGTCTCAAGACGCTCGATCCCGCCTTCGCTTTCACCGCCGACGACCGCCAGATCACTCTGGCCATGGGCAAGAGCGACGCCAAGAGCTTCCAGCTTCCCGGCAGCGACGAGCCGCACCGCTGGGCTCGCCTGACCGTTGATGTGCTGGCCGAGAGCCGGCTCCGTTCAGCGCCGCTGAAGGATGCGTCGGCCGAGGCCCTGTACAAGGCTGTCTTCGAGGCCGAGCTGTCCGATCTGGACGCCTTCTCGCGCTACTCCTCCGCCGACGCTGCCCGGCAGTCGCGGGCATCGCGCGAGGGTTTCGGCGGCATCGGCGTCACGCTGTCGATCAATGAATCCGGAGTCGCCATCTCCTCGGTCATGCCCGAGACCCCCTCGGCCCGCGCCGGCCTGAAGGATGGCGACAGGATCATCGCCGCCGACGGACACCCGCTGGCGGGGCTCTCTTCGAACGACGTCCTCGACAAGCTCCGAGGGCCGATCGACTCGACCCTGAAGCTGCTGATCGAGCGCGACGGCAAGAAGATTGATTTCGCCCTCAAGCGCACGCGGATCGTGCCGGCGACGGTGACGGTGAAGCACGAGGGCGGCGCCGCGGCGATCCGGGTCACGGGCTTCAACCAGCGCACCGCCAAACAGGTCGAGGACGCCGTAACCGGCGCCATCGCCGACCACGGCCCCGGCCTCAAGGGCCTCATCCTCGATCTTCGCGGCAATCCAGGCGGTCTCCTGGACCAGGCGGTCTACGTCGCCGACCTGTTCCTCGACGACGGGCAGATCCTGATGACCGAGGGCCGTCACCCCCGCGCCAAGCAGAACTACCGGGCGACCAACGGCGACATCACCCGCGGGTTGCCGATGATCGTCCTGATCAACGGCGGCTCGGCCTCGGCGGCCGAGATCGTGGCGGCCGCGTTGCAGGACAACCACCGGGCCTTGGTCCTGGGCTCGACCTCCTACGGCAAGGGCAGCGTCCAGACGGTCATGCGCCTTCCCAACGACGGCGAGATGACCATCACCTGGGCTCGGATGCTCTCGCCCACCGGCCATCCGTGGAACCGCATCGGCGTGCTGCCCAGCGTCTGCACCAGCAGCTACTCGGGCGACCCCGCCCAGTTGATCTCCGATCTCCGTCGGAACGCGCCCGAGCTCGGAGCGGCCTACGCCCAGCGGACGAACTTCGTCCGCCAGGGTGAAGCCGCCGGCGCCGAAGCCGCGCGGAAAGCCTGCCCCTCCCGCTCTGCCGAGACCGATTTCGAGTTCAAGGTCGCCAAGCAGATGCTTGAGGAGGCTGGACTTTTTGCGATCGCCGCGCGTCAGGCACAGGTCGCGCTGACACCCTGAGCGGCGCGCCTCGGGCGGTGGCGAATCAGCGTTAACCCTATTGCGGGAAGGCTGGGAGGGGACTACCCTTCATCCAGTTCGGGCTGAAGTGGCCCGGATGGGATCTGAAAGGGCGCCAGAATGGTCACCACTAGCGGACCCGCCTCGCATTCGCCTTCGGATGTTGCCCGCACGGTCGCGCTCACCGCGGCGCTTGACCGGCTGAAACAGCGCCCGCCCCTCACCGCCGGCCAATCGGAAGCATTGGACCGCCTCGGCGCCGTCCATGCGGACATGAAGGAGGCGCCGCAGAAGGCTGCGGCGGCCAAGGTCGCCTTCCTCCGCAACAAGATGATGGCGGTCCAGCTGGCCGCGGGCACCGCCTCGGCGACCGGCGACCTCAAATTCGCCCGCTCGGCGATCCACGACATGCGAGCCCTGGTCAAGGATCTGGCCCGGGCGCTCAAGGATGCCGGCATGACCCAGGAACCGGCGGCGATCGGTTCCGCCGATCCCGCCGCCCCCGCACCGCCGTCCCAGCCGGCGCCGGCCGAGGCGAGCCAGGCCCAGGACGCGGCACGCGAGTTGGTCAAGGAGCTGAAGAAGGTCGTCGGCAAGCTCCGCATCGCGCTGGTCGCGGCCCAGATCCGCGGCGCCGACCCGGAAGCGGTGAAAGAAGCCGAGAAGAACCTCCGCGACGGCGAGAAGGAACTCCAGTCGCTCAGCAGCTCGCTGAGCGCCAAGTCCTTGAGCGGCCACGCGATCGACCTCCGCGCTTGACACGGCGGCGGCGGGCTCTATTTTCCGGGCTCGTTCCGAGACGGAAGTGACAAAGCCATGGCCAAGCCGAGCACCATCACCATCAAGCTGCAGTCGACC
>CAXNIC010000072.1:0-16259 GCA_964201945.1 Alphaproteobacteria bacterium
CGTATCTCGCCGATCTTGTCCACGCCGACCATCCCCCAACACCCTTCCCGGCAAAAGGAAGGGACGCTGACACACAGCGTTAGAGGGGGTCAGAATTGGACGCGAAAACCGCCCCTCAGGGGGTCACTATTGCGCGCGAATTTACAGCCTCGATCACCTCGCCGGCATCGAGCGCGAGATCTTCCCGCATGCGGCCGGTGACGATCTGCACGCCGGTGCGCAAGCTGCCATGCGATCCGACCGGCACGGCGAGGCCGGGCAAGCCCAGCGCCGGGGCGAGGAAGCTGACGCGGAGCCCGTCCAGGATCTTGCGCTGGCCCTCCAGCGTCAGGTCCAGGTCGACCGGCGGCGGCAGGTCGCAGAGCGTCGGCATGATGACGGCGACGTAGCGCTGGAAGAACACCTGCCAGGCGAAGATCAGCAGGTCGCGCTTCGCATACGCATCCATCACCGTGCCGAGGTCGGTGATGGGCGGCGAGAGCGTGAGCCAGTGACGCAGCGAGGTGACGGCGTTGGCGTCGCCATACTTCTCGATGTTCGGCCCCAGCGAGCGGAACAGGTCGCCGGAGCCGATGACGTGCCAGACGCGGACGACCTCCTCGAGATCGGGCGGGATCACTTCCTCGACGACATAGCCGGCGGCCGTCAGATGCTTGCCGGCGGTCCGCACGGCTTCGGCCTGGGCGGGATGGGTGAAGCCGCCGGGGATGACGGGCGCGATGGCGACCTTGAGCGGCCGCGCCGGCGGCGGTCCGATGAGCGGTGCATCGACCCAGCGGGTGTCGCGGGGATCGCCCTTGGCCATGACCGCGAGCGCGAGCCTCGCATCCCGTACCGTGCGGGTATGCGGTCCCTGGGTCGCCATCAGCGTGTTGCCGATCGGCCGGGCCGCGGTTGCCGACAGGTTGAAGGCGGGAACCCGGCCGACGCCGACGCGAAGCCCGACGACGCCGTTGCAATAGGCGGGGATGCGCACCGAGCCGCCGATGTCGTTGCCATGCGCGATCGGGCCGATGCCGGCGGCGACCGCGGCGCCGGCGCCGCCCGACGATCCGCCCGGGCCGATGCCCTTGTCCCGCGGGTTGTAGGTGCGGCCATGCAACTCGTTGTCGGAGAAGGCGCGCATGGAGAAGGCGGGCGCATTGGTGCGGCCGATGAAGATGGCGCCGGCGCTGCGCAGATTGGCGACCACCGGCGCATCCTCGGCGGCAATGATGTCCTTGAAGGCGACGACGCCGCCATCGGTCGGATGGCCCTTCTGGTCGGTGTTGATCTTGGTGGTGACCGGAACCCCGTGCAGCGGCCCCAGCGCGTCACCTCGGGCGCGCGCGGCATCGGCGGCATCGGCCTGGGCCAAGGCTTCGGAGTCCATGCGGCAGACGACCGCGTTCAGCTTGGGATTCACCGCGTCCATGCGGGCGAGGCAGGAGACGACCGCCTCGCGCGCCGACACCTTGCCGAGGCGGATCAGCCGCGCGAGGTCGGTCGCATCCAGTTGCCAGAGATCCATGAGTGATTCAGCTCCTTGAGGTCGGAGCGCATCCTAGTTCGGAACCCTCCCTCGTGCGAAGCGCGAGGGAGGGAGCACGAGGCACGCCTATTCCTTGAGATCCCGCCAGCGGGCCTCGCGGGACTCGGGTGTCGGGAACTCGATCTGGCTTTCGTGGAGGACGACGTCGATCGTATGCAGGCTTTCCAGCAGGACCGGGTCCGGGCGCGTTTCGAGTGTCGGCCTGCCGGGGGCCATCGTCATGCGCACCATGCCGGCGAGGCGCCGGAGCGCCTTCAGGAACACGTCGTCGTGGATGGCGACGAAGGACGTCGCGTTCGCCGACATTGCCGCCGCGCCGATCCTGACCATGGCGACGTCGCTGCTGAGCTGGGTGCGGACATCCTCGCGGAGGCTTCGCGTCTCCAGGAGCTGGGAGTGGACGTGCTCGCAGAGCGACCTGATCGCCTTGCGCAGCGGCATCCGCGGCTGGTCGTCATTGTTCGCCATGGCCGATCCTAATTCGGAACTTTCCCTCATGCGAAGCGCGGATGGGGGGACGAGGTGGTTAGCTCAGATCAGCGGGAAATGGCTGCACATTTCGCTCGCCAGAAATGTGCTGCTAGCATCTGGACGGGGAGGGGAGAGAGCGTCACTCGTCATGCAACTTCCCGCGCCTGGCTCTCGATCACTCTAAACTTGAAGGCCCGCGGCGACTCCTTTCACTTCGTCAAGATACTCTCCGTCAAATTCGACATCTACTTTGAGACTCGAGGGATCTTCAAATCGGACGGCCAGCGTACTCTTTTTAATGAGCATCCCTACGCGCATACTCTCTGCTTCGCGAGCGGCGATGAAGGCCACTAAAAATAATGGGGTACGCGGAGGAAGGATCGGTTCTTCTAACAGGCCCACTGGTTTGTGGTATCCGTAAACCGGTGAAACAAAGTGGACCTTGATCTCTTTCTTAAAGAGGAGGTGACCGCGATAGTCCCGTACGTCCTCCGCGACCAACCGGGTAATAACTAGAAGATCGCCGCGGTACTGAAATGAGATGATGATCGGTATGAGTCGACACTCACCCGATGAGGCGTCTGTTCGCTCCCAAAACATGTAAGTGATTGTCGGCACTTTCTGAAGGCGCGCAGAGCTGCCATCTCCATCCTTTACGAGGCTAATAAACTCGTAGCCTCCTCCGTAGTACGACCCCAAATTCGACTGGTTCAGAACCTCGTTAAAAACAATCTGGCTCGCATATGCGAGCACGTGACCGACAGCGGTCTCCATAATGTTCATCTCGCCGCTTACCCGCGTTCTTGAGAGATCGAAGCGTGCAAGATGTTGAGCGAAATCCTCTACGCCTGAACCCGCGAGGTATGCATTTCCCGAGGCTCCGAGAAATTGAGGTGTTGCTTGGTGAGAAAAGCGATGCAGCCGCTCGTCGCTATCGATGCTTAGCCCAATGAGGCTAACGTCGTTTTTCTCAGGGTAGTCTAGCCTATCCAATACATTGAAGAAGTCGGTAGCCGAGAGTCTTCGATCGCCAAACGCATCGCGTATGTCCGTGATTACCGCGCGAGCTGCGATCGCGGAACCCGACCATGCAACAGCAAGATTGGGCGAGATCAGTGCCAGTTTTTGCCTAAGACTGGATGCGTACCAATATTGCGTGTCGGATTCGAACTTTCTGATCTGTCCGCCTATGGGAAGATCCATCTCACTAGGTGGAGTCGGCCCAGAAATTAGCAGGTCGCCAAACATCACTGGAAAGTCGTTGGGAGAGATTACGCCGATGAGAGTCATGGAATGGACTTTCGTCAGAAGGCACTCGTCTCACTCTTCGGGCAGTAGCTCAACGGTGCATAAGCGCCTTCTGTCGAGTGATCGATGCTTCCTAGGCGAACCTCGGCTTGACCGGCGCACGACTAATGTGAACGCGAATTGGTCGCTATGACCCGGACTATTCAAAGTTCAGATTATATCAGCGGGAAGTGACAGCGCACCTCGCGGCCGTCGGGAAGCGGGGTCGGCAGCGGGGCCTCGACGCGGCAGCGGTCCTGGGCGTAGAGGCAGCGGGTGTGGAACTCGCAGCCGGAGGGGCGGCGGCGGAGGCTGGGGATCTCGCCCTGCAGTTCGAGCTCGGTGCGGCGCTTGTCGGGATCGGGCTGCGGCACGGCGGCGACCAGCGCCTGCGTATACGGGTGCGCCGGCCGGGCGAAGAGGCTGCGGGTCGGGCCCTGTTCGACCAGGCGGCCGAGATACATGATCGCGAGCCGGTCGCTGACATGCCGGATGACCGGCAGGTTGTGGGTGACGATCAGGTAGCTCAAGCCGAACTGCTTCTGCAGCTCGTTCATCAGGTTCAGGATCTCGCCCTGCACCGAGACGTCGAGGCCGGCGGCCGGTTCGTCCGCCATGATCAGCTTCGGCTTCAGGGCCAGCGTGCGGGCGACGCCGACGCGGCGTGCCTGGCCGCCGGAGAGCTGATGGGCATAGGCGGCGAGGAAGCCGTCATGCAATCCCACGATCGAGAGCAGGCGGCGCGCCTCCTTGTCGATGTCGACGTCGCGGATGCGGTGGATGTGGAACGGCTCGGCCAGCAAGCCGCCGACGTTCTTCCGCGGGCTCAGCGAGGCGACCGGGTCCTGGAACATCATGCCGAGCGACTTCCTGACGCTGCGGTACTCGGACTCCTTCAGGCCGACCAGCTCCTTGCCCTCGACCGTGATGCTGCCGGAATGCACCGGCACCAGGCCCAGCACGGCACGCGCCAGCGTGGTCTTGCCGGATCCTGACTCGCCGACGAGGCCGAGGGTCTCGCCGGCGCGGACGGAAAGCGAGACGTCGAGCACGGCGTCGATGAAGGGATCGGCGATGCGGTCGACCAGGGCGCGGACGAAGCCCACGGTGCGGAAGCGCACACGAAGGTTCTTGATGGAAAGCAGCTCGGTCATGGCGCGTGCAGGAAGCAGCGGACCGAGTGGCCGTCTGCGACCGGGTAGGTTCCCGGCGCCTCGACGCGGCAGCGATCGAAGGCGCTGGGGCAGCGGGCGGCGAAGATGCAGCCCTTCGGCAGATTGGCGAGATCGGGAACGGTGCCGCCGATGGTGGGCAGGGTGCGCTCCTCGGATTCGATGCGGGCCGGGTCGCAGGTGAGGAGGAGCTGCGTATAGGGATGGCTCGGCGAATGGAACAGGCGGCGGATCTCCGCATGCTCGACCACCTCGCCGGCATACATCACCACCACCTCGTCGCAGATCTCGGCGATCAGGCCGAGATTATGCGAGACGAAGAGGATGGCGCCGTCGAACTCGGTGCGGAGCTGGCGGATCAGATGGATGATCTGCGCTTCCAGCGTGACGTCGAGCGCCGTGGTCGGCTCGTCGGCGATCAGGAGCGCCGGGTTCATCAGGAGCGCCATGGCGATGGCGATGCGCTGGCGCATGCCGCCGGAGAAGCGGTGCGGGTAGTCCTGGATGCGCTGCTCGGGATCGGATATCCCGACCCGCGCCAGCCAGGCGATCGCCTTCTTCAGCTTGTCGGCGCGCGGCGCCGGGTCGCGGTGCTGGATGTCGATCATCTGCGTCGCGATCGACATCACCGGGTTGAGGGACGTCATCGGGTCCTGGAAGACCATGGCGAGGCGCCGGCCGCGGATGTCGCGCCACTCCTCCTCATCCAGGTCCTGCAGCTCCCGGCCCTCGAAGACGATCGAGCCGGAGGTGACCTGGGCATTGCCGGCGAGCAGGCCCATCACGGTGGAGACCAGGGTCGACTTGCCGCAGCCGCTCTCGCCGACGATGCCGACGATGCGGCCGGGATTCACCGCGAGGTCGACCCGGCGCAGCGCCTTGACCGGGCCTCGCGGCGTCGCGAACTCGACGCTGAGGTCGTCGATGGTGAGGAGAGGCTCGGCCATCAGTGACGGTTGAGCTTGGGATCGAAAGCGTCGCGCAAGGACTCGCCGAGGAAGGTGAATCCGAGCGTGGTCAGGATCAGCGGCAGGCCGCCCGAGACCACCAGCCAGGGCGTGTCGCGGATGTACTGATAGCCGTCCTGCAGGATCGAGCCCCAGGTCGGCGTCGGCGGGCGCACGCCGAGCCCGAGGAAGCTCAAGCCCGCCTCGATGGTGATCACCACCGGGATCTCCATGCTGGCCAGGATCAGCAGCGGGCCGATGACGTTGGGGAGGATGTGGGAGAAGAGGATGCGGATCGGCCCGGCGCCGAGCGCGCGTTCCGCCAGGACGAACTCGGTCTCCTTCAGCGACAGCGTCTGGATGCGGACGATGCGGCCATAGACCGGGATCGAGGCGACGACGATGACGGTGATGATGGTCGAAAGGCTCGGCCCCAGCAGCGTCACCATGGCGAGCGCGAACATGATGGTGGGGAACGAGCGGACGGAATCGAAGATCAGCACCAGAAGATTGTCGAGCCAGCGCGGGCCGTATCCCGCCAGCATGCCGAGCACGAGCCCGCCGAGCAGCGACAGGCCGACCGCGACCAGCGAGACCCAGAGCGCGATGCGGCCGCCATGGACGACGCGGCTGTAGACGTCGCGGCCGAGCTGGTCGGTGCCGAGCCAGTGCGCCGCGCTCGGATCCTGCATCCGCTGGCGGGGCGCCATCTGGAACGGATCATGGGTGGCGAGGAAATCGGCGCCGAGCGCGCTCACCACCAGGAGCACGACGAGCGTCAGCCCGAGCGCGCCCAGCGGATCGGAGATCAGCCGCTTCAAGACGGTGATCCAGACCCGTTCCGGCCTGGGCGGGATGACGAGCGCAGTATCGGCTGTCGTCACGGCACCATGCCCCCCACCCTAAGCCTCCCCCACGGAGGGGGGAGGGGATTAGAGGCGTCTCGTACACCCTCCCCCTTGATGGGGGAGGGTGGGGTGGGGGTGAACGGCGGCGACGGGCGAGACCCGTCCCTCATCATGCCGGCTTGAAGCTCTTGAAGAACTGCCGCTGCGCGTCGGGCGAGAGCGCCGGCACCACCGTGTCGCGGTGGATGGCGGCGTTCACGCCGTGGGTCAGGAACACGTAGGCGCCCGACTCCTCCATCAGGTCCTGCATGCGCTTGTAGCCCGCGTCGCGCTTCTTGTCGTCGAGCTCGCTGGTCAGCGTCTCGTGCAGCTTGTCGAACTCGGGATTGCTGAAGCGCTCCCAGTTCCACTCGCTGATCTGGCTGGTGACGAACCACGCCGTCGCCCAGGAGGGATCGGGCTGCATGGAGAAGCGGACGATGTGGAGGCCCATCGTCTTCCAGCCGCCGGCCTTGTCGGCCGCCAGCGCCTTCTGCGCGCCGGTGTCGAAGGGACGGACGTCGGCCTGGATGCCGATCTTGGCGAGGCTGGCGGCCACCGCCTGGGCGGCGTTGACGAACTCGGCCGAGTTGCGGACGCCGATGTCGGTCTTGAAGCCGTTGGGGAAGCCCGCCTCGGCCAGGAGCGCCTTGGCCTTGGCAATGTCCATCTTGTCGATCAGGTTCTTCGGCCGGTGGCCCATCAGGCCGGGCGCGATGATCCCGGTCGAGCGGGTGGCGACGCCGAAGAAGGCGGCATCCAGCACCATGTCGACGTCGAGGCCGTACTGCACCGCCTGGCGCACCCTTTTGTCCTTGAACGGACCTTCTTCCATCTGCATGCCGAGCCACCAGTAGGCCAGCGACGGCTTGACCACGAGCTTGGACTTGGCCGGCAGCCGCTTCTGCAGGCGGGCGACCGACGCGATCGGCAGATGCGTGAAGTCGATCTCGCCGGCCTCGTAGGCGATCTCGCCGGCATTGGCATCGAGGATGACCATGTAATGGATCTCGTCGAAGGCCGGCTTCTCGCCCTGCCAGCCCGGGTTGCGCTCGAGCACGATGATGCGGCGCGGCTCCATCGTCTTGATCCGGTAGGGGCCGGAGCACGCCAGCACGTCGGTGGTGATCTTGGTGATGTTCTTCGCCGCCATCGCCTTCTTCGGGATGATGAGCCCCGATCCGGCCGGCAGCGTCGACAGCCACAGCGGCTGGAACGGCTCCTTCAGGATGATGACGCCGGAATGCGTGCCGGTGACCTCGACCTTGTCGAGCTTCTCCCAGTCGGTGCGGTAGCCCATCTTGTTGGCGGGATCGGCGATGCGCTCGTAGGAGAACTTGACGTCATCGGCGGTGATCTCGCCGTAGCCGTCGCTCCACATCACGCCCTTGCGCAGCTCGAAGCGGATGCGGGTCGGCGACTCCTGCACGATCTCGCTGGCGAGCTGCTTCTCCCACTTCCATTCCTCGCCCGGCACCACCCCGATCAGGCCCTGCCAGACCGAGCGCATGATGTTGTCGTCGACGGTGCCGAGCCGCCAGCCCGGATCGAGCGTCTCGATCGCCTGCTCGCAGCGGCTCTTCAGGATCTTGAGGCCGCCCTGGGCGACCACTTCGCCGTAAGGGAATGTCGCCGCCGCGGTGGCGCCGGCAGCGGTCGTGAGGAAATTCCTGCGCGTGATCATATTGAAAGCCATATCACCCCTCCTGTTCGCTTCGTTGGCGAGCTCTGGGGGTGATCTTGGCACGAAGGAGGGCGGGCGACAAAGCCGCCGGGGGCGCGGACGGAACGCCCCCGGCCGACTACCGGAGGTGGCGGGCGATCAGGCGAGGGTCGAGGGCTCCAGCCGGCGGGCCGGGGCATAGCTGCGCGGGGTCGCGAACCAGCGCTTCAGCAGCAGGTGCGAGGGGAAGAAGATCGCCGCCGGCAGGAACGCCATGTAGATGAACAGGTAGGCCAGCGGCGAGGTGAGCCATTGCGGCGCGCCGACCGGGCCATAGACCCAGTTGATGTTCTCTTCCGGCGTCCCGATCAGGAACGAGGCCGGCAGCACCACCCAGGCGACCAGGGTCTGCAGCAGGAAGGCGCGGCTGTCGTAGCCCTGGCGCACCATCATCCAGATCACCACCGCCGGGAAGAACAGGTGGTAGAGCGACATCGCGCGCAAGGTCAGCGGTATCCGCGTGTCGAACATGTAGGCGGCGAGCCCGATATGGCCGCCGGTGAAGAAGTCGACGGTCCACACGATCTCGAGCGGCAGCACGCCGACCGCCATCATCGAGGCGATCAGGCGACTGCCGGTCCACACCGCGATCAGCGTCGCGAACAGCGCGATGTCGGAGAACCAAAGAAAGTTCTGCGGCCCGTACTGGCGGAGATAGATCGGGATCAGCACCAGCACGAAGGCCAGGTACGGCAGCTTGATCCACATCGGGTAGGTGGCGTTGCCGGAGGAGGTCATCGGGGGACTCGGTCCTTCTCGCTTGAGATTTGCGGCCAAGGGAACCTTTCAAGGCCGCGACCGGTTCCCTTTGTGGTGCACCCGACGGCGGAGATCTCCATGAAGTTCCAGGAAAAACAGTTACCTGAGGCGAAGCCCGCGGGGCGTCCGACCGAGAGCCTGCCGAAGGGGCCGGGCATCGACGCCGAGGACCGGCATGACTCCGCCGCGGCTGCAGCGGCCGTCGAGCTGATGAGGGCCGTCGAGCATCCTGGCGAGTTCTCGCCGCCGCCCCGGCCCATTCCCGGCAAGCCGGAGTAGGCCGGTGCCCCGGAACACGCCTCGGAAAGAAGACTTCCTGCGGGCGGAGTTGCACCCGGCCCCGCAGGGACAGGCGACCGAGACCAGGGTCGTCCCCGATCCGGAATTCGCCGCCATCGACAACAGCCGGCCGGACCTGCCCGACGAGACCGAGGACGGCCTGGATGCGGTCACCGAAGAGATCCGCCACCAGACCGAAGACTTCCCGACCGGGGCGGGTCGTCCCGACCTCGACCAGGGCCTCGACGAGCCGGTCGAGCCGGAAGAAGCGATCGACAACCAGGGCGAATTCCCCAGCCTCGACGATCAGGGCGATCGTTCGGAGCCGCTGAAAAGGAGAAAGTCATGAGCAACAAGCAGATGCCGCCGGTGCCGCCGGCCAACCGCAGCCCCAAGGGCCCGGCGAACGACTCCCATCCGACGGATGACAGGAAGATGTCGGAACGTCAGATGAAGGACACCAAGGAAAGTGCCGGCCAGGCGAACATCCAGCAGAACACCCGCAACCAGGGCAACCCCACCAGCCGCGGCGGCAACCCGCACGCGAAGTAGGCGGGCGCAGCAGCCCCCCACCCTAACCCTCCCCCACAAAGGGGGGAGGGGACACGATGTCGGAATTCCGCCTCTCATTCTTCCTCCCTCCCCCCGTAGTGGGGGAGGGCTGGGGTGGGGGGCGATGCAGTTCTCCGCTCTCAGCGCCCCCTCACTCCTCGTAGATCATCTTCCGCGTCATCCCGCCGTCGACGACGAAGTTCGCGCCGGTGACGAAGCCGGAGCGGCCGGCCGTCTCGGCGTGAGCCGTCGCGCCGATGATGACGGCCGGCGCGCTGCCCTCTAGCCTCGGCGAGGGAAGGCAACCGAGGACGGAACCGATGGCTGGGATGGAAAAGGATCTTGTCGAACATCTCGCGTGGCGGACAGCGATGCAGACCTTCGTCGGCATCCTGTATGCGCACTCCTGCCTCGCCTCCGACGACCCGGCTGGAGCGGTCGAGATGTATCGCGGGAAGGTGCACAGCGTCCTCGCCGCCACGTGGAGCAAGGGCGTCGACGAGGAGGATTTGATAGCGGTCAAGGGCGCCATGGAAGCGCTCACCGACCGCCTGTTTGACGAGATCGAGACGTGCGTCGCCGAGGGGCGTCGGACGTAACCGGCTCGAGGCCGCGCTCTCGATGAGGCGCGTTCCGCGAGCCTCTGGCAGACGTGGATCCTTTCAGCGCTGAGCCAGAAGCTGGACGTTGGCGTAGTGGTCCTTCAGCGTCGGCAGCGCGCGGGCGGCGATGACCCGGAAGCGGAGATTGTCGCCCGAGCGGATGTAGCCGGTAAAGAGCGCGATCGCCGCCTCGTGCACCCGGGCGACCTCGGCCTGGTAGAGCGCGTCGATCTGGCCGACGCTGGCGGCGGCGAGCCGCTCCAGCCGCGCCTGGTGCTCGGCATCCAGCGTCTCGGGGATGCGGAGGTTGGACGAGGCCGCGGTCTCCAGGATGTAGGAGAGGCCGGCCTGGTAGTCGGCGATGATCTCCTCCGCCAGCTTCTTCACCTTGCGGTCCAGCGACGTCTTCAGCACCTGCTGGCTGGCGGCGATGGCGAACTGGCTGGCGGTGGCGGCGCCGACGGCGAAGGCCTGGGCGCCGCTGTCGGCCGGGCGCGGGGCGAAGCCGGTCGATTGCGCCTGGGCCTGGATGAAGCCCGTCATCGGCGCCAGCGTCAGGAGTGCGGCGACGACCAGGTGGATGCGTCTCATGACAATCCCTCGGGAAGTACGGGTGGCTGCCCCCACGGCGCCGGCCCTGCATGCGTCAACCGCAGACGCCCCCCGGCGTTGCCCGCGCGCGTGAGTACAAAATGGCAATCGTGCGGCGACGGAAGGGTGTCGTGCCCTCCGTCGCGCAACCCTCTCCTTGGGGGAGAGGGTGCGAGGCGAAGCCGAGCGGGTGAGGGGAACCGCTCGACGAGTGAGCTGGATGACCGCTTCCCCTCACCCGGCTCACAACGGCGATGCGTTGCATCGCCTCAGTTCGCCACCCTCTCCCCCAAGGAGAGGGTTTACGAAGATTGACGCCGCGCCCGTCTTTGTTCTTCAATTGTTCTCATGCGCGGCGACGGACCCTATGGCTGGAAGGATGGCGACCGGCCGCGGTCGCGGGGCGATCTGCTGGCCTTGCTGCAGGCGGCGATGGCCAGGCGGGTCCACTATCTGGACGCGGGCGAGCTGGGGGCGCTGGCGGAGGGGGTGCTGACCGCGTTCAAGCGCCACGGGCTCCGCCTGTCGGTCCGGCGGTCGTGGACGCCGCCCCGGCCGCCTCCGTCTCCGGGCGCGACACTGGCGGACTGGCGCTGGCCGACCGTCGAGGTCGCCTGCAACACCTGCCTGCGGCAAGGCGTCTATCACCGGGAGAAGCTGATCGGCCGGCTCGGCGCCGATGTGCGCCTGCCCGATCTCGCGGCCAGGCTCGCGGACGGCTGCGCCCGGCAGGGGGCCGCGCATGACGGCTGCGGGGTCTTCCTGCCGCAGCTCCAGAGCGCCATCGAGGGGTTCCGCGGCCGCAAGGGCCAAAACCACCGGCGCTAGCCGGCCGGCGCGTCCTTCTCGGCGAGCAGCTCGCGAAGGCGGCTCTCGACCCGATAGAAGATGTAAGGCTTCGGGATGAAGTGACGGCCGACCACGGCGCCGGGCGCGCGCAGCGAGAAGGAGCCCGAGGTCACCAGGACCGGGACATGGGGGTGGGTTTCCTTGACCCAGTCGGCGAGGGTGAAGCCGTCGGTACCGCCGGGCAGCCGGACGTCGGCGAAGACGATGTCCACCCGGGTGCCTGAGGCGAAGACCGCCTTGGCCTCCTCCGCCGTCCCGGCCTCGATGACGGTGAAGCCGACGTCGCGCAGGTATCCCGCGATCGGCGCGCGGGCCAGGATCTCGTCCTCGACCAGGAGGACGACGCGGCGCCGCTCTCCGTCGGGATCCGGTGAGATATCTGGTGCGCCACCCATGCAATGTCCCCGGTCAGGCTCGGTTCGCGGTCCGGCGACGTTCGCGCAGAAGGTTGATCCGGCGGAGGACTTCCTGCGGGTGATACGGCTTCTCCAGCGGGCCGTCCTCGCAGAGATCGCCGGCCTTGTCGGCGGCGTTGGCGATGCCGACCGAGAGCAGGACGTCGACGCCGGGATGCGTCTCGCGCAGGCGCCGCGCCAGCGCGAAGCCGTCCATCTCTCCCGGCAATTTCATTTCGGTGAGGACCACGTCGAAGCGGTTCCCGGCGCGAAGCACGGCGAAGACATCCTCCGCCGAAACCCCTTCGATGACCTTGTACCCGCACTCCCGCAGATACTCCGCCAGCACCATGCGGACGAGGATGTCCGGCTCGACCACCATGAGCGTGGGAGATCCGGACTCGGCCGTGCCGGTATGAGTGGGTGGTGGGGTCACCGGCCTTAGAAACCGCAAGGCCGGCAGAGGGTTCCGGGAGAAACGCAAAAAAATGTCACGCGCCTCGCGGGCGCCGGAACCTTCCCGAGCCGAAAGTCGCGAGTGGCCGATTTGTCACTGGGGACCCTTGGTTCCAGGGGCTAGAAGTGATGGCATAAGAAAATCATACCCCGCCGCCGCAGACGGCCAGGGTCGTCGGGTAAGACCATGGACGATTCCATTCCCGCGAATTGTTCGCCGGGACTGAAGGGGCCGAGTTGGATCAATCGCAGCGCCTGTTCGGATCATTGTCGGAAGAAGGGCGCTACGGGCTTCTTCTCAATGCGGTAACCGACTACGCGATCTACATGCTGGATGCCGCCGGCACGGTGGCGAGCTGGAACGCCGGCGCCGAGCGCTTCAAGGGCTACCTTCCGGCGGAGATCATCGGCCAGCACTTCTCGCGCTTCTACGCCGCCGAGGACCAGGCCCGCGGCGAGCCGGTGCGCGCACTCGAGACGGCCCGGCGCGAGGGCAAGTTCGAAGCCGAGGGCTGGCGCATCCGCAAGGACGGCACCCGGTTCTGGGCGCATGTCGTCATCGACCCGATCGTCACCCCGGCCGGCGAGCTCATTGGTTTCGCCAAGATCACCCGCGACCTGACCGAGCGCCGGGCCGCCGAACGCCTGTTGAGGCGAAGCGAGGAGCAGTTCCGCCTCCTGGTCCAGGGCGTCACCGACTACGCCATCTACATGCTGGAGCCGGATGGCACGATCAGCAGCTGGAATGCCGGCGCCGAGCGGATCAAGGGCTATCGCCCAGAGGAGATCATCGGCCAGCATTTCTCCCGCTTCTATACGGCGGAGGACATCGGCACGGGCGAGCCCAACAAGGCGCTCAGGATCGCGCTCGAGGAAGGGCGGTTCGAGAAGGAGGGATGGCGGCTACGGAAGGACGGCAGCCGGTTCCGCGCCAACGTCGTCATCGACCCCATCCGCGACGACCAGGGCACGCTGATCGGCTTCGCCAAGGTCACCCGCGACGTCACCGAACGCGACCGTGCGCATCATGCCCTCGACAAGGCCCGCGAGGCCCTGATGCAGTCGCAGAAGATGGACGCGATCGGTCAGCTCACCGGCGGCATCGCGCACGACTTCAACAACCTGCTGACGGCGATCATCGGCAGCCTGGAGCTGGCGCAAAAGCGCCTGCCGCCCGACTCCCGGGTGGCGCCGCTGCTCGACAACGCGCTTCAGGGTGCCAGGCGGGGAAGCACGCTGACCCAGCGCATGCTGGCCTTCGCCCGCCGCCAGGAACTGCAGATGACGCCGACTGACATCCTGGCGCTGGTGCGCGGCATGGGCGATCTGCTGCAGCGCTCGCTCGGGCCGACGATCACGATTGAGACCCGCTTCCCCTTGAAGCTCGTCCGCGCGCTCTCCGACGTGAACCAGCTCGAGGCGGCGCTGCTCAATCTCGCCGTGAACGCCCGCGACTCCATGCCGGAAGGCGGCCAGATCGTCATCGCCGCGCGCGAGGAGGTGGTCGGCTCGGGCCATCCCACCGGCCTGCCGCCCGGCCTCTATGTCGCGTTGTCGGTGACCGACAGCGGCGAGGGGATGGACTCAGACACGCTGGCGCGCGCGACGGAGCCGTTCTTCACCACCAAGGGCATCGGCAAGGGCACCGGCCTCGGCCTCTCCAGCGTCCAGGGCCTGACCGAGCAGTCGGGCGGCCGCTTCGTGCTGAAGAGCCTGCCGGGCGTGGGGACGACGGCGGAGATCTGGATGCCGGCCTCGGAGGCGCCGGCCGAGGAAGCCGTGCGCGAGCCGCAGCCGCTGCCGGTGCAAGGCCCGGTGCGGCGGCTTGCCGTCCTCGTCGTCGACGACGACAGCCTGGTGCTGATGAACACCGCGGCGCTGCTGGACGATCTCGGCCACACCGTCTTCGAGGCGGTCTCGGGAAAACAGGCGCTCGAGATCCTGGCGAAGGAGAAGCGCATCGACGTGGTGATCACCGACCAGGCGATGCCGCAGATGACCGGCACGCAGCTGGCCACGCGCATCCGCGAGACCCACCCCGATCTGCCGATCATCCTCGCCACCGGCTATGCCGAGCTTCCCCCCGGAACCGACATGACGATGCCGAAGCTCGCCAAACCCTTCTACCAGGACGACCTCGCCCGCATCCTCGCCCAGGCGCTGACGATCCACGAGCCGAAGGGCAAGGTGGTCGAGTTCAGGGCGAGGTAGCCTCGAGGGGACGGCTAGTCGTACCGGACGGTCCCTCTGCGGCCTGGAGCGGTGAGGCGGCGATAGGCGCGCTCGGCGTCGTCGGCGAGGGCTTCGTAGGACGTCGCCATTTTCTCGTAGGCCTCGCGGATGGAGCTGAGCTGGGCACAGTCAGCGATGCGTCGGTACGCCGCCGCCTTGGCCTTGTACCAGGCCGATCGCTCCAGCGGGTCCTCGGGTGCCGGCATCGGACCTTCACCCCTCGTGACGGGCGGTCGGGTCGCTCGATGTCCGGATCAGCCGGGGCCTTTCGCAATCTCGTGGAGCTGGCGCTCGAGTGTCTTCAGGCTGATTTCCGGGCGCGTCTCGTCCTTGATGGCGATCGCGGTCGCGCCCCGGCGGATGAGCTCCTTCGCCTGCGAGGCTGCGTCCTCGGGGCTGCTCGCCGTGACCGGCGTGCCGGCTTGACCATCGCCCGTGCCGATGACCCAAATGCTCATGGCGAACCTCCGAAGCAGAGTGCATATCGAGAGGCAACCTACTGCAGAAGCGTTCGCGACACCTGGACCCATTCGGTGATCGTCTTGGGCATTGTCGTTCAGGACGAAGGCGTCGTCGCCTCTGCCGGGCTTTCTTCCTTCAGCGCCTTCGGTGCCAACCGCATCAGGTTCTCCAGGCTCTCCTCGACGGTCTGGCCGGTGGTCTGCAGCACGGTGTCGGCCTTGGTGTAGAGCTGGACGCGTTCTTCGAGGATGCGGCGGAGGTCCTCCATCGCGTCCGGATTTCCCTTCATCGGCCGGCGGTCGCCCTGGGCGATCAAGCGGTGCATGTGGTCTTCCGGCATGGCCGCGATCCAGATGGTGTAGCAGCTCGACAGCAGCAGATCGTATGTGGCCACCTCCGACACCAGTCCGCCGCCGACGGCGACGATCAGGCGCTCGTCGCGGGCGACGACGTCCTTCAGCACCTTGTATTCGATGCGGCGCTGCATGGTCTGGCCGCGCCGCTTCATGATCTCGGCCATCGGCATGCCGGCGGCGCGCTCGATCTCCTGGTCGAGCTCGACGAAGGGCACTTGCAGTTGCTCGGCCAGCAGGCGGCCGAGCGTCGACTTGCCGGCGCCGCGAAGCCCGATCAAGGCGAGGCGCCGGCGGCGCAGCTCATGGCGGACGAAGCCGAAGCGCCGCATCAGGATGGCATAGGCCTCGATCACTTCCTCGGGGCTCAAGCGATTGACCAGCTGCTCGACCATCCGGCTTTCCACCGGCTTTTCGGCGGCCTCAGGCACCAGCTCCTCAGGCCCCGCGCCCAGCGCCTGGGCGATCTGGCGCAGCAGCAGGATCGAGACGTTGCCGACGCCGCCCTCGAGCTGGGCCAGATAGCGCTCGGAGACGCGGGAGTCCTTCGCCAGCTGCTTTCGCGTCATCCCCCGCCGGCTGCGGAGCGCGCGCACGCGCTTGCCGACCAGCTCCAGATAGGTCCGCTCGGCCTCGGCCGCGGTGGGGACGGGATCGCTCATTTCGTGCATTATAATGCCTGTTCGCCGATTTCCTCGTCACCGAAGGGCC
>CAXNIC010000073.1:0-16041 GCA_964201945.1 Alphaproteobacteria bacterium
TGAATGCGCTCCTGGTCTCGGGCGACGCGCTGGTCACCGACGAGTTCTGGAAGATCACCGGCCCGTCCGGCCAGGGCACGCTGATGACCTTCGCTCCGGATCCGCGCAAGCTCAAGACCGCCGAGGACGTGGTCAAGAAGTTCAAGGCCGCCAACTATGATCCGGAGGGCTACACCCTCTACACCTACGCCGCGTTCCAGGCGTGGGCGGCGGCGGCGGCGAAGGCCGGCTCGACGGACATGGGCAAGGTCGCGGCCGCTCTCCGCGGCATGTCGGTCGACACCGTCCTCGGCAAGCTCGCCTGGGATGCCAAGGGCGACGTCAAGGACGCCGCTTATGTCTGGTACGTCTTCAAGGACGGCAAGTACAACGAGATGTAAGCCGCTTTCGGCTTACCGCTCTTAAGCAGGAACGGCCCGGCGGATCCCGCCGGGCCGTTTTCTTTTCTAGCGGCTGCGGCCGCGGCCGAGCCCGATCTTCTTGGCGAAGGCCGAGCGCTGGGCGGCATAGTTCGGCGCCACCATCGGATAGTCTGCCGGCAGCCCCCACTTCGCCCGGTACCCCTCGGGGCTGAGGCCATAGGCGGTGCGGAGGTGGCGCTTCAGCATCTTCAGCTTCTTGCCGTCTTCCAGGCAGACGATGTGGTCGGGCATCACCGAACGCTTCACCGGCACGGCCGGCCTCTGGGCCTCGCCGGCGGCGGGCAGGATCTGTCCTTCCAGCCCGGCGAGGGAGGAAAAGACGACGCCGATGACCTTGGACACGTCGACCGTGCCGAGACGGTTCCGGGCGAGATACGCCGTAACCACGTCGGTGGTCATGCGCAACAGCTCGCCATGAGGAGTTTTCTTAGGCTCCATGCGCTCGGCCATGGTTCGGGACCCTTGTTGTTTCGCACATCCCAGCGTTGTCTTTGCATGGAGCAAATTAAGTGTCAATTGTCCTAGGGATGAATCGCGGAATTAGTTGGCAGAGATCAATCGCTACTTGATCAACGTCAATCATTGAGCCGGTCGGAGGTCGGCGAGAGTGGCGATTATGCGCCAATAGCTTGTGTCGAATTGTCCGTGAAGCCGGACATATGGTAGAGTTTGCCTCGCCCCTTCCGCGCCTTTCCAAGAAGAGCATGACTGACAAGGACACCATCGGCATCGCTTCGGACCACGCTGGTTACGAGCTGAAAGCCGTGCTGAAGGCGGAACTGGCGAGCCTCGGCTTCCCGGTCCTCGACCTCGGCACGACCTCGGCGGAGGCGTCCGTCGACTACCCGGATTTCGGCCGCGCGCTGGCCGAGGCGATCAAGGCGGGCAAGGTCGCCCGCGGCGTGCTCGTCTGCGGCACCGGCATCGGCATCGCGATCGCCGCCAACCGCCACCCCGGCATCCGCTGCGGGGTGGTCCATGACGAGACGTCGGCCCGGCTCACCCGCCAGCACAACGATGCCAACGTCATCGCGCTCGGTGCGCGCCTGACCGGCGTCGAGGTCGCCAAGGCCTGCGTCCGAGTCTTCCTTTCGACCGCCTACGAAGGCGGGCGGCACGCCCTGCGCGTCGCCAAGCTCGCCTGACGTCACCCGTTTTCGAGGAGCGTATGTCCGCACAGCCTTCCGCCCGTCCCGATGGATTCTTCTCAACCGATCTCGCCCAGCGCGATCCGGAGATCGCCGCCGTCATCGGCCGCGAGCTCGGCCGCCAGCAGGAGCAGATCGAGCTCATCGCATCGGAGAACATCGTCAGCCGTGCCGTCCTTCAGGCGATGGGCACCGTGCTCACCAACAAATACGCCGAGGGCTATCCCGGCAAGCGCTACTACGGTGGCTGCGAGTTCGTCGACGAGGCGGAGACGCTGGCGATCGAGCGGGCGAAGCGGCTGTTCGACTGCAAGTTCGCCAATGTCCAGCCGCATTCCGGCGCGCAGGCCAACCAGGCGGTCTTCCTGGCGCTGCTGAAGCCCGGCGACACCGTGCTCGGCATGTCGCTGGCGGCGGGCGGGCACCTGACCCACGGCGCGCCGCCGAACCTGTCGGGCAAGTGGTTCCGGATCGTCTCCTACGGCGTCCGCCGCGAAGACAACCAGATCGACTATGACGAGATCGAGCGTCTGGCGCTGGCCGAGAAGCCGAAGCTGATCATCGCCGGCGGCTCCGGCGTGCCGCGCATCATCGACTTCGCCCGCTTTCGTAAGATCGCGGACGCGGCCGGCGCCTATCTGATGGTCGACATGGCGCATTTCGCCGGACTGGTCGCCGGCGGTGTCTACCCGAGCCCGCTGCCGCACGCCCATGTCGTCACCACCACCACGCACAAGACGCTGCGCGGGCCTCGCGGCGGCATGATCCTCGCCAATGACGAGGAGATCGGGAAGAAGCTGAACTCGGCCGTCTTCCCCGGCCTTCAGGGCGGCCCTCTTATGCATGTCATCGCCGCCAAGGCGGTGATGCTGGGCGAGGCACTGAAACCCGACTTCAAGATCTACGCCCGCCAGGTCGTCGACAATGCCAAGGCGCTGGCCGAGGTGCTGGTGAAGCGGGGGCTGGCCATCGTCACCGGCGGCACCGACAGCCACCTGATGCTGGTCGACCTGCGCCCGAAGAAGCTGACCGGCAAGCTGGCCGAGGCCTCGCTCGAGCGCGCCTGGATGACCTGCAACAAGAACGGCATCCCGTTCGATCCGGAGAAGCCGACGGTGACGTCCGGCGTCAGGCTCGGCACGCCGGCGGCGACGACGCGGGGCTTCGGGGTGGCGGAGTTCCGCCAGGTGGGTGAGCTGATCGGCGACGTGCTGGATGGCCTCGCGGCTCATCCGGACGACAACGCCGCGGCCGAAGCCAAGGCGCGCATCGACGTGAAGCGGCTCTGCGAGCGCTTTCCGATCTACCAGTCGCTCTGATCGTCGTCCGGGGGGAGAAAGAACATGCGTTGCCCGTTCTGTGGACACGAGGACACGCAGGTCAAGGACTCGCGCCCGACCGAGGACAACTCGGCGATCCGGCGTCGGCGTTTCTGCCCTGCCTGCGGTTCGCGCTTCACCACTTTCGAGCGCGTGCAGCTGCGCGAGCTGGTGGTGGTCAAGAAGACCGGCAAGCGCGCGCCGTTCGACCGCGACAAGCTGGCGCGCTCGCTGCAGCTGGCGCTGCGCAAGCGCCCGATCGACGCGGAGCGGCTGGAACGCGTCGTCAACTCGATCGTCCGCCGGCTCGAGAGCATGGGCGAGAGCGAGATCCCGTCCAGCGTCGTCGGCGAGCTGGTGATGGAGTCGCTCGCCAACCTCGACCAGGTCGCCTATGTGCGCTTCGCCTCGGTCTACCGCAATTTCCGCGAGGCCAAGGACTTCGGCGACTTCGTCGGCAAGATCGGCAACGACGCCGAGGACTAGCCGCCTCGGCATGAGCACCGATCGCGAAGGGATGGAGCGGGCCCTTGTCCTCGCGTATCGGGGGCTAGGCCAGGTCTGGCCCAATCCGTCGGTCGGCGCGGTGCTGGTGAACGACGGACGCATCGTCGGCGAAGGCTGGACGCAGAAGGGCGGCCGCCCGCATGCCGAGACGGTGGCGCTCGCCGCCGCCGGCGCTGCCGCCCGGGGTACCACTCTCTACGTCACGCTCGAGCCCTGCGCCCATCACGGCAAGACTCCGCCCTGCGTCGATGCGGTGATCGCCGCCGGTGTCGCCCGCGTCGTCGCCTCGATCGAGGACCCGGATCCGCGGGTCTCCGGTCAGGGCTTCGCCCGCCTTCGCGATGCCGGGATCATCGTCGAGGTCGGCGAGGGCGCGGTCGCGGCGCGCGAGATAAATCTCGGATTCTTCACCCGCATCGCCGAAGGCCGGCCGATGGTGACGGCGAAGCTCGCGACCAGTCTGGACGGACGGATCGCCACGCACACCGGCGAGAGCCAGTGGATCACCGGCGAGGCGGCACGCCAGGAAGGGCATCGGCTGCGCGCCGACCATGATGCGATCATGGTCGGGGTGGGGACGGTGCTGGCCGACGACCCGCGGCTGAACTGCCGCTTCCCCGGCTTCGAGGATCGGGCGCCGATCCGGATCGTCATGGACAGCCGGCTTCGGCTGCCGCTCACCTCCAAGCTGGTCATGACCGCGAGAGAGACGCCGACCCTGGTGATGGCGCTCCCCGACACCGATCCGCTCCGCCGCGACGCCCTGACCGACCTCGGGGTCGAGGTCGTCGATGTCCCGCCGGAAGAGGTCGGGCGCCCGGATATCGGCGCCGCGCTCCGCCATCTCGGCGGGCGCGGCCTGACGCGACTTCTGGTCGAAGGCGGCGGGCGGCTGATCGCGAGCCTGATGGCCGAGGGCAGCATCGACCGCCTGGTCTGGTTCCGCGCCCCGGTCGTGATCGGCGGCGACGGCATCCCGGCGGCGGCCGCGATCGGCGTCGACCGGCTGGCCCAGGCGCCGCGCTGGCGTCGCATCGGCCAGGTGGACCTCGGCGACGATGTGATGGAAACCTACGCCCGAACGGCGTAGGTATCCGCCATGTTCACAGGGATCGTCACCGATGTCGGGCGCGTCCAGTCCGTCGCCGACCGCGGCGACCGGCGCTTCGTGCTCGCCACATCCTTCGACATGGACAAGGTCGACATCGGTGCCTCGATCTCGTGCGCGGGTTGCTGCCTCACCGTGATCGAGAAGGCGCCCGGCCGCTTCTCCGTGGATGCGTCGGCCGAGACCCTGTCGGTGACCACGCTGGACGAGTGGCGGGAGGGGACCGAGGTCAACCTCGAACGCGCGCTCCGGCTCGGCGACGAGCTCGGCGGCCACCTCGTCTCCGGCCATGTCGACGGCGTCGGCCAGGTGGTCTCGGTGCGCGAGGAAGGGGCGAGCCACCGCATTGTCTTCGAGGCGCCTCAGGACATCGCCCGCTTCATCGCTTCCAAGGGCTCGATCGCCGTCGACGGCGTATCCCTTACCGTCAACGAGGTTGACGGGCGGCGCTTCGGCGTCAACATCATCCCTCATACCTGGACCGAGACGACCTTCCGGCGGCTCGCGGCCGGGAGTCGCGTCAATCTCGAAATCGACCTCCTGGCCCGCTACGTGGCGCGGCTCCGGGAGATGGAGCCTTCCCGATGACCCAGGCGGCGGCGCTCGCCACTCTCTACAAGACCGCACTCTCCTCGATCGAGGAGGTGGTGGAAGAGGCGCGCAACGGGCGCATGTTCATCCTCGTCGACGACGAGGACCGGGAGAACGAGGGCGACCTGGTGATCCCCGCGCAGTTCGCTACGCCCGAGCAGATCAACTTCATGGCCCGCTACGGCCGTGGCCTGATCTGCCTGGCGCTGACGCGCGAACGTGTCGAGCGCCTCGGCCTGCCTCTGATGTCGCGCCAGAATGCGAGCCGGCACCAGACCGCCTTCACCGTCTCGATCGAGGCCAAGGAAGGCGTGACCACCGGTATCTCGGTCGCCGACCGCGCGCACACGATCGCCGTCGCCATCGATCCGACCAAAGGGCGCGACGACATCGCCACGCCGGGCCACGTCTTTCCGCTGGTCGCCCGCGACGGCGGCACGCTGGTCCGCGCCGGCCATACCGAGGCCGGGGTCGATATCGCCCGCATGGCAGGATTGAACCCGTCGTCGGTGATCTGCGAGATCATGAACGACGACGGCACCATGGCGCGGCTGCCCGACCTCATTGGCTTCGCCCAGAAGCACGGGATCAAGGTCGGGACCATCGCCGATCTCATCGCTTATCGTCGGCGGACGGAGTCGGTGATCGAGCGTCTGCAGGAAAGCACGCTGGAGAGCCACCACGGCGGCCGCTTCCGCATGATCGTCTACGTCAACAAGGCTTCGTATGCCGAGCATGTCGCGCTGGTGAAGGGCGATATCGCCTCCGGCGAGCCGGTCATGGTGCGCATGCATGCGCTCAATGTCCTGGACGACGTTCTCGCCGACACCAGTCTAGGGCGCGGCGGCGAGCTGCAGGCGGCGATGGACCTGATCGGGCGCGAGGGCCGCGGCATCGTGGTGCTGCTGCGCGAGCCGCACGCGACCAGCCTTTCCGACCGGGTGCGCGCGCGCCAGTCGGGCCAGGGCCGGGAGACCGGGCTTCGCGACTACGGTGTCGGCGCCCAGATCCTTCTCGACCTCGGCGTCCGCCGCATGGTCCTGCTCTCCAACACCAAGCGCACCATCGTCGGCCTCGACGGCTACGGCCTCGAGATCGTCGAGCAGCGCCCGATCCCCCATCACGAGATCTGAAAAATGGTTCTCCCCCGCTTCCTCATCGTCGAGGCCCGCTTCTACGAGGAGATCTCCGATCACCTCTACGAGGGCGCCGCGGCCGTGCTCAGAAACGCGGGCCTCGGCTTCGATCGCATCGCGGTTCCGGGCGCGCTCGAGATTCCGGCGGTGATCAGCATCGCCAACCAGGGGGCGAAGCCGAAATACGAGGGCTATGTCGCGCTCGGCTGCGTCATCCGCGGCGAGACCAGCCACTACGAGACCGTCTGCAACGAGAGCGCGCGCGGACTCCAAGTACTCGCGGTCAGCCTCGGGCTCCCGATCGGCAACGGCATCCTCACCTGCGAGACCTGGGAGCAGGCGTTGGTGCGCGCGCGGCCGGACGAACAGAACAAGGGCGGCGGTGCCGCCCAGGCGTGCATCGCGGTCTTCGAGGCGCGCCGACGCTTCGGGCTGGTCAAGCCATGACCATTCCGGCCGGCAAGCCGAAAGGTCGTTCGTCCACGCGATCGGCGGCCCGCCTGGCCGCGGTCCAGGCGCTCTATCAGATGGACATGGCTGAGATCGGCACCGCGGCGGCGCTGGCCGACATGCATCGCCGCGACGGCGCGGTCTCCGACGACGCGGAAGCCGGCGTCACCGTCGACGAGGCGATGCTCAAGGATCTGGTCGAGGGCGTCACCGGCCGGCGCGAGGACATCGACGCGCGCATCGCCGCTCACCTGGTCGAGGGCTGGTCGTTCGACCGGCTGGAGCTTGTGCTGCGCGCCATCCTGCGCGCCGGCACCTACGAGCTCATCGCCCGGCCCGACGTGCCGCTCCGCGTCGCCATCAACGAATGGGTCGATCTGGCGCATGCCTTCTACGCCGGCAAGGAGCCGGGCTTCGTCAACGGCGTGCTCGATCGCATCGGCCGCGACGCGCGTCCGGACGAGGCGCGCTGACGCAGGATGGCGGCCGCCCTCGACGAGTTCGGCCGCATTGCCCGCTTCTTCATACCGCTGGCTGCGGGATTTCCCGGTGCGCTCGGCCTCACCGACGATGCTGCGCTGGTGCATCCAGGGGAGGGACGGGACCTCGTCGTCACCACCGACGCCCTGGTCGCCGACGTTCACTTTCGCAAGCAAGATCCGCCGGACCTGATCGCCCGGAAGGCGCTTCGGGTCAATCTCTCCGACCTCGCCTCGATGGGTGCGGTCCCGCTCTGCTACACGCTCGCGACCATCCTGCCGGAGGCTTGCGGCGAGGCATGGCTCACCGCCTTCGTCCGCGGGCTCGCCGCCGACCAGGCCGAGTTCGCCATCGCGCTGGCAGGCGGGGATTCCGTCCGGACGCCCGGCCCGGCGACGCTGTCGGTCACCGCGATGGGGGCTGTGGAGACAGGCCGCGCGCTTCGCCGCTCGGGCGCTCGGCCCGGTGACCGGGTCTATGTCAGCGGCACCATCGGCGACGGCGCGCTCGGCTTGGCCGTGCTGGCCGGGCGGCTCGCCGACGATGCCGCCGGCACGCTTGCCGGCCGTTATCTCCTGCCGCAGCCGCGCCTTGCTCTCGGCCTGGCGCTCGTCGGACGGGCCTCGGCCGCGCTCGACGTGTCCGACGGACTCGTCGCCGATCTCGGCCATATCGCCGAGACGTCGGGTGTCCGGATCGTCATCGAATCCGACCGCGTGCCGCTGTCATCTGCCGCCCGGGCCGCCGTCGCGGCCGATCCGCGGCTGATGGAGACGATCCTGACCGGCGGCGACGACTACGAGTTGGCCTTCACCTCTCCGGAGACGCTTCCCGACGCGATCGCCGGCGTGCCCGTCGTCTGCATCGGCCGGGTCGAGCCCGGCGCCGGCGTCGCCGTGCTTGATCGGGAAGGCCGTCCGGTTACCCTTTCGTCCGGCGGCTACCGGCATTTTCAGGCGACATGAAGCTTCTCCTCGTCCTCCTGGTCCTGGCGTCTCTTCTCGGCGGCGGCGGATTCTTCGCCTGGACCAACTATCGCGAGCCGATCGAGGCGAAGGTCGTCGAGATGATGACGCCGAAGGAGCCGCCCGGCGTGCCGCTGCCGCTGGACCCGATCACGCTGCCGTTGTTCAAGGGTGGCGTGCCCGACCGCTTCCTCACCCTCGAGATGACGCTGATCTGCGCAGGCAACGACGGCATGCTGAGGGTGAAGGGGCAGATCCCGCGCCTGATCGACGCCTATATCCAATACCTGCATTCACTGGCGAATCTGCGCATCAAGCCGGGCTTCGAGGACCTCGACTTCGTCAAGGACCGGCTCCTCAACGTCTCCGCGCACGTGGTCGGGCAGGGCGAGGTCCGCGACATCCTGTTCCGCAACGCCTTCGAGAAGCCGATGCAATGAGCGCGCTTGCGTCCGAGCGCCGCATGGTGGCGATGCTGGTCCTCTGCCAGTCGCTGTTCTTCAGCGGCGTGGTCGTCGTCATGACGCTCTCGGCGCTGGTCGGCGACATGCTGGCGGAGAACAAGTCGCTGACCACCCTGCCGCTCGCCGTGCAGATGACGGCGACCATGCTGTCGACGGTGCCGGCCTCGCTCGCCATGGGCCGATTCGGCCGAAAGGCGGGATTTATCGGCGGTCTCCTGATCGGCACGGCCGGTGCCATTCTCGCCGCCGCCTCGGTCATCCTGGGCTCTTTCCTCCTGTTCACCATCGGCAGCGCGCTGATGGGCACAGCCATCGCCGTCGGCCATTTCTTCCGCTTCGCCGCCGCCGACGTGGCCAGCCCCGGCTTCCGCCCGCGCGCCATCTCCTACGTCATGGCGGGCGGTGTTGCAGCGGCGCTGCTCGGACCGGAACTGGCCAAGGCGACCCAGACCCTGTTCCCGGCCTTCGTCTTCGCCGGCTGCTTCGTCGCCATCGGTGGGCTCTGGCTCGCCACCATCCCGCCGGTGATGGGCCTCGACCTTCCGCGTCCAAAGGCTGCCGACCTTGCCGGTCCGCGCCGGCCGCTCGCCGTCATCGCCCGCCAGCCGGTCTTCATCGTCGCCGTGCTATCCGGGATGGTCGGCTATGCCGTCATGACCCTGGTGATGACCTCGACGCCACTCGCCATGGTCGGCTGCGGCTTCGCCTTCACCGACGCGGCCTTCGTCATCCAGTGGCATTCGGTCGGCATGTTCGCGCCGTCCTTCGTTACCGGCTCGCTGATCTCGCGCTTCGGCATGGTCAGCGTGTTGCTCGCCGGCGCGGCGTTGCTGGCCGCGGCCGTCGGGATAAATCTTTCCGGTATCGAAATGATGCATTTCTTCTCCGGCCTGGTGCTGGTCGGAATCGGCTGGAACTTCCTCTATGTCGGCGGCTCGACCCTGGTGACCGAGACCTACGCCCCCTCGGAGAAGGCGGCGGCACAGGGCCTCAACGACTTCCTGGTCTTCTCCAGCTCGGCTGCCGCGGCCTTCTTCTCGGGCGCGCTGCAGCACCGCTTCGGCTGGGAGGCGGTCAATCTCGGCGTCCTCCCGGTCATCGCGATCGGCGCTGGCGCCGCCCTTTGGCTGCTGGCGGTCCGTCGGCGTGCCGTGGCGGCTGAGGCCGCCTGAGCCGCCCGCCGGGCCGGCGCCATCCGTTCCGACCGGCCCCAAGCCGCCGTTGCGCGCCCAAAAATGTCTGTTATGTTCCGGCCGCCTTAAAGCCGCCCGGGGGGCGGCCTTCCCGTTTCAAGGAATGCCAGTCATGAGCGGATTAAATCTGTTCGTCATCGCCTGCGGCGTGCTCGCCCTGGTCTATGGCGTGGTCACCTCGCGCGCGATCATGGCCGCTCCGGCCGGCTCGGCGCGTATGCAGGAGATCGCCCAGGCGATCCAGGAGGGGGCGGCCGCCTACCTCAACCGCCAGTACGCGACCATCGCCGCGGTCGGCGTGGTCATCCTCGCCATTCTCTGGTTCGCGCTCGGCTGGAAAGTCGGCGTCGGCTTCCTGATCGGCTCGGTGCTGTCGGGCGCTGCCGGCTACATCGGCATGAACGTCTCGGTCCGCGCCAATGTCCGCACCGCCGAAGGCGCCCGCCAGGGCCTCAGCCATGCGCTGTCGATCGCCTTCCGGGCGGGTGCGGTGACCGGCCTCCTGGTCGTCGGCCTCGCCCTCCTCGGCGTCGCCGGCTACTACATGGCCCTGGTCGCCATGAAGACCGAGGCCCGCGCCCTCGTCGACGCGCTGGTCGCGCTCGGCTTCGGCGCCTCGCTGATCTCGATCTTCGCCCGCCTCGGCGGCGGCATCTTCACCAAGGGCGCCGATGTCGGCGCCGACCTCGTCGGCAAGGTCGAGGCGGGTATCCCCGAGGATGACCCCCGCAACCCGGCCGTGATCGCCGACAACGTCGGCGACAATGTCGGCGACTGCGCCGGCATGGCCGCTGACCTGTTCGAGACCTACGCCGTGACCATCGTGGCTACGATGGTGCTGGCCTCGATCTTCTTCACCGGGGCCCAGGCCCAGGCGATGATGTCCTACCCGCTGGTCATCGGCGCGGCCTGCATCATCACCTCGATCATCGGCACCTTCTTCGTCCGCCTCGGCGCCAGCCAGAACATCATGGGCGCGCTCTACAAGGGCTTCATCGCCTCGGGCGTCCTGTCCGCGATCGTGCTCTGGCCGGTCACCGACATCGTCATCGGCATGAACACGGACTACACCGTCGCCGGCAAGGTCTTCCAGGGCCGTCACCTCTTCTATTGCGGCCTGGTCGGTCTCGCCGTCACCGGCTTGATCGTGTGGGCGACCGAGTACTACACCGGCACCAACTACCGTCCGGTGAAGAGCGTCGCCCAGGCGTCCACCACCGGCCACGGCACCAACGTGATCCAGGGCCTCGCCGTCTCGCTCGAGGCGACCGCGATGCCTGCGCTGATCATCTGCGCCGGCATCATCGCCACCTACCTGCTGGCCGGCCTGCTCGGCATCGCCATCGCGGTCACCACCATGCTGGCGCTCGCCGGCATCGTGATCGCGCTCGACGCCTACGGCCCGGTCACCGACAACGCTGGCGGCATCGCCGAGATGGCCGACCTGCCGAAGGACGTGCGCAAGACCACCGATGCGCTGGACGCGGTCGGCAACACCACCAAGGCCGTGACCAAGGGCTACGCCATCGGCTCCGCCGGTCTCGGCGCGCTGGTGCTGTTCGCCTGCTACACCGAAGACCTCAAATACTTCACCGAGAAGGGTCTTCTGAAGGCAGGCCCCATCGACTTCGCGCTCTCCAACCCCTACGTCGTCGTCGGCCTCCTGCTCGGCGGTCTGCTGCCCTACCTGTTCGGCGCCATGGGCATGACCGCCGTCGGCCGCGCCGCCGGCTCGGTCGTGGTCGAGGTCCGCCGCCAGTTCAAGGAGATCCCCGGCATCATGGAAGGCCGGGCGAAGCCCGACTATTCCAAGGCCGTGGACATGCTGACCAAGGCCGCGATCAAGGAAATGATCATCCCGAGCCTGCTGCCGGTGCTCTCGCCGATCGTCCTCTACTACGTGATCAACGCGATCGCCGGCCAGGCGGCCGCCTTCGCCGCGGTCGGCGCCATGCTGCTCGGCGTCATCGTCACCGGGCTCTTCGTCGCCATCTCGATGACCGCCGGCGGCGGCGCCTGGGACAATGCAAAGAAGTACATCGAGGAAGGTCACCACGGCGGCAAGGGCTCTGACGCCCACAAGGCCGCGGTGACCGGCGACACGGTCGGCGATCCCTACAAGGACACCGCCGGCCCGGCCGTCAACCCGATGATCAAGATCACCAACATCGTCGCCCTTCTGCTGCTGGCGGTTCTCGCCCACGGCTGAGACGGCGATCCTCGGATACGAAAAACCCCGGCGAGCGATCGCCGGGGTTTTTTTCTGGGGCCGGGCCTCGGGCGAGGCGTCTAGCTGCCGGGCGGCCTGCTGCCGGGGACGCGTCGCTTCCCGGTCTCGTCGCCGAAGCGGCCGATATTGCCGAACACCTGCTGGAAGAAGCTGAAGGTCTGCCCGGAGGTCGGCGTCACGCGGTCGACCGGATCGATCTCTTCGCCGGCCTCCTTGCCGGTCTTCGAGACTTCCCTGACCAGCCCCGCTTCGTCGAAGCGGATGGTCAGCACCTTCTGGTCGAGCACATCCGGACGGAAGAAGGCAACCGTCTCCGTCCGCTTGCTGATGTAGTACCAGGTGTTCGGGTCGAAGGTGGCGACCGAGGACGGGCTGCCGAGGACGGCCGCGATCTCGTCCCTGGTCGTGGCGCCGACCCTGATCTTCTCCACCACCTCGGAGTCGGGGGCGTTCCCCCGGCTGTCGACGATCGGGGCACAGGCGGCGATGAGGGCGGCCATCGCCAAGAGGGGCGTCAACCGGCTCGCACGCATGGTTTCCATCACTCCTTGAAGCCTTGCCGGCGGGTTGACCCCGGCAGCATGATCGGGCTAGTTGCGCCGCGTGGCCGGTGGTTGTCAACCGGCTTGGAAAGGGACGAGGGCAGGGTGCTGGCCAAGCTTTTCAGGCGCCGGGACGAGAAGATCGAGACGGCGGCCGACTCGCTCTTCCGGGCGGTCGTCGATGCCGCCCGGCGGCCGGTGCTGTTCGCCGAGCTCGGGGTCCCCGATACCCTCGACGGTCGCTACGAGACGGTGGCTCTGCACGCCTACCTCGTCCTTCGTCGGCTGAAGCGGGACCATGCGGCGACCGCCGCCCTGGCCCAGTCGTTCTTCGACCGCATGTTCATGGATTTCGACAATGGGTTGCGCGAGTCCGGGGTCGGCGACCTCGGCGTCGGCCGCCGGGTCAAGCAGATGGCCACCGGCTTCTACGGCCGGATCGCGGCCTATGATGCGGGGCTCGACGGCGGCGGCCTCGAGGAGGCGCTCAGGCGGAACGCCTACGGCACCGTCACCCCGACAGAGGAGGGGCTGGCGCGGCTCGCCGGATATCTCAGGCTCGCGGACCAGGCGCTTGCCGGCCAGGCGACCGAAGACCTCGTTGCCGGCCGGGTCTTCTTCCCCGGCGTTGCCTGAGGGCGCGCGATGGAGCCAGCCCCCGAATTCTCGCGGCCTGTGCCGCTGGACCAGATCGCCGAGCGCGAGCGGGTGATCAAGATCGCGGCGAAAGAGGACGAACGGGCGGCGCTTGCCCGGAGATTCGGGATTCTAAGCGTCGACCGGCTGGAAGGGACCGTGCGCCTCAGGCGTTCGGGGATCTTCTACCAGCTCAAGGCCGAGTGGCAGGCGGACGTGGTTCAGACCTGCATCGTGACGCTCGAGCCGGTGGCGGCCCACCTCGCCGAGGAGTTCACGGAGCGGTACGGGCCGACCGACCAGGAGGCCGAGTTGGACCTCGATCCCGAGGTCGACGCTCCGGAGCCGATCGAGGGCGGGGCCATCGACGTCGGTGAGGCGGTCGCCCAGGCGCTGTCGCTCGCCATCGACCCCTATCCCCGGAAACCCGGGGCGACGATCGAGATCCCGGGGGAGGCGGACGGCGACTCGGGGCCTTTCGCCGCCCTGTCCCGCCTGCGCCGTGGGTCGTAATGCCGCTTGCCCGGCGGGGGGTTCTTGGCTACATAAGCGCCCTCGCCGGTCGTCGCGGGCCGATGCATCTCCGGCGCATTTTGGCGCGTCTACGCCAAGGCTCGAGCCCGTATAGCGAAAGTAGGTTGCCATGGCCGTTCCTAAGAAAAAGGTCTCCAAGTCCCGCAAGAACATGCGGCGCTCCCACCACGCGCTGAAGGCGGTGACGGTGATCGAGTGCTCGAACTGCGGCGAGTTGAAGCTCCCCCATCACGTCTGCAAGGCCTGCGGCCATTACGACGGTCGCGAGGTCGTCGCTTCGAAGGCCTGACCCCGGCAACGAGCCCAACACCCGGCCGCGCGAGGGCTGTCCCTTGAGCCAGCGGCTGACGCTCGCGCTTGATGCCATGGGGGGTGACCAGGCTCCCGCCATGGTGATCGACGGCGCCGAACTCGCCCGGATCCGGTTCCCTTCGGTCGACTTCCTGATCTTCGGCGACGAAGCCAAGATCAGGCCGATGCTCGACCGCTACAAGGCGCTGTCCGAGCGGACGACCCTTCATCACACCGACGAAGCCATCAAGAGCGAGGACAAGCCGTCGGTGGCGCTCCGCACCGGCCGCAACTCCTCGATGCGTCTCGCCATCGACGCGGTGAAGGACGGCAAGGCGGCAGGCGTCGTCTCCGCCGGCAACACCGGCGCGCTGATGGCGATGGCGAAGCTGGGGCTTCGGATGCTGCCCGGCATCGACCGCCCGGCGATCGCGTCGTTCTTCCCGACCGAGCGCGGCGAAAGCTGCATGCTGGACCTGGGCGCCAACGTCGAATGCGACGCCGAGAACCTGGTTCAGTTCGCCATCATGGGCGACATGTTCGCCCGCGCCGTCCTCGGCATTCCCAAGCCCACCATCGGCCTCCTCAATGTCGGCTCGGAAGAGATGAAGGGCCATGACGAGGTCAAGAAGGCGGGGATCATCCTCCGCGAGGGCAAGGTCCCGGTCGAGTTCTACGGCTTCATCGAGGGCGACGACATTACCGCCGGCACCGTCGACGTGGTGGTGACCGACGGATTCACCGGCAACGTCGCGCTCAAGACCGCCGAGGGCACTGCCCGCCTCTATACCAACTTCATCCGGGCCAGCTTCAAGAGCTCGCTGCTCGCCAAGCTCGGATACCTCTTGAGCCGCGGCGCGCTCCGCAAGGTCCGTGAGCGCACCGATCCCCGCCGCTACAACGGCGCCGTGTTCCTCGGCCTCAACGGCATCGCCGTGAAGAGCCATGGCGGCACCGATTCCTTAGGATTCGCCAACGCCATCGGCGTCGCCAACGATATGGCGGTGCACGGCTTCATCGACCGGGTGAAGGGCGAGCTGGCCGAACTCGCCGAGGTCAACCTCAAGGGAGCGCTGGCGTGAGCAGGCGCTCGCTCATCGTCGGCGCCGGCGCCTACCTGCCGGAGCGGGTGGTCACCAATGACGATCTCGCGGCCAAGATGGACACCACCGACGAGTGGATCGTCCAGCGGACCGGCATCCGCCAGCGCCATATCGCCGCCGATGGCGAGCTGACCTCGCACCTAGCCGTCAAGGCGTCGGAACGAGCGCTCGCCGCGGCCGGGCTCACCGCCGCCGACGTTGACCTGATCGTGCTGGCGACCACCACCCCGGACGAGACCTTCCCGGCGACGGCGACCCGGGTCCAGGCGATGCTCGGCATGACCCGGGGCGCCGCCTTCGACGTCCAGGCGGTCTGCGCCGGCTTCGTTTATGCGCTCGCGGTGGCCGACAATTTCATCAAGGCCGGCCAGGCCGAGACCGCGCTGGTCATCGGCGCGGAGACCTTCACCCGGATCCTCGACTGGACCGACCGAGGCACCGCAGTGCTGTTCGGCGACGGGGCCGGCGCGGTGGTCCTGAAGGCCGTCGAGGGCGGCGACCGCGGCATTCTCTCGACCCACCTCCATTCCGACGGCCGCGGCCACGACGCCCTTTATGTCGACGGCGGCCCGTCCTCGACCGGTCAGGTCGGCCATGTCCGGATGCAGGGCAAGGAAGTCTTCAAGCATGCCGTCGTCAAGCTCGCCCGGGTGATCCAGGAGGCGCTGGATGCCAACGGCATGAAGGCCGAGGACATCGACTGGCTGGTGCCCCACCAGGCCAACCGGCGGATCATTGACGGCATGGCCGACAAGTACCGGCTGTCCCGCGACAAGGTGGTGGTGACCGTCGACCGCCACGCCAACACCTCGGCCGCCTCGGTGCCTCTGGCGCTGGCCGAGGCGATCGGCGACGGCCGCATCAAGCCGGGTCAGCTGGTGGTTCTGGAGGCCATCGGCGGCGGGCTCGCCTGGGGCGCCGC
>CAXNIC010000074.1:0-15992 GCA_964201945.1 Alphaproteobacteria bacterium
AAAGCCTCGCCGTCGGGCTTGGCCTTCCGCTTCTTCCACGCGGCGATCAGGGCCTCCAGCGTCTCCGCCGCGTCGCCGATCACCGGCACGTCGACCCGGATGTTCTTGTTGATCGAGGACGGGTCGATGTCGACATGGACCTTCTTCGAGCCCGGGGAGAAGGCCGCGAGCCTGCCGGTCACCCGGTCGTCGAAGCGGGCGCCGATGTTGATCATGACGTCGCAGTCATGCATCGCCAGGTTCGACTCATACGTGCCGTGCATGCCGACCATGCCGAGGAACAGCGGGTCGGACGCGGGAACGGCGCCGAGCCCCATCAGCGTCAGCGTCACCGGATATCCCGTCATGCGCACGAACTCGGTCAGGAGCTCGGACGCGCGCGGGCCGGAATTGACGACGCCGCCGCCGCAATAGAAGAGAGGCCGCTTGGCGTTCGCGATCAGCTCGATCGCCTTCTCGACCGCCGCCCGATCCGGCGGCGGTCGATACGTCGGGTGCACGCTCTCCTCAGGCCCGACATAGGGCGCCTTGTTGAGCTGGATGTCCTTCGGCAGGTCGATGACCACCGGGCCTGGACGGCCGGACTTGGCGACGTGGAAGGCCTCGTGGATGGTCCGCGCCAGCGCCTTCGAGTCCTTCACCAGGTAATTGTGCTTGGTGCAGGGCCGCGTGATGCCGGTGGTGTCGGCCTCCTGGAAGGCGTCGTTGCCGATCAGATGCGTCGCCACCTGGCCGGTGAGGCAGACGACGGGAACCGAGTCCATCAGAGCGTCGGTCAGGCCGGTGACCGCATTGGTGGCGCCGGGGCCCGAGGTCACCAGCACGACGCCGACCTTGCCGGTCGAGCGCGCATAGCCCTCGGCCGCATGAACGGCGGCCTGCTCGTGCCGCACCAGGATATGGCGGACCGAGTTCAGCTTGAACATGGCGTCGTAGATCGGCAGGACGGCGCCGCCGGGATAGCCGAAGACGACCTCTACGCCCTGATCCGCCAGCGCTCTCAGAATCACCTCCGCGCCGGTCATCTCGGCGGTGGTCGCTGGGGTCTGGCTCACGGTCGTCATGGCACGAGTCCTGTGGCGCCCGGCCGCGAATCGGCTGAGCGGGGAGGCGGACCCTAATCGCTCGCCGCCGACCCGGTCAACTGCCAATGCTCAATTTTCGCAAAGCTTTTCTGTCGCACCCTTTCCGAATATTGCTCATCGAATATGGTCGGATCGCGTAACTGATTGCGAAACCACGTCATTTGTCGTTTCGCGTATTGCCGCGTTGCAGCTTGGGCGAGACTGATCGCCTGTTCGAGGCCGATTTCGCCCTCCAGGTGACGGATCAGCTCCCGCAATCCGAGCGCCCGGGTGGCCGGCAAGGCCGGATCCAGGCCGAGAGCCCGGACGGCCCGGGCCTCATCCACTGCACCGGACGCAACCATGGCGCGGAAACGGGCATCGCAGGCGGCGTGAAGCACGTCGCGCGGCGGTGCCAGCAGCAGGGTAAGGACCCGGAACCCCTCCCCCGCCGTGGCGTCGGCCTGCCAGTCGGCGAGCGAGCGGCCGGTCGCCTCCAGCACCTCGGTGGCGCGGGCCAGCCGCTGGCTGTCGGAGGGCCTGAGCCGTCCGGCCATCACCGGATCGCGCTTGGCCAGCTCGGCATGGAGGGAAACAGGGCCGATCGCCTCCAGGCGCGCCCGCACGCGGTCCCGGATCTCCGGCGGCACCGGCGGAACCGGCGCCAGTCCCTCGGTCAGCGCCTTCAGATAGAGCCCGGTGCCGCCGACGACAATCGGCAGCTTGCCTGCAGCATGCGCCGCCCCGATCTCCTCGACCGCCCAGCCCCGCCAGCGCCCGGCCGAGCAGGCCTCGATCGCCGGGAGGACGCCATAGAGCCGGTGCGGCGCGCGGGCCTCGGCGTCCGCGTCCGGCCGCGCCGTCAGCACCGACATCTCGCGATAGACCTGCATGGCGTCCGCATTGACCACCACGCCGCCGAAGCGCTGGGCCAGATCGAGGGCGAGCGCCGACTTGCCGCTGGCGGTCGGTCCCGCCAGCACAACGACATCGGCGGTGGACACCGCGTCCGGCTCTCGGCTATGGGGCGCCATGCCTCAGATTCTCTCTCTCCTGGTCGATCCCGCCGCCCCGCGCCTGGAGCGCAGCCTCGTCGACCGTGCGCGTGCCGCCGCCCCCGGCGCCGGCGAGCCGGACTGGCTCGCCCCCGGCATCGCCTGCGACGTCGCGGTCGCCGACGATGCCGATCTCGCGGCGATCCGGCAGGCGCTCGGCGACGCTCCGGTCGACGCGAACCTGATCCCGACCGCGGCCAGGCGCAAGCGCCTGCTGATCGCCGACATGGATTCGACCGTGGTCACCTCCGAAACGCTGGACGAGATCGCCGCCTATGCCGGCCTGAAGGACGTGATCGCCGCGATCACCAAGCGATCGATGAACGGCGAGATCGACTTCCCGACTGCGCTTCGCGAACGGGTCGCCATGCTGAAGGGCCTCGCCATCGATGCGCTGCGGAAGACCCTGGATGCAACCGAGCTGACGCCGGGCGCCAAGACGCTGGTGCAGACGATGAAGAAGAACGGCGCCTACACCGCGCTGGTTTCCGGCGGCTTCACCTACTTCACCGAGGCGATCGGCGCCCGCTGCGGCTTCGACCTGCATCGCTCCAACCTGCTCGGCATCGGCAACGGCGCCCTAACCGGCGAGCTGATCGGCCCGATCCTCGACATGGATGCGAAGCTGGCGAGCCTGAAGGAGCTGACCCAGACGCATGGCCTCGCGCTCAGCGAGGCGGTCACGGTCGGCGACGGCGCCAACGACATGGCCATGCTGGGTGCCGCCGGCCTCGGCGTCGCCTTCCACGCCAAGCCCGTGGTCAACGCCGAGATCCGCATCCAGGTCCGCCACGGCGACCTGACCGCGCTGCTCTACCTCCAGGGCTACCGCCGGGACGAGTTCGTCGGCGGCTAGGCCTGCTTCAGGCCGGTCAGCGCCTGGCGGAGGATGTCGTTGGAGCGGCTGGCAACCATCACCCGCCATTCCTCCGAGGCCGGGAAGAACATCTCGCGGAGATAGGCCTTCATCTCCTGGCCCTGCTTCGACGACGGATCGCCATAGGCGTGCAGCCACACGTCGCCGCGGGTCGACTTGCCGACCGAGCGTCGATCGAAGGTGCCGTACTCGATGGCGCCGGAGGTGATGTTCGCCCCCGGGCAAGCGTCGGGCGGCACCTGGCAGAGCATGCCGGTCAGGCGATTGGCGAGGTGGCCCGTGCCCTTCAGCTGCTCCTCGGTCGGCGTCACATGGTCGAACCAGGCGCGCGCCATGCCTTCGCCGGGCTGGCCGGCATAGATCATGTCGCCATGGCCGAACGGACCTAAGCCGGTGTGGTAGTCGACCAGGCAGATGTCGGACTTGTTCTGCATCCAGTTGGCGAGGATCGAGCGAAAGGTGCGGTTGGACCAGGTCGGCCCGTGTCCGCCGAAGCCGGTGCCCTTGGGGTTCACGTGCTGGGCGAAATGCGTCGCCTTGGCCAGGAACTCGGCATTGGGGCGGCCGTAGAAATTGGCGATGGCGCGCTCGGCCTCGGCCATCGAGTTGTCGTTCCACTCCTTGGGATTGATCTTGTCCTGGAGCGCCTCGTAATCGAGGTTGGTCGGCAGCGGCTTGGTGAAATCGAGGAAGTTGCGGTTGAGGTCGACATTGTCTTCGTTCACCCGCCGGCCATAGGCGAAGCCGTAGGGGTTGATCGCGTGGATCAGCAGCGCCGCGGTGTCGGGAGAGGCGTCGCGGTGATAGTTCCGGTTCTCCAGCCACGAGACCTGGCAGCCGGAGCCGCAATAGCCCTCGATGCCATGGGTGGACGAGACCAGCACCAGCAGCTTCTTCGCCGTTCTCGGCCCGAGCCAGGCGACGTCGGTCGCCAGGTCACCGCCGTCCGGCCCCTTCCCCGGATGGGCATAGGAGTCGACGATCTCGGCGCCGGCGGTTGCGGCGGCCTTCAGGAACTTCTCGCGGGCCTCGGCATATGTCGCGGCAAAGAACGAACTGACGGACTTCATCACTCAAGCATTCCTTAGGCTGCAGCGAGGCCGGTCAACGCCTGGCGGATGACGTCGTTGGACCGGCTGGCCACCATGATCTTCCATTCGAAGACCGAGGGATAGAACATCTCGCGCACCAGCGCCTTGGCCTCGCGACCGAAGGCGGAACTGGGGTCGCCATGGACATGGACCCAGTTGTCGGCGCGGAGCGACTTCAGCACCGTGCGGATGTCATGAGTGCCATATTCGATGCCGCCGGCGGTGAGGCGGACGCCGGGAAGCGCCGCCACGATCGCCTCCGACAGCGTGCCGGGAATCGCGTTCGCCAGATGCTCGGTGCCTGTCCGCTCGCGCTCGGCCTTCAATTCCTCGGCGGTCGGCGTGACGTGATCCCACCATTGCCGCGCCTGGCCCTCGCCGGAGCGCCCGCCATAGATCATGTCGCCATGGCCGAGCGGCCCTAGGCCGGTGTGGTAGTCGATGACGCCGACGTCGGTCGCGCCCTTGAGGTGTTTCTCGGTCAGCGCGCGCAAGGTTCCGTTCGACCAGGTCGCCTTGAAGCCGCCGAAATAGGTGCCCTTGTCGTTGACGTATTGGCCGCCATGGACGGCGCGGGGCAGGAAATCGGTGTTCGGCATCTTGTAGTAGGCGGCGATCGCCTGGTCGGCCCTGGCCAGGGAGTCCGGCGTCCACTCGCGTGGATTCACGTGATCCTGGAGCGCCTCGTAGTCGACGTTCTTCGGCAGCGGCTTCGAGAAGTCGAGGAAGTTGCGGTTGAGGTCGACATTGTCCTCGGTCACCCGGCGGCCATGGGCGAAGCCATGCGGGTTGATCGCGTGGACCAGGATCACCGCCGTGTCCGGCTTCGCGTCCCGATAGTAGTGCCGGTTCTCGAGCCAGGAGACCTGGCAGCCGGAGCCGCAATAGCCCTCGATGCCGTGCGTGGAGGAGATCAGCAGCAGGCGCTTCTTCGCGCTCCTCGGCCCGATCCAGGCAATGTCGGTGGCGAGGTCGCCGCCGTCCGGTCCCTTCAGCGGATGCGGGACGGTTTCGACGAACTCGGCGCCGGCGGTATCGGCCGCCTTCAGGAACTTCTCCCGGGCCTCGGCATAGCTGTCGGAGAAGAACGACGCGACGGAAGGCATGGGGCGCTCCTGGCTCGGGAGCGTCCTTCTTAACCTGACCAGGGCGGCTCGGCCACTAACCGGCGGTGGTGAGGCCCTGCGCTGCACGCTCGCGCCATTGCACCAGGGCGACCACCGCCAGCAGCACGAGACCGGCGAGATCGGTCACCAGCGCGGGATCGATCAGCGCGATCGCCGCCGCCACCAGGAGCCCTCGCTGCCACATGGACGCCCGTATGAGGAGATAGCCGTGGAGGCCGGCCGCCAGGGAGATGCAGCCGATCGAGGCGGTGACGAAGGCCCGCGCGCTGAGCCAGGGGTCGCCGATCATCAGCAGCGCCGGCTCGTAGACGAACATGAACGGGACGATGTAGCCGGCAGCGCCGACCTTCATCGCCGCCCAGCCGGATTCCCAGAGATCGGCCTTGGCGAGGCCGGCGGCGGCGAAGACGGCGAGCGCGACCGGAGGCGTGATCGCCGACAGGATCGCGAAGTAGAAGGCGAACATGTGGGCCGCCGGCTCGACGACGCCGAGCTTGATCAGCGCCGGCACCAGCAGCGAGACCATGACGATGTAGGCCGGGGTCGTCGGCATGCCCATGCCGAGCACGATGCCGGCAGCCATGGTCAGGACCAGCGCCAGCACCAGGCTGTTCTGCGCCGCCGCGATGACGATCGAGGTGAAGGTGATGCCGACGCCAGTGAGCGCGATCACGCCGATGACGATGCCGGCGGTGGCGCAGGCGAGCGCCACGCCGAGCGCCTGGCGGGCGCCGTCCTCGAGCGCATCCCAGATCGTCATGAGCGTGATTCCCTGGCGCGTGGTCCGGCGCAGCATCGCGACCGGAACGCAGGAGAGCGCACCGGCGAGCGCCGCCAGCGGTGCCGAGTATCCGAGCAGCATGCCGACCAGGACGATCAGCACCGGGATGAACAGGTGCCCGCGTTCGGCCATCACCCGGCCGAGCCGGGGCACCTCATTGGCCGGAACACCCTTGAGTCCGTGACGTTTGGCCTCGAAATGGACGGCCGCGAAGCAGGCAACGTAGTAAAGGATCGCCGGAATGAGCGCCCACAGCGTCACCTGCAGGTAGCTCACCGCCATGAACTCGGCCATGACGAAGGCGGCGGCACCCATCACCGGCGGCATGATCTGGCCGCCGGTCGAGGCAACCGACTCGACCGCCGCGGCGAAGGACGGGCGGAAGCCGGTCCGCTTCATCAGCGGAATGGTGATCGGGCCGTCGACCATGACATTGGCGACAGCCGAGCCGGAGATGGTTCCGAACAGGCTCGAGGAGACGACCGCGACCTTGCCCGGCCCGCCGGCCTGACGCCCGGTGAGCGCCAGGGCGAAGTCCATGAACAGTTGGCCGGTGCCGGTCCGCTCCATGAAGGCGCCGAACAGCACGAAGACGATGACGTAGCCGGCCGAGACGCCGAGGGTCGAGCCGAAGATGCCCTCGGTCGTCAGGTAGAGCTGATCCAGGAGCGTCAGCGGATCCATGCGCGCGATGAACAGCGCATAGACCAGGAAGACCAACGCGGTCAGCGGCAGCGCCAGCCCGAGAACGCGGCGCGTCCCTTCCAGCACCAGCAGCGTGCAGACCGTGCCGAAGACGATCTCCGCCGTCGTCGGGTCGTCGATGTAAGGGATGCGCTGGACGAGCTGGGCATGATTGACGAAGAGATAGCCGATCGAGACCACCGACGCGGCGAGGAGCATCAGGTCGTAGGGGCTCGGCCCGTGCTCGCGGAGCTTGCCGGAAGGGCCTAGCGTCAGGAACAGAATGGTCAGCGCGAACAGCAGGTGTCCGCCGCGGAAGAACATGACCTCGGGCGGGCCGAAGGCGACGATCCACATGTGCCAGAGCGACATGGCGACCGCGATGACCGCCACCGCCCGGCGAACGACGCCCGCGTACCCCCCCATCGCCGTCCCCCAAAAATCAGTGGGGCCGGGTTCGAGCCCGGCCCCTCTTTTCGTCGTCTCCCCGACGCTCAGAGCGCGCCGATCTCCTTGAAGTATCTGGCGGCGCCCGGATGCATTGGCACGCCGATGTCCTCGGCCATCATCTTCGGCGTGGTCAGGTCCATCGCCTTGTTGATGAGCACGAGGTCCTTGAAGTTGGCGTGCATGGTCTTGGTCATGGTGTAGACGCGGTCGGCTGGCAGCTTGCACGAGGCAATCAGATGCGCTGCGTACCCCACCACCTGCACCGGCTGGGTCTGCTTCGGATAGGTGTTGGCAGGGATCGAGACCTTGGCATAGCCGGGGTTGATCGCCCGCATCTTGGCAACGGTGTCGTCCGGGAACGACAGGATCTTCATGTCCCGCGCCGACGCCAGATCCATCACCGCCGAAGACGGGATCGTGGTGCCGAGCGTGAACGCCTGGGCGTGGCCGTCCTTCATCATCGACACGGCGTCAGTGTAGGAGGGGATGAAGTTCGCCTTGCCCAGCGCGGTGTAGTCGAGGCCGGCGGTCTTGAGGATATGCTGGGTCGCCACTTCCGCGGTGTTGCCGCGGGTCTGGATCGCCACCGACTTGCCCTTGAGGTCGGCAACCGAGTTGATGCCGGCGTCCGCCAGCACCGCGATCTTGAAGTATTGCGGATAGAGCGAGGCTAGCTGGCAGACGTTGGTCGTCTTTTCCTTGAACGGCTCGGTCGCCTGCATGCCGTCGACGGTCGAGATCGAGTTGCCGAAGCCGATCTCGGCCTTGCCCTGGTGGACACCCAGCACGTTGGCGATGCCTGCACCCGGCGACGTCTGGACCGTGACATCGGGAATCGCCTTTTCCCACATCGCCTTCAGCGATCCCGCCAGCGGCACCCAGGCGCCGCCCTGCGGTCCGGTCATGAAGCGATAGGGGTCGGCGGCCGCCACCGGCTGGGCGGCGAGCCCGAGAGCGAGGGTGGCGGCGAGTACGAATGATCTGCGCATGGGTGTCCTCCCGAAGGTTGTTTTCCGGAAGGCTAAGCCGGCCGGCCCACGGGTGGCAACCGGGACGGCAGACTGTCCAGGAATCGCGCCACCTCCGAGGGGCGGGAGAGGATGACGGTCCGGCCGCCGAACCCCTTCAGGGCCTCCATGAGTCGCGGCCGCTGGTTCCGGCGAAAAGTCGCGACGTAGCGGAAGAACGCCAGGTCGATCTGCTCCGGGCAGCCCTCGGCCAGGTCCGGGCGGGTGCGGCCATAGCCGGCAGCGATCCGCTTCACGACGCGCCAGAGGCAGATCGCCGTCGGGAAATCGAGCACGATCGCGGTATCGGCGATGGCGAGCCGCTCGACGACGGTCCCGCCGTAGTTGCCGTCCATGATCCATTCGGGCCGGGCCGTCAGCTCGGCGACCTGCGCCCGCCACTCCTCCTTCGACGGCTCGACCCAGCCGGCCCGCCAGTAGTGCCGGTCGAGATGGATGACCGGCAGGCCGGTGCGCTCGGCCAAGGCCAGCGACAGCGTCGACTTGCCGGCGCCCGAGCAACCGAGGATGAGGACGCGCTTCATCGGCAGAAAATTACCGCCGATGAAGCAACGTGCCTACGACTTGAAGGTCTGGACCAGAGATTCCGACTGGCGCGCGATCATGGCGAGGTCGATGCCGACGGCGACGAACTTGTAGCCCCACTCGATGTAGCGCTTCGCGTCCGCCACCACCGGGGTGAGGATGCCCGCCGGCTTGCCGCCGAGCCGCTTCGGTGCGGCCTGGATCGCCGCCTGGACGTCCGGGTGCGCCGGGTTGCCGATGTGGCCCAGCGCGGCGGCGAGATCGGAGGGGCCGATGAAGACGCCGTCGACGCCGTCCACCGCGGCGATCTCCTCGATCCGGTCGAGCGCCGGCCGGGTCTCGACCTGGACCAGCACGCACATCTCGGACGTCGCTTGGCTGAAGTAGTCCTTCACGCGGCCGAAGCGGTTGGCCCGCGTGCCCGAGGCGACGCCGCGGATGCCGTCCGGCGGATAGCGGGTGGCGGCGACGGCGGCCTTCGCCTCTTCCGCCGATTGCACCATCGGGATCAGCACCGCATGGACACCGAGATCGAGATAGCGCTTCAGCAGCACGGAGTCGTTCCACGCCGGCCGCACCACCGCGGTGACGGTCGTACCCTGCATCGCCTGCAGCGCCGACAGCACCTCGTTGGGGTCGCCCGGCCCATGCTCGCAGTCGACCAGGATCCAGTCGGGTTCGGACCCGGCCAGAGCTTCCAGCGCCATCGGGTGCAGCATGTTCGACCAGAGGCCGATCTGGGTGCGCCCGGCGGCGAGCGCGTGCTTGAAGCGGTTGATCGGCATGTCGGTAAGCATCAGTGGATCTCCGGTTCCGGAACCCGCGGCCCGTCACGGAGCACGTCGAGATCGCAGCCTTGGTCGGCCTGGGTGATGTGCATGGCGTGGAGCGCGCCCCAGCCGCGGCCGAAGCGTGGCGGCGGCTTCTTCCACGCCGCCTTCCGCTTCGCCATCTCCGCATCGGAGATCTTGAGGTTCAGCGTGCGGCCTTCGATGTCGAGCTCGATCATGTCGCCGTTCTTCACCAGCGCCAGCGGGCCGCCGATATAGGCCTCGGGCGCCACGTGCAGGACGCAGGTGCCGTAGCTGGTGCCGCTCATGCGCGCATCCGAGATGCGCACCATGTCGCGCACGCCTTCCTTCAGCAGCTTCTTCGGCACCGGCAGCATGCCCCATTCGGGCATGCCCGGGCCGCCCTGGGGGCCGGCGTTCTTGAGGATGAGAACGGAATCCTTGGTGACGTCGAGGTCGTCGCTGTCGATGCGCGCCGCCATGTCGTTGTAGTCCTCGAACACGACCGCGGGGCCGGTGTGCTTCCACAGCTTGGGATCGGCGGCGGTCGGCTTGATCACCGCGCCATCGGGCGCGAGGTTGCCGCGCACTACGGCGAGACCGCCCGATTTGTAGAGTGCCTTGTCGCGGCTGACGATGACGTCTGCGTTGTAGACCTTGGCGTCCTTGATGTTGTCGCCGAGCGTCTGGCCGTTCACCGTGCCGGCCTTGCGGTCGAGGAGATCGCCGAGCTCGTTGAGGAAGGCAGGAAGGCCGCCGGCGTAATAGAAGTCCTCCATCAGGTATTTCCCCGACGGACGCACGTTGGCGATCATCGGCACGTGCTTGGAGATCTCGTTGAAGCGGTCGAGCGTCAGCTTCACGCCGGCGCGGCCGGCCAGCGCCAGCAGATGCACGACGGCGTTGGTCGATCCGCCCATCGCCATCAGCGTGGTGACGGCGTTGTCGAAGGACTTCTCGGTGAGGATGTCCGAGGGCTTCAGGTCTTCCCACACCATGTCGACGATGCGGCGGCCGGAGAGAGACGCCATGCGCGAGTGGTTCGAGTCCGGTGCCGGAATCGAGGACGCCCCGGGCAGCGTGAAACCGAGGACCTCGGCCATGCTCATCATCGTCGCCGCGGTGCCCATGGTCATGCAGGTGCCGTAGGAGCGGGCGATCCCCTCCTCCACCTCTTCCCAGTCCTTCTCGGTGATGTTGCCGGCGCGGAGCTCGGCCCAGTATTTCCAGGAATCGGTGCCGGACCCCAAGAAGTTGCCGTGCCAGTTGCCGCGCAGCATCGGGCCGGCCGGAACGAAGATGGTCGGCAGGTCCATGGTGATGGCGCCCATCAGCAGCGCCGGCGCCGTCTTGTCGCAGCCGCCGAGCAGCACCGCGCCGTCGGCCGGATACGAACGCAGAAGCTCCTCGGTCTCGATCGCCAGCAGGTTGCGATAGAGCATCGTCGTCGGCTTCTGGAACGGCTCGGCCAGCGCGATCGCCGGCATCTCCAGCGGATATCCCCCGGCCTGCCAGATGCCGCGCTTCACCTCCTCGACCCGGAGCTTGAAATGGCTGTGGCAGGGATTGATGTCGGACCAGGTGTTGATGATCGCGATCACCGGCTTTCCGACCCAGTCCTCACGGGTGTAGCCCATCTGCAGGGTGCGCGAGCGATGCCCGAAGGCGCGGAGGTCGGCGACGCCGTACCAGCGCTTGGAACGCAGGTCGTCGTAGGTCTTGCGCCGTCGGGAGCCGGCCGCGGTCATGGGTGATCCTCCGGAAAGATGCTTAAAGGCGGTCCCAGGAGCCGGACCGCGACGAGGGGGAGGACGATGGTGCCCGAGTCAGGAGCGGCGGATCAAGCGCCGCCGCTTTTCCCGCTGCCGTTGCGCTTCTGGCGTTCGAGCAGCGCCAGGATCTCGGCGAGCTTGGTCCGGGCCTCGGCCTGGCGCTTCTTCGGATCCATCTTGGTCCAGTCGTAGAAGCCCTTGCCGGACTTCACGCCGATGTCGCCCCGGGCATACATGTCCTGGACCAGGCGCGAGGGCTCGGCCGAGTGGTGCAGGTAGGGGACGATCGCCCGCTGCACCAGGGCATGGGTGTCGAGGCCGCTCAGGTCCTTCTGCTCGATCAGCCCGGTGATGCACATGCGCGGGCCCAGCATGGCGCGGGCGGCGTGATCGACCTCCTCCGGCCCGCAGATGCCCTGCTCGATCAGGTGATAGGCCTCGTGCAGGATCGCGTGCTGGAGCCGGTTGATCAGGAAGCCCTCGATCGGCCGGTTGAGGACGAGCGGGTCTTGGGCGCAGGCGCGGACGCCGGCGATGACCGTCTCCGCCGCCTCGTCCGAGGTCTCGGCCGTGCGGATCACCTCGACCAGCGGCATGACGTCGGCCGGCATGAAGTAATGGAGGCCGAGGAATCGCCCCTTGTGGGCAAGTCCGGCGGCGAGATCGTCCAGCGGCAGGCCGGACGTGTTGGTCGCGAGCACCGGCCGGCCGCCGTAGCGGGCCTCGATCTCGGCGTAGAGGCGCTTCTTGAGATCGAGCTTCTCCGGCACCGACTCGATGATCAGGTCGGGAGCCTGCTCGGGAAGCTGGGCGGTCCCGGTGACGCCTGGGACCTTCTCCGACACCCGCTCGGGCGTGCGGCTCAGGACCTGGACCTTGGCACCCGAGCGCAGGAAGGCGGCAGCGATGCCGGCCCCCATGACACCGGAGCCGGCGACGAGAACGGAAGAAGGAGCGGGCATTTAGGCCTTTGGCGATGGAGACGACGAAACGACGCGAACTTGTGATCAGCCGTTCAACTCGCGGCGATCCTCCCGCGTGAGCGTGGCCGGCACCGGCACCAGAGCCTCGAGTTCGACCGCATCGTCGCTGTCGTCGAGGTCGTTCTCGGGTGCGCGGCCGCAGCGGCGGTTGTCGAGAAGGCGCGCGGTCTGCGGCTTGACCTCCGCCAGGGTGCGCCAGACGCGGCAGAAATAGGCGGCGGAGTGCTTGGGCTTGCCGCCCTGGTAGCGGCGGACCGCGGCCTCCCAGTCGCCGAGGTCCTCGTGATGGGAGGCGAGATACTTGGCGGCATAAGCGACGTTCCGCTGCGGCGACAGCAGGTCGCCAAGCGAAGCGAAGGCGTTGCCGTGATACTTCACCGACAGCTGCATGCAGCCGGCATAGAGGTTCTTCTTACCCTTGGCGCTGCGGTCGCCCAGGATCTTCTTCGCCGCGTCCAGATTGCTGGCATAGACGACGCGGCCGCCGAGATTGAGGGCCCAGGGATAGGGCTTGCCGTTGAAGCCGCTCTCGGTGACCGACATCGCCTGCAGCAGGCCTTCCGGGATCCCCCGGGCGCGCTCGGCCTCCGCGATGTTGACGGTGCAGGGATTGGGGCCTGCGAGGGCGATGCCCGGAGCGAGAAGGGCGGCTCCGAACGCGAGGTGGATCAGGGCGCGCTTGATGACCATGTCGGCCTTCTCCGTGACATAGACGCCACTGTCAAACGCAATAATGGCTTGACACGATAAATCAGTGGCTTGGCGGCCCCCCTCCCCTGGACCGGGGCGGCGTGTTAAGCGAGAAGAGGCGGCGGCACCCGCCGTCGCCTTCCTCCACCCGCCGTCCGGAGCAGCCGTAGCCGCGATGTTCCCGACCCTTCTGCCGGTGGCGCCGATCCTGGCGGGAACCGCCCTGCTCCTGGTCGGAAACGGCGTCTTCTCGACCTTCATCGCGCTCCGCATGTCGACCGAGGGGTTCGCCACAGGCTCGATCGGCATGGTGGTCGCCTCGTATTCGGTCGGCTTCCTCATCGGCTGCCGCCTCGCCGGCCGGCTGGTCCGCCGGGTCGGGCACATCCGCGCCTTCGCCGTTCTCGCCGGACTGATGTGCGCGATCACTCTTCTATATCCGTTCGTGGTCGGGACCATTCCCTGGACGGTGCTTCGCGCCTTCAACGGCGCGGCTTCGGCCGGGATGTTCATGATCACCGAGAGCTGGCTCAACCACCGCACCCGTGCCAACGAGCGCGGCCGGGTGCTCGCCAGCTACACAATTTCCAACAAGCTGGCCTTCGGCGGCGGCCAGTTCCTGCTGGGCCTCGCCGACACCTCGGGCCAGCTCCTGTTCATGGTTTCGGCGATCGCCTACGCGCTGGCGCTCCTTCCCGTGGCGCTCACCGCCGAGTCGGCGCCGCCGATCGAGGACGCGCGCCGGATGCCGCTGGCCGAGCTCTACCGGGCCTCGCCGCTCGGCGTCGTCGGCGTGTTGCTGGCAGGCCTGGTCGGCTCGGCCATCTCCGGCCTCGCCCCGGTCTTCGCCCAGCGGATCGGGCTCACGCCGGCCGGCGTCGGCCAGTTCATCGCCGTCATGACCATGGGCGGCCTCGTCCTCATGTGGCCGATCGGCTGGCTCTCGGACCGCTTCGACCGCCGCCGGGTCCTCCTGGTGGTCGTCATCCTGATGATGCTGTCGACCGTCGGACTTGCGGTTGCCTGGTCCTGGTCGACTCTCGCTCTCTACGTGTTGATCGCGCTGTTCGGCGGGCTTTCGGGGGCGATCTATCCGATCTGCGTCGCCCACACCAACGACTTCATCGACCGCAGCCAGGTTGTCTCCGTTAGCGGCAGCATGCTGCTTTTGTGGTCAGTGGGGGCCACCATCGGCCCCCTGGCGGCGAGCCCGCTAATGGACGCTTTCGGCCCATCCGCGCTGTTTTGGCTCGCGGCCGGCTTTAGCATGGCGCTTGCACTCTTCGTCGCCTACCGGCGCAGGATGAGGGTGGGCCGGCCCGTGCCAGAGCAATCACCTTTCGTCCCCGAGGCTGCCATCACCCCGGTCGCATCCACCCTCGATCCCCGCGCCGATCGTCACGAAGAATCGATCTAATGCTAGTTTCAGGTTAAGAAACATTGAGCTAAAGTCGCGCCGCCTGGGCGGGCAGGGGCTGGGAGAGCAATGAAAGTCGTTGCGCAAATCGCGGTTGTTGCGGTTCTGACATCGGTCGGGGCCGGCGGCTGGTACTACCGGGACGCCTGGCTGCCTGGCCAGCAGGCGAAAGCGAGCGCGACCGCGACGCCGGCGCAGCGCGCCATTCCGATCGAAGCCAAGCAGGTCCGGGTCGGCCCCATCGACGACACCGTCGAGGCCGTGGGCACGGCGCTGGCGAACGAGAGCCTCACCGTCACCACCAAGATCTCGGGCATCGTCAAGGCGATCAAGTTCACCGAAGGCCAGGCCGTCAAGGCCGGCGCCGTCATCCTCGAGCTCGACGACCGCGAGCCCAGCGCCAACCTCGAGGCCGCCCGCGCCACCCGCGATCAGGCGAAGGCCGCGCGCGACCGCGCCAAGAGCCTGCTGACGACCGGCAACGCGCCGCAGGCCCGCGTCGACGATCTCGAAGGCGCCTACCGCAACGCCGAAGCCCGCGTCCGCGTGATCGAGACGCAGGTCGGCGACCTCAAGATCACGGCGCCGTTCTCCGGCCGGCTCGGCATCCGCCGCGTCAGCCTCGGATCGCTGGTCTCGGTCGGCACCTCGATCACCACGCTCGACGACGTCGACGTCATCAAGCTCCGCTTCTTCGTGCCCGAGGCGGCGATGGCGTCGATCGCGCCCGGTGCCACGGTCACGGCGGCCGGCAACGGCGCCCCCGGCCGTACCTTCTCCGGATCCATCACCAGCGTCGACACCCGCGTCGACACCACCACCCGCGCGATCGAGGTCCGGGCCGAGTTCCCGAACCCCGACGGAGCGCTGAAGCCCGGCATGTTCCTCACCGTGAAGCTGGCGCTCAACCGGCGCGAGAACGCGCTGATCGTGCCGGAGGAGTCGGTGGTTCCCGAGGGCATCCGCCAGTACGTCTATATCGTCACCGACGGCAAGGCCGTGAAGACCGAGGTCAAGCTCGGCGCGCGCCTTCCCGGCGAGGTCGAGATCCGGGAAGGGCTGCAGCCTGGCTCGGTCATCGTCACCAGCGGCATCCAGAAGATCCGCGACGGCTCGCCGGTCCGCACCGGAGCCTGATCCAACCGCCATCGAGAGGCGCCTATGGTTCTGTCCGACGTCGCCATCAAGCGCCCGGTCTTCGCGACCGTCATCAGCCTGGTCCTGCTGACCTTCGGGCTCTTCGCCTTCCAGCGCCTCGCCGTCCGCGAATATCCCGACATCGACCCGCCGATCGTCTCCGTGCAGACGACCTACAAGGGTGCGTCGCCGAACATCATCGAAGTCCAGGTGGCGCAGATCCTGGAGGACGCGCTTTCCGGCATCGAGGGCATCAAGACGATGACCTCGTCGAGCCGCGAGGGCTCGTCCTCGATCTCGCTCGAGTTCCGCATCGACCGCGACATCGACGGCGCCACCAACGACGTGCGCGACAAGGTCGGCCGCGTCATGTCGCGCCTGCCGGTCGACGCCGATCCGCCAGTGATCTCCAAGGTCGAGGCCGACGCGCGCCCGATCATCTGGATCTCGCTCTCCTCCGACCGCATGTCGAGCCTCGAGCTCACCGACTATGCCAAGCGCAACCTGGTCGACCGGCTTT
>CAXNIC010000075.1:0-15916 GCA_964201945.1 Alphaproteobacteria bacterium
ACGGGCGCGGGTCCCCCCTATGCACTACGCGGATAAGCCCATTCCTCCCCGCCCAGAGGGGTCGGAATTGGACGCGAAAAGGGGGTCACGGTTGGAAGCGATTTGACAAGCAACTCGTCGCCGCGCTCGGCCGCAACGCCGCCAATCTCCTCGGCAGCCAGGTTCTGGCGCGGAAGGAACGCCCTGACATCTGGGCGGTCTACGACGACGCCATCGCCGGCTGTCGGCCGCGCTCGGGTGACGGCCGATGCCGCCTGCCCGATGGCACCACCGTTCCCTATACCCGTCTTCTCCTGCCCCTTCTCAACGACCGTGGCGAGGTCGGATGGCTGCTGGCCGCCTACCACCTGAAGTGGCCACCGGCGAAGCGACCGAGCGTGCTCGGGCGTCTCAAGCCGGGCTTCGCCCTGGCCGTCGAGCGCACGCCACGGTTTCTCCGCCGGATCTCAGGCGCGTATCTTGCCCTCCGTCGCGGCCTGCGCGAAGCTTGAGGAATTCGGTCGACCGGGGGCTCCTTGTACGCAGTGGAAAGCAAAGGCGCGGAAGAGTTCTTCGATGAACTCGATCCCGCTCGCGTCCGCTCGCCGAAAGTCTTTCAGCTCCACCAGGCCTGGGAGTCGATGCGCCCCGGCCCAGGCGTCCTGCCAGGACGTGCCCATTTCGACCCGGCCGCGGTCGGCCGCCTGCTGCCGAGCCTGGTCAGCCTCGACATCCTTCGCGACGGTGACGGGGAAATCTCGTCGTTCCGGTTCCGGCTGGTTGGCTCGGCCATCAGCGACGCCTATGGTGAGAACCCGACCGGCGAGGCCATCGGCGGCAGCGGGACTTTAGGGCCCATCCTCAGCCATCACCGCCAGGTCGCGGAAAGCGGCCGGCCGCTCTGGCGCCTCGCGCCGCCGGCGCAGCCGGTCCTTCGCGGCCGGGTCGATGTCGTGGAAAACCTGGTTCTGCCGCTCGCAAGCGACGGCAAGTCGCCCGACGTGCTGGTCATTCTCGCGATCTTCTACGATCACGCCGGACGGGAATTCCGCCCCTTCCGCCGGCGATCAGGCCCAGCCTGAGTCAGGATGCCCAGTCGGGCCGCGGGATCGCCAGATAGGCTTCGCGCAGCGCCGTCGACCATTGCTCGCGCAGCTTGCGGAAATAGGGGTCGTCCTCGCCGATGCGGCGGCGGATGTCGACCGCCAGCGCGTCCTTCTTGTAGACGAGCAGATCGACCGGCATGCCGACGGTCAGGTTCGACCGGAGCGTCGAATCCATGGAGACCAGCACCAGCTTGATCGCATCGTAGAGATCGCTGTCGTAGTGGGCGGCGCGGTCGAGGATCGGTTTCCCGTACTTGTGCTCGCCGATCTGCAGGAACGGCGTGTCCTCCGTCGCCTCGATGAAGTTCCCGGCGGAGTAGATCTGGAACAGCCGGAGCGAGCGGCCCTTGATCTGGCCGCCGAGCAGAAGGGCGACGTCGAAGCCAACCTGCTGGGCGCGCATGGCCTCGCCATAGACCCCGTAGACCTTGCGCACCGCCTCGCCGACGATCTGCGCCGCCCGGAACATGCTAGGCGCCTTCGCCAGGGTCTCCATCTGGCCTGAGTCGGCGCTTTCGAATCCCTCCGAGACCAGGTTCACCACGGCCTGGGTGATGGCGAGGTTGCCGGCGGTGGCGAGGCAGATCATGCGCTCGCCCGGGATCTCGACCACGTGCAGCTTGCAGAATGTCGCGATGTTGTCGACGCCGGCATTGGTGCGGGTGTCGGCCAGCATGACGAGGCCGCTCTGGAGGCGGAGGCCCACGCAATAGGTCATCTTGGATCTCGAAAAGCGCAGTTACTGCTGCGCTTGAACCTGCTGCACTTCCACCGCCACCGCAAGGGTTTCAGCGGCGCCGCCCCGGCGGATGCCGCGCACCGGCGCCGCCTCGGTGTAGTCGAGGCCGACCGCGACCCGCACATAGGCTTCGGTCGGCGACACGCCGTTAGCGGCGTCGAACCCGACCCAGCCGAGGCGATCGATCCTGACCTCGGCCCAGGCGTGGCTCGCCTCGGTTGGCTCGGTGCGCGGGCCGTCCCATAGATACCCGCTGACGTAGCGGGCAGGGTGGCCGAGCAGGCGGGCGGCGGCGATCAGGACATGGGCGTGGTCCTGGCAGACGCCGTGTCCGCGCGCCAACGCCTCGGCGGCGGACGTCACGACGGAGGTCGAGCCGACCTCGTAGACGACGCGGGCACGCACATCGAGCATCAGCCGGTGCAGGCGTTCGACCGGATCGGTGATGCCGGCATGCGTGGCGGCGAGATCTTCTATCGCCTTGTCCGGACGGGTCGCGTCGGTCTGGCGGAGATAGAAGAGCGGCGGCAGGGTGTCGATGGCGCCGGTGACGACGCCGGCCGACTCGCTAGTCTCGACCTCGCCCTCGACGACGATCGCCGACTCCTCGTGCCGGCGCTCGATGGTGACCAGGTGGCAGCGGTTGCCGTAGCCGTCCTCGAATCCCGGAAGCCGTCGGCGGTTGCCGTCCATGACCCGCCAGGAGAGCACGCGCTGGCCTTCGTGGTCGCGCGGCGCCAGACGCACGACCTGGGCCGCCAGGTCGATCGGCTTGTCGTAGCGATAGCGGGTCTCGTGGCGGATGCGGATGCGCATGTCTAGAAGAGGTAGTGCCGTCCGATCTCGTCGCCCAGCACCGTGTTGGTGTCGATGAATTCCGTCAGGAACTCGTGCAGGCCAGCCTGGAAGATCGCCTCGATCCGGCCGTAACGCAAACGGGCGTCGATCTCGCCGGCCAGCCGATGGCATTCGCCGCGGGCGCCGTAGGACTGCCCCAACACGTCCAGCTGGCGGGAGATCTCGCCGAGGCAACTCATCAGCGAGCGCGGCATCTCGGGGCGCAGGATCAGCAACTCGGCGACCAGCCAGGGCTTCACCCGGTCGCGATAGACCCAGTGATAGGAGCGCAGCGCCGAGACCGAGCGAAGGATCGCCGTCCACTGGTAGTAGTCGACCAGCCCGCCGACCGGTTCGGTCTTGGGCAGCAGAACGAGGTATTTCACATCGAGGATGCGGGCGGTGTTGTCGGCGCGCTCGACGAAGGTGCCAAGCCGGCTGAACCAGTAGGCGTCGCTGCGCAGCATGGTCGCGGCGACGGCGCCGCCGAAGAGCAGCGAGCGTTCCTTCACCCGGTCGAGCACGCGGCGCACCCTCTCCGGCGAGAAGTCTTCAGGCCTCAGCTGGCGCATTTCGAGCCAGGTCGCGTTCACCGCCTCCCACATGTCGGCGGTCAGCGCCGTGCGGACGGCGCGGCCGTTGTTCCTCGCCGTTTCCAGGCAGGAGCGGATCGAGGACGGATTGTCGGGATCGCGGGCCAGATGGTCGATGACGGCCTCGGCCGAGGCATGCTCGTGCTTGGCGTAGAAGCTCTCCTCGCAGCCGGCGGCGGCGAGGGCGGAATGCCATTCGTCCGCCATCTCGGCGGCATCGAGAGGCAGGCTCGACATGCGCATGGCGACGTCGAGCAGGCGCGCCATGTTCTCCGCCCGCTCAACGTAGCGGGAGAGCCAGAACAGGCTTCCGGCGGTGCGGCTCAGCATCTAGGGCTCAGCCATCGAGGACCCAGGTGTCCTTGGTGCCGCCGCCCTGGCTCGAATTCACCACCAGCGAGCCCTGGCGCAGCGCAACGCGGGTCAGGCCCCCCGGCACGATGCGGATGTCGCGGCCGGCCAGGACGAAGGGGCGGAGATCGACATGGCGCGGGGCGACGCCGCTCTCGACGAAGGTCGGGCAGGTCGAGAGGCTGAGCGTCGGCTGGGCGATGTAGCGCTCGGGCGTCGCCCGGATCTTCTCGGCGAAGGCGGTGCATTCGGCCCTGGTCGCGTGCGGGCCGACCAGCATGCCGTAGCCGCCGGAGCCATGGACGTCCTTGACCACCAGCTCGTGCAGGCGGTCGAGCACATGGGCGCGCTCGTCGGCCTCCGAACAGCGCCAGGTCGGCACGTTCTTCAGGATCGGTTCCTCGCCTAAGAAGAAGCGGATCATCTCCGGTACGTAGGTGTAGACCGCCTTGTCGTCGGCGATGCCGGCGCCGACCGCATTGGCCAGCGTCACGTTGCCGGAGCGGTAGGCGGCCATGAGGCCGGGGACGCCGAGCGCCGAGTCCGGCCGGAAGGTCAGCGGGTCGATGAAGGCATCGTCGATCCGCCGGTAGATCACGTCGACCCGCTGGCGGCCGCGGGTGGTGCGCATGTAGACGACCAGGTCCTCGACCATCAGGTCGGCACCCTCGACCAGCTCGACCCCCATCTCATCGGCGAGGAAGGAATGCTCGTAATAGGCGCTGTTGTAGGAGCCGGGCGTGAGCAGCACGACGGTCGGGTTGTCGGAGGCGGCGGGCGGCGCCACCGAGCGCAGCATGCCGAGAAGCTCCTCGGGATAATGCGAGACCGGACGGATGCGGTGGCGCCGGATCAGCTCGGGGAAGAGCCGCATCGTCGCTTCGCGGTTCTCCAGCATGTAGGAGACGCCCGACGGAGTGCGGCAATTGTCTTCGAGCACGTAAAACTCTTCCGGCCCGACTCTGACCATGTCGATGCCGGCGACATGGGTATAGATCCCGGCTGCGACCTTGAGCCCGACCATCTCGGCGGCGAAGCCCGGATTGTGGAGGACGAGGACCGGCGGGATCTTGCCGGCGCGGATGAATTCCTGCTGGTCGTAGACATCGGCGATGAAGGCGTTCAGCGCCTTCACCCGCTGGGTGAGGCCACGCTCCAGCACCGACCATTCATGCGCATCGAGGACCCGTGGGATGATGTCGAAGGGGATCAGTCGCTCGGGATCGCCGCCCTCGGTGTAGACGGCGAAGGTGATTCCGGTCCGCCGGAAGATCAGCTCCGCCTCGTCCCGCTTGAGCGCCAGCATCTCGGCCGGAGTCGAGGCGAGCCAGTCGGCGATGGCGGCATAGGGCGGACGGGTCGATCCGTCGCCGCTCATCTCGTCGAAGGCCGATGTCGTCACCGTCGCTCCCTTACCCCCGTTCGGCCGCAGGTGAGATCAGCAAGCGACATGCCATCGCCGATCCCTTGAAACGAAACACGGCGCGGCCCCCTGCCGCGCCGGTCCCGTGCCTCCGCAAAGAGCAGAGGCTGCCATCGGAAGCGGCAGATGCCGCTGGAATGATCGCCTGCGCCCGCGCCGGCCGCAACCGCTTCCGTGCCGGTCAGGTCGCCTTCAGGCGCTTGCTCCAGGTCACCAGCTCGGCCATCAGGCTCTTGATCAGCCCCTTCGCCGTCTCGTCGGTGAGGTTGCCGTCGGCATCGAACTTGGTGCTGGCGGAGCCGATGAACACTTCCGGCTTGTTGACGAAGCGCATGTTGAGGAAGACGCCGATCTGGCGGAGATGGTACTGGGCGCGCGCCGTGCCCAAAACACCGGCCGAGGCGCCCAGAAGGGCGACGGCCTTTTCGTTGAAGGGCTGCTCCGGCGGGCGGGACGCCCAGTCGATGACGTTCTTCAGCACACCCGAGGTGGAGAAATTGTACTCCGGCGTCGCGAAGACGAGGCCGTCGGCAGCCGCAATCTTCTCGCGCAGGCGCTGCACCGGCTCGGGGAAGCCTTGAGCCTTCACGTCCTCGTTGTAGAGCGGGATGCCGGAGATGTCGAAGATCTCCAGGCTGGCATCGGTCGGCACGAGGCCGGCTGCCGCCTTCAACGCGGCGGCGTTGTAGGAGCCTTTGCGCAGGCTGCCGGAGATACCGAGAAGGCGGATGTTGGCCATGTCGTTCACGTCCTCATGATGGGTCTTCCGGCGAACGCCGGTTCAGCCGCGATTGTTCCCGTTGCCGATGCGGGGCACAACCATAATGTAAGTGTGGCTGCTACGAATGACCGACGGTCGCCGCGAAGACGCGTGCGTAGTTGCCGCCCAGAAGCTTCCTCACCTCGGCGGCCTGGAAGCCGCGGGCCATCAGCGCCGCGGCGAGATCGGGCAGCTGGCGATAGCTGGAGAAGGTCGGCGGCGCGGTGAGCCCGTTCATGTCGGTGCCCAGGCCGACATGGTCGATGCCGGTCGCATCGACCATGCGAGCGATGCCGGCGGCCAGCGCGGCCAGGTCGGGGAAGATGCCCGACGGCGGCCAGATGCCGATGACGCCGCCGGTGCCGGCGACGAGGCGCGCATGATCGGGCGAGATCAGCCGGCTGAAGGGCGCGGGGCGATTGGCGAGCGAGGTGTGCGAAAGCACCAGCGGCCGGGTGGTGATGGCGGCAGCCTGCTTGACCAGGTCGAAGGGGCCGTGGGCGATGTCGACGACGACGCCCAAGCGGTTGCAGGCGCGGATCACCTCGGCGCCGAAGCGAGTGAGGCCGCCATGAACCGGTGCCGCCGTCTGGATGTCGCCGAGCTCGTTGACCCGGTAGTGGGTGAGCTGCAGGTGGCGGAGCCGGTGCTCCCGATAGGCCTCCTCCAGCCGATCGATCCGGCCCTCGAGGAAGTCCGCGCCCTCGGCCGCGATGATCGCCGACGGGCCGCGCCGGGGCGAGGCGTTCAGCGAAGCGAGATCGGTGACGAGGTTGAGCTTCTGGTGCTGCACCAGCGCGGCCAGGCGGGCGAAGGAGCGGCGGCTCCACTGATAGAGCTCGCCCGGCTCCGGCTCCCGCATCGCCCGGATCCGGCGCTCGGGTGTGAGCTCGAGGGTCGGTGTGTCGGCGACCATGGCGAGACAGATCACCGCCATTCCGCCGTCGCGCATCGGCGCCGCGACCGGCGTGAACGGCACGGTCTCGGACGTCTTCGAACGGCCGACGGCGCGGCCGGCATGGGAATGGATGTCGATGGTGAGCGCGCCGGCGAGCGCGGCCCGCGCCGCCGTCGGCGGGTCGGTCTCGGCCCGGGTCGAACGCGGGATGGCGGCTGCCAGGCAGAGAAGGGCGCCGGTCCTGAGCAGCGCCCGCCGGTCGAGCGCCGGCTCAGGACCCGTCCGCATGATCTCGGGCGATGACGCCCGCGCCTTCACGGCATGCCCGGCATGTCGATTTTGCCGTAGTAGCGACGATCTCCCAGCGTCTCGACCCGCGCCCAGAACTCGGGATTGGGCTGGCCCTGGTGCTTGATGTCACCCATCTGGCGCCAGATGTTCCAGGAGTCGGGATGCAGCCGGCTCGCCTCGCGGAAGGCGGACTCCGCTTCGTCCAGGTTGCCCGCCGCATAGAGGTGCCGGCCGAGCCGGAACCAGCAATGAGCGAGCGCCACGTCCTCAGACGGCGGCCGCACATGCGCGCGCGCCGCCTTGGCATCGAAGGCGTAGGTGCTCTTCGTGCCGTCTTTCACCCAGTCGCGAAGCGCGTTCATGTAGAGCGAACGCATCTCCTCGCGCATGATCTTGGCGTCGTCGGGAAGCGCCTTGGTCTGGCGATCCATCTTCCGGAAATAGTCGCCGCTGCCGGCGACCTCGGTCGGCCGCACGATCTTGCCGGTCTCGTCGATCCAAACGGCTTCCGGCACGTTGACCATGTTGTAGAGGTCGGCCAGGCGATGCTCGGTGTCGATCACCGAGACGTAGGTCGACTTCGCCGCCTCGATCCAGGGCCGCGCGATCTCCGGCCCGCGGCTGTCCATCGCGACCGCGAACACCATGAAACCGTGACCCTTGAGCTCGTCGTACAGTTGCTGCCACACGGGCAAGTCAAAACGACAGCCTCACCAGGACGCCCAGGTCGAGAGAAAGATCTTCTTGCCGAGGTGATCTGAGATCCGGTGGACGCGGCCGTCGAGGTCCGGCAGCGCCACGTCCGGTGCCTGCAGGCTCTCCAGCTTGCTCCCCCGCAGCGACGCCGACGTGCCGAGCGACCAGGCGTTGCCGTCACGGCTGACGACGACCGGCTGTCCGGCGTGGCGCCACAGCTTCGCTGCGTTGATCTCCGCGCCCTGACGGAACTCGGACTCGCGTCCCCGCGGCAGCGGCACGCAGATCTCGTCCCGACAGAAGCCTTCCGGCTTCAGGTCCCAGCCCGTCGCCTCGGCGAGGGCGCCGGCGTCGACCCAGATGTCCTCGCCGGCCTTGCGGGCCTTCACGTCGAAGCCGCCGCGTTCGGTCAGAAGCGTCACCATCCTTGCGTCTCCTTCTACCAGCCCCGCCCGAGCCGGGCGGCAAGCACGAGATCGATCAGCGGGGCGAACTGGTGCGTCTTCACCTCGCGCCCCTTCACGTCGGTATCGACCCGGTGCACGAGCACGATGTCGTGCGCCGGGATGACGATCATCTTATGTCCGCCGGCGCCGCGGGCGGAGTAGGTGCCTTCCGGCAGGATGACGCCCGGGATGTGGATGCCGGCGCGTGCCACCCACCACATGTACCCGTAGGCGCCGGCATTGCCGGCCTCCGAGATCGGCGCCGTGCTCTCCTTCACCCAGCGGCGCGGGATGATCTGCTTGTCGCCCCAGAGGCCGCCGTTGAGGAAGAGGAGACCGAAGCGCGCCAGATCGCGGCTCGACATGCGGAAGGGATAGGCCGGATGCACCGTATCGGTGCCGTGGACATACTCGCCGTCCTTGCGTTCGTCATCGTAGCGGAAGTCCTGCATGCCGATCGGCCTGGCGATGCGGTCGCGGAACTCCTCGAACAGCGAGCGGCCGACCAGCTTCTCGAAGATCGTGCCCAGCACGTTGAAGTCCCAGTTGTTGTAGCACCAGAAGACGCCGGGCGCGTGGGCGTGGCGAAGCTCCTTGATGGCGCGCATCCACTGGCTCTCGTAGACGGACGGGTGATAGATGCCCGAGCGCGCCGAAAGCAGCTCGACGATGCTCGCGGCCTTCTCGCGGCCGGAGAGCCCTTCCTTGTCGTCTATGTCGAGCTCGGCCAGCGTCGTGCCGCGGCTGATGCGCCCGTCCTCGATATGGATGCCGTAGAGCGCCGAGAGGAAGCTCTTCCGCATCGAGTGGCACATGTAGCGACGTTCGAGATCGCCCCAGCTGGCGACGACGCGGCCGCCCTCCACCACCATCACCGCCGCGGACTCGATGCTGGCGGCATAGGCCCAGGCTTCGGCCAGGATCTCGGAATTCCACCGGTCGCCGGCGGGCGCCTTCAGCCAGTCGGCGGCCGGCAGGATCGTATCGGGCATGGAAGAAGCTCCGGGAGGAGGCGGCAGGGGGGCATCATGCCGCGCCCGGGCGCGGCCCGCCATCCCTCCGCTCAGGCCGTGCCGGCCTCTCGCGGCTGGCGCCAGGTGCCGGGGACATTGCCGACGAGGAAGCGCGCGATCTTGCCGTCGGCACCCTTCAGCGGCAGGACCAGCCGCGTCCACGTCGTGGTGGCAACATCGGTCGGAGGCTGGTTCCGGGTCATCAGCGGCTCCGGGCGCACCAGCACGGCCCGGTAGCAGGCGATGTAGAACGTCGGGATCGGCGAGACGACCTTGAGCTCGGAGGTGCGCTGCCCGGTGTAGTCATGCTTGGCGTGCTGGGCGATCTCGCTGCCGTAGAGGCGGTAGCGGAAGTCCCAGCCGTCCTCGAGCACGTCGAGGATCATCAGGAAACCCAGCGCCTCCTTGAGCGCGAGCGGATCGACCGCATCGACTGACGGAATGCTGCCGCCGACCTTTTGCGACCGCCACCAGCGGAACAGGACCTTGAGGGGCGCCTCGACCAGGGTTCCGATCTGCGGATTCCAGCGGAAGATCGGTGGCGCGATGTCGTGGGCGAAGAAATGGGGGATCAGCGCCGACGGATCTTCGGCGAGGACGGCACGGGTGAAGGTTTCGATAAGGGCGCGGTCGGTCATGAAGAGATCGACACTAGCTTTCCCCTGGACGATTGTCGCCCTGCCTCGTTTCGGCTTAACGTGCCGCCCGCCATCGCCAGGGGATTTGAATGCGGATCTACATCTCGTCGGACATCGAAGGCGTCGCCGGCGTCGTGCACGGCCAGCAAGGGCAGCCGGGAAACCCGGAATACGAGCGTGCCCGCAGGCTGATGACCGCGGAAGTGAACGCCGCGATCGCCGGCGCGTTCGAGGGCGGTGCGACCGAGATCCTGGTCAATGATTCCCACGGGCCGATGCGCAATCTCCTGATCGAGGATCTCGACGCCCGGGCCCGCCTGATCTCCGGCAAGCCGAAGCCCGTCTCGATGATGGAGGGGCTGACCGCCGACTATGCCGGCGTCTTCGCGCTCGGCTTCCATGCCCGTGCCCGCTCGCACGGCATCCTGGCGCACACCATCAACGGCTTCGCCTTCGGGCGGATCACGGTGAACGGCCGCGAGGTCGGCGAGTCCGGGCTCTATGGCTCCTATGCCGGCGAGGTCGGGGTGCCGGTGATCCTGGTCTCGGGCGACGACTGCCTGAAGGCGGAGGTGACCCCGCTGTTCGAAGGCGCCGAGATCGTCGAGGTCAAGCGCGCGATCATGAACTCCGCCGCCGACTCGATCGCACCGAAGAAGGCGCATGAGCTGATCCGGGCGGCAGCGACCCGGGCGCTCGGACGGGTGAAGGAGATCAGGCCGTTCCGCATCGCGCCGCCGATGAACGTGCGAGTCGAGCTGAACAACGTGGCACTGGCCGACCTGATGTCGCTGATGCCGGGCACCGAGCGGCCGGCGCCGGAAGTGGTGACCTATACCGCCGGCTCGATGAAGTCGGTGATCCGCACGCTGAACTGCTTCTCGGCGATGTCGTTCATGCTGCGCTAGCTCGCCACATGCGCCATAGCCGCATCAGTCCCGGTGCGGCGAGACCTGCGACGGTGATCGCGAACAACACCACCACCACCGGACGGGTCATGAACATCAGCCAGTTCTGGTCGAAGATCAGCAGCGACTGCTTCAGCGTCTCCTCGACCATCTTGCCCAGCACCAGGCCCATGATCAGCGGTGCCGGCGAGAAGCCATGGCGCCGGAAGAGGAATCCCACGACGCCGGCGGCCAGCATGACCCAGACATCGAACATCGACTGGTTCGGGGCATAGGATCCGACCACCGAAAGCACGAAGACGGCCGGCCACAGATAGGCCGGGGGAATGAGCGCGATGCGGGCGAACAGCTTGGCCATGCCGAGCCCCATCACCAGATAGAGCAGGTTGGCCGCCAGCATCGAACCGAAGACGACGTAGAGCAATATCGGCTGCTCGGTGAAGAGATGCGGCCCGGGACGAATGCCCTGGATGATCAGTCCGGCAAGGATGATCGCCGATGTGGTGCTGCCGGGGATGCCGAGGGCCAGTGTCGGCACCATGGCGCCGCCGACGGCGGCGTTGTTGGCGGCCTCCGGCCCGGCGACGCCCTCGATGGAGCCCTTGCCGAATTCTTCCTTGTGCTTCGACCAGCGGCGGGTCTCATTGTAGCAGATCAGGGCCGCCGTCGTGGCGCCGAGCGCCGGCAGCACGCCGATGAAGGTGCCGATCACGCTGGAGAGCGAGATCGCCTTCGCGCATTTGCGGAAATCGGCAAGGGTTGGAAGCTCGACTTTCTTGAGCTTGATATAGCTCTGGACCGTGCCGTGCTGGGCGGCCTGCTCCAGGAGCTCGGAGATCGCGAACAGGCCGACCAGCACAGGAATGAACTCGATGCCGTCGGAGAGCGCATAGGCGCCGAAGGTGAAGCGCTCGACGCCGGTGGTGAGGTCGAGCCCGACCGTGGCCAGCAGCACGCCGAGCGCGGCGGCAAGCAGGTTCTTCACCGGCGAGTCGCCGCCGATCGCCGCCACCATCGAAAGGCCGAATACGGCGAGGGCGAAGTATTCCGGAGGCCCGAACTGATAGGCCATGCGCGCGAGCAGAGGGGCGGCGACGATCAGGACGAAGACGCTGAAGATGCCGCCGATGGCGCTTGCCACCGCCGATATGCCGAGAGCCTTCCCCGCCTCGCCGCGGACCGCCATCGGATAGCCGTCGAAGGCCGTGGCCGAGGCGGAGGGGTCGCCCGGCGTGTTGATCAGGATCGCTGTGATCGAACCGCCGAAGTTGGCGGCGCAGTAGATCGAGCCCAGAAAAGCGATCGCCGCCGCCGGCGTCATCGCGATCGTCAACGGCAGAAGGAGTGCCGTCGTCGTGCTGCCGCTGATCCCCGGCAGCGCGCCGACGACAATGCCTAGAACGGTGCCGGCGAAGACGAGGAACAGCATGTAGGGATCGAGCAGAGTCCCCATACCGGCGAGAAAGGCGTCCATCGGGTCCGATCCTTATGACCAGAAGGAGGCGAGCAGGCCCTTGGGGAAGGTCCCGCCGAGAAACCGTACGAACAGAAGATAGAGGACGGTGCACAAGGCGGCGGCGCTGAGCCCGAGCTTGACCAGGTCGCGTTCGCCCCAGAGCCGGCCGAGGCCGAGGGTGAAGAGAAACGCCGTCGGCCACAGCCCGATCACCTCGACCGCGGCCATGAACGCCAGCATGGCGCCGCCGGTCATCCACACCATCGGATGCACCGGCGGCGGGGCGGCCATGGGCGTTATCCCGACGCCGAGCGCGATCAGGACTGCCATCAGGGCCACCACGCCGAGGATCAGGCGCGGAAACAGCTCGGCGCCGAGCCCGTCCATCAGCGCGGCGGGCACGGCGTCGAAGCGGTAGGTGAGCCCATAGACGAGCACGCAGAAGACGAGAATGACCACCGCAACGAGGAGATCGGTGCGGCTTCGCCAGGCCGGAAGAGTCACGAGGGGCCTGCTACTTCAGCAAGCCGATCTCCTTCAGCGCCGTCTGCCCCTCGTTGTAGAATCCGTCGAGCTGCGCCTGCCACGGACCGCGTCCGACGACGCTGTCCGCCGACTGCCCCGACCTCTCGATGTAGGTCGCGTACATCTGCCCCTTCATCGCCTTCAGCAGTCCCTCTTCGAGGACCTTCAGCCGGTCTTCAGCCACGCCCTTCAGCGTGACGAAGCCGCGGACGGTCGAGTAGTTGATGTCGAGGCCGATGTCTTTCGCCGAGGGCACGTCGGGCAGCGGGTCGAGGCGCTTCGGCGTCAGGGTGACCAGCGCCTTGACGTCGCCGGCCTTTAACTGCGACTCCGCCTCGGCGTAGTTGAGGATGCCGACGTCGACATTGGCGCTGACCGTGTTGATCACGATGTCGCCGCCGCCGCGGAACGGCACGATCGTCGGGGTCTGCATCCCTGCCTTCTTGGCGAAGCCGAGCACGGCGAGGTGATCGACCCCGCCGAGTTGGGTGACGCCGAACTTGAGCGCCTTGGTCTTGCCGGCGGCGATCATCTCCTGCACGGTCTTGAGCGGGCTGGACTTGCCCACCATCAGGAACTGCGGGTCGTCGGTGGCGCGGGCGAGCCCGACAAGCTCGTCATACTTCACCGGCGCCTTCCCCTGCATGATGGTCAGGAGGTGCGTCTGGGTGATCAGCAGGATGGTGTGGCCGTCGCGAGGCTTCGAGGCGGCATAGGCCAGGGCAGCGGCACCGCTGCCGCCGACCTTGTTGACGACGGCGAACTCGGTGCCGAACGCCTCGGGCGCGTGCACCATCATCATGCGGCCGGTGATGTCGGTGCCACCGCCGACGCCGGCGTGGGTCACCACCTCGATGGTCTTGGAGGGGAATTTTTCCTGGGCCTGGAGCGGCGACCAGGCGAGGCCTGCGGCCGCGGCGCTGCCTGCGGCGAAGGCGCGGCGCGACAGGCGGATGTTCGTCGGTGTCTTCGTCGGCATGGTCTTCCTCCCGTGGGTTTGTTGATCGCCGGCCTGTGTTCAGGTTCCGGCAGCGAGACGTCTTCGTCGTCGTTGAAAGTCTAGCGCCGGAGCTGCGGCTCCGGCCTGTTCACTCTCGGTCAGCTTCAGCAGTCGCTTCTTGCCGGCGAGGATGTGCTCGCGCATGAGCGTTCCGGCCCGCGCGGCGTCGCGTACCGCCAGCGCCTCCAGGATGGCGCGATGCTCGCGGTTGGAAACCGCCATGGAGCCTTCGCTGACCAGGCCGCGCCGGCGGAACAGGTGCAGCTCCTGGGCGAGGCTGCGGTATGTGGTGACCAGCCGGGCGTTGCCGGCGAACTCGACCAGCCTGGCGTGGTAGTCGACGTTGAGCGGGTAGTAGGCGTCGATATCGTCGGCCGCCCGCGCCATCGCCTCGACCAGCGCCGAAAGGGTCGCGAGCTGGGCCGACGTGATGCGCGTCGCCAGAGCCTCGCCGGCGGCGCCGAACAGGGCCGAGCGCACGTCGTAGATGTCGAGCGCGTCCTGGAGCGAGATCTGGCGGACGAAGGTGCCGCGGTTGACCACGACCTCGACCAGCCGGCTCTGCTCGAGGCCCCGGCAGGCTTCCCGGATCGGGCCCCGGCTCACGCCCAGGCGCTCGGCGAGCGCGCTCTCGTTCAGCCGGTCGCCGGCTTTGAGCTCGCCCGACACGATCATCCGCTCCAGTTCCTTGCGAACGAGAGATGTCAGGGTCTCGGTCCGGCGGATCCGGAGCGCGGTCACCATCTCGGGCGCGGAGTTGCCGTCGACCTCGTTCATCGGCGCATTGGGCGGCGGGGCACAAAAACTGTCAACAGTTTTCAGGCATCGAGAATAGTGATACCGAATAAGGGTCTGCGGCGGCAGCCGGCCGTCTCAAGTGGGAATGTATCGATGTCCTTTCGACCAGCCTCGGCCGCCCTCCAGCGCTTCACCGTCCTCGATCTGACGCGCGTGCGGTCAGGCCCGACCGCCGTCCGGCAGCTCGCCGACTGGGGCGCCAACGTGATCAAGATCGAGATGCCGGAGGGCATGGAGCCGGGCGATGCGCCGGGCGGCCCCCGCCACGGCTCCGACTTCCAGAACCTGCAGCGCAACAAGCGCGGCATGACCCTGAACCTGAAGTCGCCCGAAGGCGTCGCTCTCTTGAAGCGGATGGCCGAGCGCGCCGATGTCGTGGTCGAGAACTTCCGCCCCGATGTGAAGACCCGTCTCGGCATCGACTACGAGGCGCTGAAGGCGGTCAATCCGCGGCTGGTCTATGCCAGCATCTCCGGCTTCGGCCAGGACGGTCCCTACCGCGAATGGCCGGGCTTCGACCAGATCGCGCAGGGCATGGGCGGGCTGATGTCGATCACCGGTCTTCCCGGCCAGGGACCGATGCGCGTCGGCATCCCCATCGCCGACCTGACCGCCGGCATCTTCTGCGCCTACGGCATCGTCGTGGCATTGCTCGAGCGCGAGGTGTCGGGCGAGGGCCAGTGGGTGCAAACCTCGCTGCTTCAGGCGCAGATGTTCATGCTCGATTTCCAGGCGGCGCGCTGGCTGATGGACGGCGAGGTGCCGAAGCAGGCCGGAAACAACCACCCGACCAGCATCCCGACCGGCGTGTTCAAGACCAAGGACGGCCACATCAACATCGCCGTCACCGGCCGCAAGATCTGGGAGCGCTTCTGCAAGGCGATCGACGCCGACGACCTCGTGGCGCACAAGGATTACTCGACCGCCGCCGACCGCTCGAAGAACCGCGACGTGCTGAATGCCGAGATCGAGCGGCGGCTCGAGGGCGCGGACGGCGCCACCTGGATCGACCGGCTGAACGCCGCCGGCGTGCCCTGCGGGCGCATCAACAAGATGGACGAGGTCTTCGCCGACCCGCAGGTGCAGCACCTCAAGCCCTATGACGAGGTCGACTCTCCGGTGAAAGGCCCGAAGGCCAAGCATTTGGCGCAGCCGGTGCGGCTGTCGCGCACGCCGAGCAGAAGCCAGACGCCCTCGCCCGAGGTCGGCCAGCACACCGACGAAGTCTTGAGCGAATTCGGCTACGGCGAGGCCGAGATCGCCGGCCTGCGCTCGCGCGGCGTCATCTGAACAAGCAGAAGGAGAACAGGCATGTCCACGGACAAGATGATCGCCCGCAAGGACGGCAACACCGGCTGGATGATCTTCAACAAGCCCGAGCGTCACAACGCCGTCTCGCTGGAGATGTGGCAGGCGGCCGAGACCATCCTGGACGACTTCGAGCGCGACCCCGCGATCC
>CAXNIC010000076.1:0-15834 GCA_964201945.1 Alphaproteobacteria bacterium
CCGTATCGAGCGGCTGATCGGTCATCTGAAGATCAACCGCGCCATCGCCACCCGATACGACAAGCTCGCCAGATCGTTCCTCGATATGCTCCATTTAGCGGCGCTCCGACGCCTCTTGCGTCACGCTACTTTGTAAACACCACCTAGAAGACTCGCCCTCGTCCCGTCGACGGCCTTGCGAGCGCCCGCCGGCGTGCCCATCCTTAAGCTCCGCTTCGAAGGAGGACCGGCCGATGAAGGCAACCGTTGACGGCAAGACCGTCGCCGACAGCAAGGACGTCGTCGAGGTCGGCGGCTATGCCTATTTTCCGCGGGACGCGGTGAAGATGGAATGGCTGAAGAAGACGCCGCGCACCGAGGACGACCTCGAATGCCCGCACGGCGTCCAGTTCTACGACGTGGTGGTCGACGGCAAGCGCCACGAGCGCGCCGCCTGGAACTACGAACGTCCGCAGCCGAAGATGAAACAGGTCACCGACCGCTTCGGCTTCTGGGAAGACGTCGAGGTCGGCTGATCCGATTCGTCACTCAGGGGCTGCGCATGGCGATCCTGCATGTCCGGTCGCCGCGGGCGCATTCTCAAATGTCTTCGTATTGGTTCAGGGTCGATCGATCTCGAGGAGCAACTGCGCGAGGAGGATCGTGTTGCTTCAACAGGGGATAATTCCAAGAGGACATACCATGAAGCGATTCGTTCCGGCATTTGCCGTTGCCGTACTCACCATGTCGACCAGTGCATTCGCATTCCAGGGAACCGCTGCAACCGACGTCCCGCTCCGCTCGGGTCCTGGCCCGACGTACTCGATCATTGCTACCGTCGATCGCAACACCGTCGTCGAAGTCGAGGGCTGCATCGAAACCGGCAACTGGTGCCAGGTCACCGCCGGCGGACAGCGCGGTTGGGTCTGGGGTGCCACCCTGACCACGCAGCGCGGCGGGCAGACCGTGATCCTGTCGGAGCAGCGCCAGGCGCTGCAGATTCCGACCGTCGTCTACCAGCAGCAGGTGGCCGTGGCTCCGGCCCCGACCACCACGACCACGACGACCACGGCTAGCACCGGCAGCACCGGCGCGGCCGTCGGCGCCACCGGCGGCGTCATCGCCGGGGCGTTGCTCGGCGGTCCGATCGGTGCGGTGATCGGTGGCATCGTCGGCCTCGCCAGCGGTGCCGTCGTGGATCCGCCCGAGCAGGTGCGGACCTACGTGACGACCAACAAGGTCGACCCGGTCTACCTCGACGGCGAAGTCGTGGTTGGTTCGGCCATCCCGAAGACCGTCAAGGTCTATCAGGTGCCGGACTACAAGTATCAGTACGCCTATGTGAACGGGCGCACGGTCCTGGTCGAGCCGGACAGCAACAAGATCGTCTACGTCTACCGGTAGACGCGATCGTCGACGGCCGCCGGAGGGTGAGGCTCCGGCGGCCGTTCTCTTTTCAAGCCAGCAGATCCCGGTCGATGGCGCCGACGTCGCGGCAGCCGGCATAGGCCATGACCTTGTCGAGCTCGGCCCGGAGCAGGGCGAGTGCGTGACGGGCACCGGCCTCGCCAGCCGTGGCGATGCCGTAAAGCGCCGGGCGACCGACCAGGCACGCACTGGCGCCGAGGGCCAGCGCCTTCGCCACGTCGCTGCCGCGCCTGACGCCGCTGTCGAGCAAGATGGTCGCGCGGCTGCCGATCGCGTCCGCGACCGCCGGCAGCGCGTCGATCGAGGCGATGGCGCTGTCGAAATTGCGGGCGCCGTGGTTGGAAACCACCACCGCATCCGCTCCGGCATCGACCGCCTTCACCGCATCGTCGGCACGAAGGATGCCCTTCACCATCAAGGTGCGCGGCCATTTCCGCCGGAGCACGCGGATGTCTTCCCAGGTCATGGTCGAGTTGATGCGGGTGGCATTGTCCGGCGGGTCACGGAAGATCGCGTGGCGATAGGCTTCCGGGTGATTGGCGACCAGCGGCATGCCGGACGCCAGCACGTAGCGGGCCATCACGGTCAGAAGCCAGCGCGGATGGCACAGCATGTCGAGCCCGGCCCGGAGCGACGGGCGGATCGGCATGGCAAAGCCGTTCCGGGCGTTGTACTCGCGGTTCGGCGCCACATTGGTGTCGACGGTGACGATCAGCGCCTCGAAGCCGGCCCGCTCCACCCGCTCGAGCAGGGCATAGGAGTAGTCGCGGTTTTCCCAGAGATAGAGCTGGAACCAGAGCCGCCCGCCGGCCTCGGAGGCGATCCGCTCCAGCACCGTCATCGATTCCGTCGGCAGCGTGTAGGGAATGCCGGATGCCGCGGCGGCGCGGGCCAGCGCCAGCTCGCCCTCGTGCCAGAGGAGGCCGGCCGGGCTCATCGGCGCGATCGCCATCGGCATCGACTGCGCCTTGCCGAACAGCGTCGTCTCCAGCGTGCGACCGGAAACGTCTTCCAGCACTCTGGGACGCATCCTGATCCGGTCGAAACCGGCGCGGTTCTCCTTCAGTGACACCTCGCCCTCGGAGCCACGATCGACATACTCGAAGAGGCCGCGCGGCAGGCGGCGCCTTGCCGCGAGGCGAAGGTCGTCGATGTTGAAGCAGCGCGAGAGCGAGGCCATGGCCGCCCGCCTCAGGGCCGGCGCTCGTTCAGCACCAGGTTGATATGATAGATGCGCCCCTTGAACAGCGGCATGATCTCGGCCAGCGCCGCGCGGGACTTGGCCCGGTTCGGCGAGGCCAGTGCCGATGCCACGTCCTCGGCGGAATCGAACTGCAGCTCGAACACCTGGTAGACCGGCGGGCCGTTGTCCTCGACCGACTTGGCGCGCAGCACCCGGGCGGCACGGATCTTCGGGAAGGATGCGAGGATCGGCAGCACCTTGTCGGCGATGAAGGCGTCGAAGGTGGCCTGGTCCTTCTCCTCGACGGTGCCTTCGAAGATGGCGCAGCGCACATGCATGATCGGTCGTTCCCTGATCGGTGAAATCGGCTTGCGCCGGGATCATCCCTGAAACGACACTCCTTGCCAAACCCCGGCCGGCAGCGCCGGAATGGAACCCTATCCTCCCAGGAGATCAGCGCGCATGACGTCGAACAGCCTCAAGGCCCGCCTCGCGTCCGGAAAGAAGTCCTACGGCGTCTGGACCGCCGGCTTCTCGACCGTCTACACCGAGACGCTGGCCGCCAGCGGCTACGACTTCATCTTCCTCGACCAGGAGCACGGTCCCCAGGGGCTGATGGAGACGATCCCGCATCTGCAGACGCTGGCGGCCTACCCCTGCCCGCCGGTGGTGCGGGTGCCGTGGAACGACCCGGTCTATCTGAAGCGCATCCTCGACGTCGGCGTCGAATCCATCATGGTGCCGATGGTGGAGACGGCCGAGCAGGCCAAGGCCGCGGTCGCCGCCTGCCGCTATCCGCCGAAGGGATTCCGCGGATTCGGTCCGCTGCGCCATCTTGGCTTCGAGCCCGACATCGACGCCTATGGCCGCACCGCGCATGAGCGCCTGCTGCTGATCGTGCAGATCGAATCCGAGAAGGCGATCTCGAACATCGACGCCATCGCCGGCGTCGAAGGCGTGGACGCGCTCTATATCGGCCCCAACGACCTCTCCGGCACGCTGGGCTGCTTTCGCGAATGGGAGCATCCCTCGCTGCAGAAGGCGATCGACACCGCCTTCGCCGGCATCCAGCGCGCCGGCAAGGCCGCCGGCATCGTTCCCTACGGGAAGAACACGGTGGCGAGCCTGTTCCAGCACGGCTACGCCATGATCGCCGCCCAGACCGAGCTGACCCTGCTGCGCGGCGCTGCCCGCGCCGACGTCGCGGCGATCAGGAAGCAGTTCCCCTAGAGGAGATCTCCATGGACGTACGTCTCGATGGACGAACCGCGCTGGTCACCGGCGGCAGCAAGGGGCTCGGCCTCGCCATGGCGACCGAGTTCGCCAATAGCGGCGCCGACGTCGTCATCGTCGCCCGGCGCGAGGACGTGCTGAAGGAAGCCGCGGCAGCGATCGCCAAGACGGCGAAGACCCGCATTCACCCGGTCGCGGCCGATGTCGGCACGGCGGCCGGCGTCGCCCGCGCGTATGAGTCGGCGATGGCGGCCTTCGGCAAGATCGACATCGTCGTCAACAATGCCGGCAAGTCGCAGACCGCCAAGTTCGAGGAGGTCACCGACGAGATCTGGCAGGACGACCTCGACCTCAAGCTGTTCGCGGCGATCCGGATGTCCAGGCTGGCCTTCCCGCAGATGAAGACGCGGAAGTGGGGCCGGATCATCAACGTGCTGAACACCGGCGCGAAGACGCCCGGTGCCGGCTCGGCGCCGACCACGGTCTCGCGCGCCGCCGGCATGGCGCTGACCAAGGTGCTGGCCGGCGAAGGCGCCCCGCACAATGTGCTGGTCAACGCGCTCTTGGTCGGGCTGATCGAGAGCGACCAGTGGGTGCGCCGCCACCAGTCCCAGGGCGCCAACGTCCCCTACGAGGAGTTCCTCAAGGGCATGGGCGCCAAGCTGCCGATGGCGCGCATGGGCACGGCGCAGGAGTTCGCCAACATCGCCTGCTTGCTCGCCTCCGACGCCGGCGGCTACATCAACGGCACCGCGATCAACGTCGACGGCGGCGCGTCGCCGGTGGTGTAGCGGTTCGGCCGCTCAGCCCACGCTCACCCCGAACGCCTTCCGAAGGTTGTTCAGACCTTCCTGTTGGGCGGTCCAGAAGCGGCCGCCGATCAGGCCGCCATCAACGACGATGTCCTGGCCGTTGATGAAGCTGGCCTCGTCGGCGGCGAGGAACACCGCGCAGGTGGCGATGTCCTCCGGCAGCCCGGCGCGCGGGATCGGCTGCAGCTTGGCCAGGCTCGCCTTCATCACCTCGGCGGTCTTCTCGGCTTCGGCGATCGGCAATCCCAGAGCCTTCCCGAAGATGCCCGTGGCGATGCCGCCGGGCGAGATGCAGTTGACCCGCACATTGACCTCGCCCAGCTCCATGGCGACGCATTTGGTCAGGTGGATCACCCCGGCCTTGGCCATCGAATAGACCATCGAGGACGAGAGGCCGGCGCGATTGCCGGCGACGCTGCCGATGTTGATGATCGAGCCCGAGCGCTGCTTCCTGAAGATCGGCGCCGTGTGCTTCATGCCCAGCATCACCGAGCGGCAGAGCAGCGCCATGCCGGCATCGAAGCCGTCGACCGGGATCGACTCGATCGAACCGACCGGGGCCGGGCCGCCGGCGTTGTTGACGATGCAGTCGAGCCGGCCGAAGCCGGAGACGGCGTCGTCGACCAGCGCCTTCATCTCGGCTTCGATGGTCACGTCGGTCTGCTTGAAGCGCGCCGCCTTGCCGAGACGCTTGGCCAGCGCCTCGCCCTCGGGCCGCCTGCGCCCGGCGATGACGACCCGCGCGCCGGCTTCGACGAACGTCTCCGCCATCGTGAGGCCGATGCCGCTGGTGGCGCCGGTGATGATCGCGACCTTGCCGTCGAGACTGAACATGACATCCCCCGTTTGATCCGTGACTTGCGAGAGAAGCTAGCAGCGGACGCCGCTTCGCGCCTTAGTATTGGACGAACCACCCGGAGACGGCATGCCCACCGACATCACCGCCATGGACGGCGTCACCCTCGCCCGCGCGATCGCCGGGAAGCGAGTCTCCTCGGTCGAGGTGATGGCGGCCTATCTCGACCGGATCGACCGGCTGAACCCGGCGGTGAACGCCATCGTCTCCCGGGTCGACCGGGACGACCTCCTGCGCCAGGCGGCGGCCAAGGACGCACTGCTGGCGAAGGTCGAGGCGGTGGGGCCGCTGCACGGCTTCCCGATCGCGGTGAAGGACCTGGATGCCACGCGCGGCATCCGCACGACCAAGGGCTCGCCGATCTTCAAGGACTTCGTGCCGGACGCCGATTCGATCATGGTCGAACGCCTGCGGGCCGCCGGCGCCCTCCTGATCGGCAAGACCAACGTGCCCGAGTTCGGCTTAGGCTCGCACACGCGGAACCCGGTGTTCGGGCCGACTCGCAACCCCTATGACCTCTCGCGCACGCCGGGCGGCTCCAGCGGCGGGGCGGCCGTTGCGCTGGCGCTCCGCATGCTTCCGGTGGCCGACGGCAGCGACTATGGCGGCTCGCTCCGCAACCCGGCCGGCTGGAACAACGTCTTCGGCTTTCGCCCCTCGACCGGGCGGGTGCCCGCTGGTGACGGCGAGCTCTGGCTGCCCACGATGGGAACGGCGGGGCCGATGGCCCGCACGGTGCCGGACCTGGCGATGCTGCTGGCCGCGCAATCCGGCTACGACGCCCGCTCGCCGCTGTCGATCGCCGAGGATCCGGGCGTCCTCACCCGGCCGCTGCAACGGGACTTCAAGGGCACGCGCATCGCCTTCCTCGGCGACTTCGGTGGCTACCTGCCCTATGGGCCGGGGGTGCTGGAGGTCTGCCGGGCGGCGATGAAAACCTTCGAGGAGCTGGGCTGCATCGTCGAGGATGCGGTACCCGATTACCCGGTCGACAAGGTCTGGCATGCCTGGCTGACCTTACGCGCCTGGCAGTCGGGCGGCAGCGGCCGGATCCACTACGACAATCCGGCCGAGCGCCCGTTGCTGAACGCCCAGATGCTGTTCGAGGTCGAGAGCGGCATGAAGCTCTCCGCCTTCGACATCACCCGGGCGTCCCTGATCCGCAGCGACTGGTATCGCGCCGTTCTCGCCTTCTTCCGCCGCTACGACTTCTTCGTCCTGCCGACAGCGCAGATCTTCCCGTTCCCGGTCGAGACGGTCTGGCCGACGGAGATCGCCGGGCGGCCGATGGCCACATATCACGAGTGGATGAAGGTCGTGCTGCCGGTCACCATGTCCGGCTGCCCGGCCCTGGCGGCCCCCGCCGGCTTCGGCGCCGACGGGCTGCCCATGGGGATCCAGATCGTCGGGCCCAACCACGCCGAGCTCGCCTGCCTGCAACTCGCATATGCCTACGACCAGGCCAGCGGTTGGGTCGCGAAACGACCGCCGCCGATGAGCGGATGAAGGGGCGAGCCCAATCTTGACTTAGACACGCGCGCACGGATGATGAGCGCCGCCGCCTCGAGCGACGCTTTGGCAGGTAGGGACATGAGCGCAGGTCAGAAGCAGGTTCTCGTCGTCGACGACTCGTCGTTCATGCGCAACCTGGTCAAGCAGATCCTCTCGGTCGACGACGCCTTCGCCATCGCCGGCGAGGCCGCCGACGGCGTTTCGGCCATCGCCCTGGTGATGACCATCAAGCCCGACATCATCGTGCTCGACATCGAGATGCCGAAGATGAACGGCATCGAGGTGATGAAGCGCCTCAAGCTGTTCAGCCGGGCAAAGGTCGTCGTGCTGTCGTCGGTCGCCCAGGTGGGATCCGAGGTCGCCCAGGAAGTACGGAAGCTGGGCGCCTTCGACGTCAGTCCCAAGCCCTCGGGCGCGATCAGCCTCGACCTCAAGCCCAAGCGCGGCCGCCAGCTGCTCGAGGTCATGCACGCCGCCGGCGGCCTGCCGCCGCCCGACTTCCAGGCGATGGCGCTCCGGATCAAAGGGATCAGCGCTCAGGAACCCTGATCTCGGCCAGCGACGCGAGGTCGAGGCCGGTCCGGATCCTGAGCAGGCTGACGTCTTCGCCCGGCAGCGTGACGGTACCGTCGAACAGCCGGTGCGCCACGGTCAGCGTCGAGGGAAACGGCCGCAGCATCTCCGGCGTCACCGAGATCGAGCCCAGCACCTCGTCGAGACCGAGAATCACCGTGCGCGGATCGCCGGCGCTGTCGCCATAGACGACCAGGGTCCGGGCCTCCGCCCGTCCGTCCTCGCCCAGCAGCGCGCGGCCGTCGATATAGGGGATGATCCGGCCGCGCCAGGTCGGCGCCTCGTCCTTCGCCGCTTCGTCCACCCACACGTCCAGCACCGAGGCGGCTGGGATCAGCAGCCGATACGGCCCTGCCCGCCCGCGCAGATGCATGCTCACGACGCCGCCTCGGCCTGCATCTGTCCGCGGCGGCCGCCGGAGCGGGCGACCTCGATCAAGGCGTCGACATCCAGCACGAGGATCGGCCGGCCATCGCCCAGCAGCGCCGCCCCGCCGACGCCCGGCAGCGCCGCCAGCGCCGGATGCAGGTCGCGCAGCAGCAGCTCCTGGCGCCGGAGCAGCCGGTCGACATCGAGCACGATCGAAGCCGGCCCGCTCGCCACCACCACCGCACACCCGCCGCCGCCCGACGAGCCGATGCCGATCAGCGCCGCCAGCGGATAAAGCGGCAACGCCACATTGCCACGCAGCAATACGCGGCGCCCGCCGGCATGGCGGATGCGGTCGGCGTCGATCTCCTCGACCGCGACGATGCTGCGCTCGGGAATCGCGAAGGCCTGCCCGGCAACCTCGATCAGCAGTGCCGGCAGGACCGCGGCCGACAGCGGCAGGCGCAGGATGAAGGTGGTGCCGGCGCCGATCTCGGTGCGGATGTCGACGCGGCCGCCGAGCCGGGTCACCGAATGCATGACCACGTCGAGCCCGACACCGCGGCCGGAGGTCTCGGTGACCGCTGCCGCCGTCGAGAAGCCGGGCGAGAAGATGAAGCGGTAGATGCGGTCGGGCGACAGGTTCCGGCTCTCCGCCTCGTCGACCAGGCCGCGCTCGACCGCCTTGGCCCGGATCCTCTCGGCGTTCAATCCGCGCCCGTCATCGGAGACCTCGAGGCGGAACTCGCTCGCCCGCTGGCGCGCACGCAGCATGATCGTCGCGGTCTGGCTCTTGCCGGCCGCCGCCCGCGCTTCCGGTGTCTCGATGCCGTGGTCGACGGCGTTCCGCATCATGTGCATCAGCGGATCGAGGAGCTGCTGGACCACGCTCTTGTCGATGCGCACGTCGCGGCCCTTGAGCCGGACGCGCACGGCCTTGCCCTGGCGCTGCGCCAGTTCGCGCGCGACCCGCGGCAGATGCGCGAGCACGGTCTCGACCGGAACGACGCGAAGGTCGAGCGCATCGGCATGAAGCTGACTGAGCGCGGTCGCCAGACGCGACTCGGCGGCCGCCATCTCCGCCTCGCGCTCCTTCAAGGCTTCGAGATGGCGGCCGAGTTCGGCGGCGAGCGCAGGCGGCAGCTGCTCGCGCAAGCGGGCGAGCCCGGTCATTGCATCGAGCTGGCGACGATCCTCGATCAGGGTCTGCGAGAGCGCCGCCGCCTCGACGCGGGCCTGCCCGACCGCCGACATCAGCGCATCGACGGCGGCACCGCGAACACGCAGCACGGCAGCGTCGCTCGCCTGCCCCGCCTCGGCCTGTGCCGGCTTCGGCGCGGGTTGTGCGGCCTCCGGCGCCGCAGCCGGCGCTTCGCCGGATGCCTCTGCGGTCGCGTCAGCGGAAGGGTCGCCGGGGTGTGCGGCCTTGATCCAGCGTTGCCCCGGGTCGATCGCCTTGACCCGCTGGCTCATCTCGGCGGCGTGCAGCGGTGAAACGATCAGGAACTCGAACCAGGTACGCTCGCCCTGCGGCACCGTGCGGCTGGTGATGACCTGGCCAAGCTCGGCGAGGAGCTCGAGCGGCCCAGACTCTCCCGCCGCCTCATAGGCCTCGACATCGGTCATCACCTGGTAGACCAGCTGCCCGTCGGCGATGGCGCGGTCCAGGTCCTGCCGGTTCTCGGTCGAGAGCACGGGCAGGAACGCCTCGGGCAAGGCGATGTCGCCGACGCGGCCGTCGCTTTCGGCCGCCGTCGCCGCCTCGTCTTCCGGTGCGGCATGGAGCGCAGCGCGGATCTCCGTTTCGAGCGTCGCGGTCGTGGCTTCGTCGATATCGTCCGGCAGGGTCAGCGGATCGGCCCAGAGCCCGACGACCGCGGCGACCGCCGCATCGATTGCATAGACGAGCGGCGTCGAGGCGGTGATGTCGCCGCGGGACGAGGCCCCGACGGCTTCGCCGGCCAGCGCGAGCAGGCGGGCACCGCGGCGATGGCCGATCGCCGCCAGCAGCGTCGCCGCCGCGACCGCTTCCTTCTGCAGCGTCACCACCTCGAGGATTTCGAGCTGATCGCGCACGGAATCGGCCAGCAGCGGCGCCAGGGCCGCGGCGAAGGCGTCGGCGCCGGCGTCGATTCCCGTGACCTCGGCGATCAGCATCGCCTGCTGGTCGAGCCGGGCCAGGAAGTCGATCCGCGTCTCCAGCGTCTCCGGCCCGGCACGCTCGGCGAAGGCCGAGAGCCCGGCCAGGATCTCGCCGAGCTCGGGCATCTCCATGACTTCGGCGGCATTGCGGAGTGCCGTCACCGCATCGCCGGCGCCGGCCGCGTCTCCGTCCACGACCGGTGCGGCGAGCTGGGCTATGTGCGGCAGGAACTCGCGCATCAGCTCGGCCAGCAGCGCCATCATGTCGCTGCTGCCGTCTCCCGGCGCCTCTGTCGCCGCCGGCGCGGGTGCTGCGGCGTGTCCGCCGCGTTCGGTCAGCAGTTCCGGCGGTGCGGCCACGTCCTCGCGGCTGGCGGTGACCTGGGGCAGCATGTGGCCGAGCTGCCCGACGGCCAGCGCGAGCCCCTGGACCAGGTCGGCATCGAGGGCGACGCCGTGATCGCGCACGAGCCCGAGCAGGCTCTCGGCGCGATGGGCGAGCCCTTCCATGCCCTCGAGATCCATGGCGCGGGCGAGGCCCTTCAGCGAATGAAAGCCCCGGAACAGTTCGGCGACCTGAGACGCATCCAGCGGATTGGCCTGGGCCTCGTCGATCAGCCGGTCGGCCATGGTCAGATGCTCGTCCGCCTCGCTCTGAAATTCCGCCCAGAAATGGTCGAGGTTCGACGCCACCCGCTCACTCCCGGGCCGAGCCGACGCGGTGCGACAGCATCGCCAGCTTCCGCCCGATCCTTTCGAGATCGAGGACCTGGGTCGCGACCCCGGCGGCGATGGCGGCCGAAGGCATCCCGCCGACGACGCAGCTCTCCGGCGTCTGCACCAGCACCGGCCGTCCGCGGCGACGAAAGGCGGCCGCGCCGATGGTGCCGTCGCTGCCCATGCCGGTCAGGATCACGGCGACGGGGCCGCGCGCGGTCAAAGCCGCCGACTGCAGCAGCAGATCGCCGGACGGATGCACGAAGCCCGGCCCGGAACTCGCCCTCAGCTCGAAGCTGCCGCTCCGGCCCAGCGCGACGACCGCGTCCTGTCCGCCGGGCAGGATGGTCACGGTCCTCGGCAGCAGCGGCGCGTTCATGACGCCTTCGCGGACATCGAGCCCGAGATCGAGCGCCAGATGCTCGGCAAGGCTGCGAGTGAACAGCTCGGGCATATGCTGTGCGATCACGACCGGCGGCTCGACCTGGCCCAAGGCGCCGAGAAGTACCGGAAGCGCCTGCGGCCCGCCGGTCGAGGCGGTGATGGCGATCAGGTCGGTCGCTTGCGACGTCGCGTCGGCCGTTTCCTCGGGCCTGATCTCGGGCAGGACGACCGGTGTCGCCGACGGCGCTGTCCGCCATTGGCGCAGGCGAACGCGAAGCTCGGCATCGAGCTGGCCGAGGTCGGTGTCGGCGAAGGCGGTGGACTTCGAGATGAAATCCGCGGCACCGGCGCGCAGCGCCTTCAGCGTGGCGACCGCGCCCTCCTGGGTCGAGGCGCTGACCATGACCACGCGCGGCGGCGGCGCCACTTCCCTGACGATGCGGCGCGTCGCCTCGATGCCGTCGACCTCCGGCATGACGATGTCCATGGTGACGACGTCGGGCTTCAGCTCCTGGGCGAGCCGGATCGCCTCACGGCCGTTGCGCGCCTCGCCGACCACGCGGATGTCGCCGTCGGCCTCGATGATCTTGCGGAGCGCGATGCGCATGAAGCCGGAATCGTCGACGATGAGCGCGCGGATCGGCGGCAGGACCGGCGTGGCGTTCATGACGCCGCCCTCCCTGCCGAAGCCTCGATCAGCCGCCGCGCCGAGAGGATCCAGAAAGGCCGGTCGCCGAGACGACCGATGCCGACGACCGGGCCGCGATCGCCGGCGATCTCCTCGATCGCGCTCTCTGGGACCGCGATCAGCTGCTGCAGCCGGTCGATCGCCAGCGCATAGCCGTGACGGCCGAGCCGCGTGACCAGGCAGGCGCCGGGCGTGCCGGAAGACTCGGATGCGCGCAGCTGCGGGCGAACGTCGATCAGCGGCACGACCGCGCCGCCGACCTCGATCGCATCGGTGAAGTCGTGCTTGCCCGGCGGCACGCGGATCGGCTGGCGATACTCGATGACGCGCTCGACCTCCTCGACCGGCAGCGCGCAGGCCTCGCCCGCCGCCGTGAAGATGACGAGCCGGCGCGTCGGCACGGTTTCGACGGCGGCGGCGGTTCCGTTTCCGTCGCCGCGAAAGCGCGCCCGGATCGATTCGGGGACCAGCCGGTCCGGGTCGAACGGCAGGATCACGCTGCCGTCGTCGTCGACGTGGCCTTCGCTGACCTCGGCCTCAAGGCGGAAGCGGCGGACGTCGATGACCTGGTCGGCCAGGAGCGCCAGCCTGCCGCCGTCGCGCGCCAGGACGATGAAGACGCCCGAACTCGTCGCCGGGGCATCGAGCAGGGCCGAGAGCGAGATCACCGCCAGCGGTGCACCACGAAGGTAGCTGAAGCCGACCAGCGCCGCCGGCGCGCCAGGCATCGGCCAGATCTCGCTGCTGGGTGCGATCTCGCGCACGGTCGCGATCGGCAGGCAGTAGCGCTGGCCGCCGATGCCGACGACGACGAACGGATCGGTGCGCAGCTCCGGCGCCGGGGCGGACTCCTCCGCTTCGCCGACCGTACCCGGATCGCCGGCGCCCTCGGCCGGCGCGCCCGTCCGGATCTCTTCCGCGGCGATGATGGTGATCTCCTGCTCGCCGAAGCCGCCGTCCGGCACCAGCGCGTGCACGCGGCCGACTCTGGCCGCGATCCGCCCCGATCCGGTGTCGAGCACCATGACCTGGCCGCTCTTCTCGGCCGTGCGGTCGGTCGGTCGGCCGTCGAGCCACGCGCCGAAATCGAGCAGCGGCATGATGGCGCCGCCGACCGAGACCAACCCTTCGACCGCCATCGGCGCGAAGGGCACCAGGGAAACCGGCGGCAGCTCGCCGACGCTGTGGACGCGGCTGGCGTCGACGGCGCAGAGCCGCCCCTCGACCTCGAACAGCACCGAGGCCATGCCGGTCATGCGGCGGGCCTCCGGCTGTGGATGATCGCCGTGCCGCTCCATTGCGAGTCGTAGCGCAGCGGATCGGCGAGAGAGTCTGTCGGCCCGAGGAGGAGGCAGCCGCCCGGGCGAAGCGCGCGATGCAGCCCGTCCTGCGCCCGCCGCACCGCCTCTCCCGTCAGGTAGATCAGAACGTTGCGACAGGCGACGACGTCGCATTCGGCCGTCGGCAGCTCCGGATCGAGCAGATTGAAGCGCGCGAAGCGCACGAACTCGCGCAGCTCGTCATGGACCCGGCGCGAGATGCCGTCGGCGGTCAGCGGGAAGTAGGTCAGCAGCTCCGGCGGCACGTCGCGGAATGAGGAGAGCGCGCCCATCCCGTAGACGCCGGCGGTGGCGACATCGAGGGCGCGGCCGGAAATGTCGGTGCCGAGCACCTCGACCGTCCAGCCCGGCAACGGCCGCACGCGCCCCTGCGCCAGGATGCCCTCGCCGGCATCATGCAATGCCAGCAGCGCGACGACGGCGAGCGTGTAGGCCTCCTCTCCCGTCGCGCAGCCGGCCGACCACAGGCGGAGACGGCGGCGGCCGGACACGCGCGCCGCCTCGATCAGCCTGGGCAGCATCGAGGTGCGCAGGAGCTTGAGCTGCGTCGGATCGCGGAAGAAGAAGGTCTCGTGCGTCGTCAGGCTCTCGATGATGAGCTGCAGCTCGGGATGCAGCGATCCCGGCCGACGGATGCGCCGGAGCCATTCGGCGAGCGTCACGTCGTCGGAGCTTGCGAACAGCCGTTCGAGCTTGGCCGCGACGGCGCCCGAGACCTGCACGCCGGCAGCGCGTTCGACCTCGACGGCGACCTCGGCGAGCGCGCGGGGCGGCCGGGCGGCCGTCGGCGCCGAATTCACCGGCACCACGGGCTTCGGATCCTCGCCGGCAAGGCTGCGGCGATGGGCTTCCATCGCCTCCCGCAGCTGCCGCAGGGTCTCCTCGATCGTATCGAGCATGCCCGCCGTTATCCTCTAGCGCGCGCGAGAGCGCGGCTTAGGTCAGGTGGCGCGTGCCACCGAGAACTGATCGGCCTGCAGCCGCGTGCGCTCGGCGAGCTTGGAGAGCTCGAGCATGGTCGCGGTGATCTCCTCTGCCGCCGTCGCGTTCGACTGGCCGATGCGGGTGAGCTCGCGCACGTTCACGTCGATCCCGCCCACGGTGACCTGCTGTTCTTCCATCGCGGTCGCGATCGAGCCGATCAGCGTGTCGCTGGCGCGGACCGCCTCGGCGACCTTGGTCATGCTGACCTTGACGTTCTCGGCGAGATCGACGCCGCCCTCGGCCTGCTTGGCCGCCTTCTGCGTCAGCTCGGCGATCTCCTGCGCCAGCGTGCCGGTATGCTCGGCGAGCTTGCGGACCTCCTCGGCGACCACGGCGAAGCCGCGGCCGTGCTCGCCGGCGCGCGCCGCCTCGATCGCGGCGTTCAGCGCCAGCATGTTGGTCTGGCTCGCGATGCGCGCGATCGCATCGGTGATCTTGCCGATCTGCGCGCTCGACTTGCGATCTCGCCGACGCCGTCGACCATCGCCTGCACCAGCTCGCGCCCCTCGGTGACGCGGTCGGCGGCGTTCCGGACCTTCTGGCTCGCCTCGACCGTGCCTTGCGCGACGCCGGAGATCGCCTGCGCGCTCTGGCTGAGAGCGGCGGCGGCCTGGCGCAGCGCATCGAGCTGGGTCTGCGAGCCGTCGGAAACCTGGCCGACGGCGCTGCTGGCCTGGCTGGCCGCCGAGGCGACCTGGCGGGCGCCCTGCGTCACCTGCTCGACCAGCGCCTGGGTGCGAATCGCGTTCTCGCGGAACACCTGGGTCGCGCGGGCGATGTCGCCGATCTCGTCGCGCGACGCGAGCGCCGGGATCTCGACCGCGAGGTCGCCGGCCGCCAGCTGCTTCATGACGCCGGTGATGCGCTGGATCGGGCCACCGACATGACGCCTGACCATCCACGCCTGGGTCAGGAACACCGACAGCAGCACGAAGCCGCCGACGAGGAGGGCGAGCTTCAGCGTCTCCTCGCGCACGGCCTCGGCCAGGGTTTCGAGCGACCAGCCGGTCATCAGGTAGCCGACATGCTGTCCGCCGAGGACGACGCGCGACGCGACCTCGACCTGTGTGTCCCGGCTCGACACCACCGTTTCGGCCGCATCGAGCCGGGCCTTGTCGCGCGTCAGCGCGGCGCGGAAGTCGCTGTCCCCGGCGCCGAAGGAATAGATCCGGTTCATGTCCTTGTCGTAGGCCTCGAGCCGCGACAGCGTGTTCTCGAAGGCCTGGACGAAGGTGGCGACGCGGCGCTGCATCATCGCCTGCTCGCGGAGATGCACGGCGGCGGCCGCCTCGGTCGCCATCAGTCGGTGCGACAGCGTCGAATCCCGCCTCGCCTGCTCGACGGCACGATCGCGCTGGGCGGAAACCATCGCCGCCCCGAGCGCGACGACGCCGAGGCTGACGGTGACCAGCATCGCCACGGTGAGGCGGCGGCTGATGGTCCAGCGGAAGCCGCCGAACCAGCCGGCGAAGCGCCGCTTGGGGATGGCCGCGGCGGAGGTCTCCGCAAGGCCGGGGGTATCCTGGCTGACTGCCGTCATGGCCTGGCCTCTATGGGGTGACGGTGATGGTGAGCTTCTTCGAGACGACCGACGGCAGGTGCGGGATGTGCTGATAGTCGCCGATCTGGAGGAT
>CAXNIC010000077.1:0-15571 GCA_964201945.1 Alphaproteobacteria bacterium
TTCCGGTCCCGCATGGCGACGGTCGGCGGCCGCAAGGTCCTGAATTCCCGCCGCGCCAAGGGCCGCAAGCGCCTCTCCGCCTAAAGGCAAGTCGAAACCATGGCGGTCCGGCGGCTCAAGCGGCGGCCGGAATTCCTCCAGGTCGCGTCCCAGGGACAGAAGGCGGCGATGCCCGGCCTTGTCCTGCAGGCGCGTGCCCGTGGCGACATCGATCCTCTTCGCGTCGGCTTCACCGCCAGCCGTAAGGTTGGCGGTGCGGTTCAGCGCAACCGCGCCAAGCGCCGGCTGCGTGCTGCCGTCGACCAGGTGCTGGCGGCGAAGGGCCGTGACGGGCGCGACTACGTCGTCATCGCCCGGGCGGAGACCGTCAAGCGACCCTTCCAGCTCCTGATCGATGATCTCGGCCGGGCGCTCGAGCGCGTCGACCGGGAACGGCGATGACCGGCCCCGCCAATACACATTCGGGCAGGACCGATCCGGGGAGCCTGGCGCTCACCGGCGCCGTCCGCGCCTACCAGCTCCTGATCTCGCCGATCCTCGGGCAGAACTGCCGCTACCTGCCGAGTTGCTCCTCCTATGCGATCGAGGCGATCGAGACCCACGGCCCGGTGACGGGATCCTGGCTCGCCGCCAAGCGGCTCTGCCGCTGCCATCCCTGGGGCGGCGACGGCTACGACCCCGTGCCGCCTCCCTCTTCCCGCTGACTGACCGGAACCATCGATGGGCGACCAAAAGAACCTGGTGATCGCGATCGCTCTGTCGCTCGCCATCCTGCTCGGCTTCCAATTTTTCTACGAGATGCCGCGGATGCGAGATCAGGTCGCGCAGCAGCCGGCCCCGCAGGGCGACGTGACGCGGCCGATCGCTCCCGGCGCCCCCGGTGCGGTGCCCGCCGCTCCCGGCAACGTCGCCGCCCAGCTGATGCGGCCCGTCAACCGCACGGAAGCGCTGGCCGAGAGCCGGCGCATCCCGCTCGAATCCCCCTCGCTCCGCGGCTCGATCGCGCTGAAGGGCGGCCGCCTCGACGACGTCGTCCTCAAGGGCTATCGCGAGACCACGGCCGCCAACTCGCCCAACATCACGCTCCTGTCTCCCGCGTCCAGCCCCGATCCCTATTATGCCGACTGGGGCTGGGTCCCCGCCGGCACCCCCGATCTCAAGGTGCCGGACGCCGACACGGTGTGGACCGCCGACAAGGACCGGCTGACCCCGGAAAGCCCGGTGACGCTTTCCTGGGACAACGGCCAGGGCTTCCGCTTCGACCGGCGCTTCGCCATCGACAACCGCTACATGGTCACGGTGACGCAGCGGGTGGTGCGCGCCGCCGGGACCGGCGAGCCGGTGACGCTGCATCCCTTCGAGCTGGTCACGCGCACCAACACGCCCGTCGTGCTCGGCTACTACATCCTTCATGAAGGCGCCTACGGCGTCTTCGACGGCACGCTGAAGGAGCTGACCTACAGCGACATGAAGGACGCCAAGGGCGGCGTCCTCGAGGTCGGCTCGACCGCCGCCGGCGGCTGGATCGGCTTCACCGACAAGTACTGGATGGTGGCGGCGATCCCCGACCAGAAGGACGTGGTCAAGGGGCGCTTCGCCCATGCGCTGGCCGGCAAGGCCGACAAGTACCAGGTCGACCTGCTCGGCGCCGGCCAGTCGCTGGCCGCCGGCCAGGCGATCGAGTCGGTGAGCCGCATCTTCGTCGGCGCCAAGGAAGTCGGCACCCTTGAAGCCTACAAGGACGAGTTCGGCATCGTCCGCTTCGACCTCGCCATCGACTGGGGCTGGTTCTACTTCCTCACCCGGCCGATCTTCTTCGTGCTCGACTGGCTCGCCCACATGCTCGGCAATTTCGGCGTCGCCATCCTCGTGCTGACCGTGCTGGTGAAGGTGATCTTCTTCCCGCTCGCCAACAAATCCTACGTGGCGATGAGCAAGATGAAGGCGCTGCAGCCGGAGATGATGAAGCTGCGCGAGCGCTTCGAGAACGACAAGCAGCGGATGAACCAGGAGCTCATGGGGCTCTACAAGAAGGAGAAGGTGAATCCGGCCGCCGGCTGCCTTCCCATCGTCGTGCAGATCCCGGTGTTCTTCGCGCTCTACAAGGTGCTGTTCGTCACCATCGAGATGCGCCACGCGCCGTTCTTCGGCTGGATCAAGGACCTGTCGGCACCCGATCCAACCACCATCTTCAATCTGTTCGGCCTGATCCCCTGGCAGCCGCCGGAGCTGATGATGATCGGCGTCTGGCCGCTGATCATGGGCGCCACCATGTGGTTCCAGCAGAAACTGAACCCGCAGCCGGCCGATCCGGTGCAGGCGAAGATGTTCATGATCCTGCCGCTGGTCTTCACCGTCATGCTCGCCAGCTTCCCGGCCGGCCTCGTCATCTACTGGGCCTGGAACAACCTGCTGTCGATGGCTCAGCAATGGATGATCATGTACCGGATGGGCGTGAAGGCGACGTGAGCGACCTGCCGGCGAACGAGATCGACGCCCTCGACGAGGAAGCAGGGCGTCTCCTCTTCGCCCAGGAGTGCAGCTTCGTCGCCGGCTCCGAGCGCATCGAGGGCCTGCCGCCCTTCGAGCTGCCGGAGATCGCCTTTGCCGGCCGCTCCAATGTCGGCAAGTCGAGCCTGCTCAACACACTCACCAACCGCACGCATCTGGCGCGGGTCTCGCATACGCCCGGCCGCACCCGGCAGCTCAACTTCTTCGATCTCGGCCGCCGGCTGATGCTGGTCGACATGCCGGGCTACGGCTATGCGGCGGCCTCCAAGGCGGACATCAAGCGCTGGGAAAAGCTGATCGACGCCTATCTGTTCGGGCGGCCGACGCTGGCGCGGGTCATGGTGCTGGTCGACGCCCGCCACGGGCTGAAGCCCGGCGATCGCGACCTGATGAAGCGGCTGGACGAGCGCGCCGTCTCCTACCAGATCGCCATGACCAAGGGCGATCAGCCGAAGCCGGCCGAGCTTCAGGCGACAGTCGCCAAGGTCGCGGGCGAGCTGGCGAAGCACCTCGCCGCCCATCCCGAGATCGTCGTCACCTCGTCCACCACCGGCGCCGGCGTGCCTGAACTCCGGGCGCGCCTTGCGAAGCTGGCGGCGGCGCCGCCTTCCCGCTAGATTTCGCGGCCCTTCCTGGAACCCCTCAACGGATCTCCGGTCATGACCGACAACGCCGAGATGCTCGCCAAGGCCAAGGTGCTCTCCGAGGCGCTGCCGTACATGCGCCGCTACGCCGGTTCGACCTTCGTGGTGAAGTATGGCGGCCACGCCATGGGCGACAACGAGATGGCGAAGATCTTCGCCCGCGACGTGGTGCTGATGAAGCAGATCGGCATCAATCCGATCGTCGTCCACGGCGGCGGCCCGCAGATCGGCCAGATGCTGGAGCGGCTGAAGATCAAGAGCGAGTTCATCGACGGACTCCGCGTCACCGACAAGGCGACGGTCGAGATCGTCGAGATGGTTTTGGCTGGCACCATCAACAAGCAGATCGTCGCCCACATCAACGAGGCCGGCGGCACCGCGGTCGGCGTCTCGGGCAAGGACGGTCGCCTGATCCGGGCGGAGAAGATCAAGCGCACCAAGATCGATCCCGGCTCCAACATCGAGAAGGTGCTCGATCTCGGGTTCGTCGGCGAGCCGGTCGAGGTGAATCCGATGATCCTGCACAAGTTCGCCGCCGCCGACATCATCCCGGTCGTGGCGCCGGTCGGCTACGGCAAAGACGGCGAGACCTACAACATCAACGCCGACACCTCCGCCGGCGCCATCGCCGCCGCGACCAAGGCAACGCGGTTCCTGCTGCTGACCGACGTCGCCGGCGTGCTCGACAAGAACAAGAAGCTGATCCCCGATCTCTCGGCCGATCAGGCCCGGGCGCTGATCAAGGACGGCACCATCTCCGGCGGCATGATCCCGAAGGTCGAGACCTGCCTCCTCGCCGTCGACGGCGGCGTCGAGGCGGCCGTCATCCTCGACGGCCGCGTGCCGCACGCCCAGCTCCTCGAGATCTTCACCGAGGGCGGTGCCGGCACCATCATCCGGCGGAGCTAGACGCCCGCGCCGGCCAGGGTAGGGGGCTCTAGGCCGCTTTCGCCGGCATCGAGCGGGCGATCGACTCCAGGATCAAGAGCGCCTCGTCGATCTCCTGCTCGGAAACGATCAGCGGCGGCAGGAAGCGGATCACGCGGTCCTGGGCCGGGACCACCAGCAATCCCGCGGCGCGCAGCCGCTCCACCACTTCGTCCTGGGGCGCGGCGCAGCGGAGCCCCTGCATCAGGCCGACGCCGCGCCGGGATTCGAACACGTGCCGGTGGCGGGCGACCAGGCCATCGAGGCCGGCGGCCAGATACTCGCCCTTGCGGGCGACGGATGCCAGGAAGGCCGGCTCGGCGATGATGTCGAGGACCGTGGACGCCACCGCCATCGCCAGCAGGTTGCCGCCGAAGGTCGAGGCGTGGCTGCCGGGCGTCATGCCGGAAGCCGCCTTTGCCGTGGCGATGCAGGCGGCGACCGGGAGGCCGCCGCCGAGGGTCTTCGCCAGGCTCATCACATCCGGGACCACGCCGACCCGCTCATGGGCGAACAGCTTGCCCGACCGGCCGAGCCCGCACTGCACCTCGTCGAACATCAAGAGCGCGCCGGCCCGGTCGGCGATGTCACGGAGGCCCTTCAGGAACTTCGGATCGGGCACCCGGATGCCGCCCTCGCCCTGGATCGGCTCGACCAGGATGGCGGCAGTGTCCGGCCCGACCATTTCCGCTGCCCGGGCGAGATCGCCATAAGGCGCGTGGTCGAAGCCGGGCGTCACCGGGCCGAAGCCCTGCAGGTTCTTCGGATTCCCCGCCGCCGCCAGCGTCGCCAGGGTGCGGCCGTGGAAGCTGCCCTCGAAGGCGAGGATCCGCCAGCGCTCGGGATTGCCCGTCGAGGCGTGATAGCGCCGCGCCAGCTTGATCGCGCATTCATTGGCCTCGGCGCCGGAATTGCCGAAGAAGACCACGTCGCCGAAGCTGAGCGCCGCCAACTTGGCCGCGACGGTTTCCTGACCCGCGACCTGGAACAGGTTGGAGGTGTGCCACAGCGTCTGAGCCTGCAGGGTCAGCGCCTCCACCAGCTTCGGATGCGCATGGCCCAGGCCGCAGACCGCGATGCCGGCGGCGAAGTCGAGATAGGCGCGGCCGTCGGTGTCGAACAGGCGGCAGCCCTCGCCGCGGGCGAAGGTCACCGGGGCTCTGGCGTAGGTGGGCATCACCGCGCTGGTCATCGTCGGTCTCCTCTAAGATCGGCTACTCGATGGCACAGTCGTCGAGGACGAGCGGGAAGGGAACGGACGGGGATGCAGGATGGTCCTGCATCCGTGCAGGCATCTTCAGGCGTCGCCGGTGCGCGGAAGCACGACCTCTTTCAGTCGATCCATGGTGACGATCGCAGCGATGACGGTGCCATCCGCCGCACGTTCGAAGCGGAAGACATGGCGATGCGCGACACCCGGCGCCGTCGGCCGGACCAGGAAGATGTCGGGGGCGACCGGCTCCATCGGAAAGGTCCGTCCCTGGTCGAAGCCGAGGCCGTAGGTGACGGCGAGACCGGTCTCGCCGAGCGTCACCCTGTGCCGGCTCGCGATCTCATCACTCTCGTAAACGCCTGCAAAGGCAACGAGATCGGCCGGCGCGTAGACCGGTGCCGTATGCTTGACCATCCGGCTCACCCGGCCACCGCAATCGATGCGGCAGGACACGTCGTCAGGCGTCGGGCCGAAGGAGAAGGCGAGCTCCGCCGGCGTGTCGGCGCGGTAGTCGTCGCCGTGGCGGAAGACGCCGTCGCCGTCGGGATAGAGCCAGAGCGCATCGCCGAGAGTCTCGCCGGCGAGCACACCGTCGTCACCGAGGGTGAGCACCATCCATTCACCGGTCTCGGGATCGACATAGGTGCCGGAGATCGCCGGCATTCGCATTGCTGGCCGTGCGCGCTTCGCGGGGTGCGGTGCCGGAAAGCCTTCATCGCCGAGCGCGGCCGCGATGATCGCCGCGGCCAGTGCACCCGGGCGGGTATCCTCGCGGTTCGACAGGATCGCGACACCGAGATCGCGGTCCGGGACATAGGCAAGATGCGTCTTGTAGCCGGGCTGGCTGCCGGTGTGGCCGAGCACGATGAGGCCGCGATAGGGCCGGATGCAGAGGCCGAGGCCGTAGTGGATCAGGCGGCCATCGTTGAGACGCCCCGGTGTCGCCATCGGCCCGCGGACATCGACGCCGCCGATCCGTCCCGCGCCCAGCGCCAGCACCCAGCGCGAGAGATCGTCGAGGCTGGTGGTCAGCGTGTCGCCGGAAGTTCCCAGCAGCTCGGTGCCCCGGACCCACCCGCCATTGCCATCGGCGATGTAGGGCGTGGCGAGATCGGGAAGGACGATCCCCTCATGCGGCCGTGACCTTGTCGCGCTCAGGCCCAACGGTCTGTAAAGAACCTCGCGACGGAAGGCGTCGGCATCGCCGGTGAGGCGCCGGACGATCTCCTCGAGGAGGACGTAGTTGACGTTGGCGTACATGTACTGCGTGCCGGCCGGTGCGCTCATCCGGGTCTGGCGGAAGGAAAGGCCCAGCAGGTCCTGTACGCGCGACGGGGACGGCCGCCATTCACCCCGCAGCCGCTCGATCTCCAGCACGTCGCGAAGCCCGCTGGTCATCGACAGGAGATGGCGGAGCGAGACGGCGCCGGTCTCGGACGGCATCTCCGGCAGGTGCCTCCACACCGGGTCATCCAGGGACAGCGCCCCCTGCGCCGCCAGGATCAGGATCGAGGCGGCGACGAAGGTCTTGGAGGCGGAGACGATGTGGAAGCGCGTCCCCGGGCCGATCGGCACGCGATGCGCAAGGTCGGCAAGCCCGACGCAACGGCGCTCGGCGACCTGGCCGCCCCGCATGAGCGCGGCGGCGAGGCCGGGCTCGCCTGGCCGGTCCGCAATCAAGGATTCGAGCACGCTGGTCACCCCGCACCTCTTGACCGGATACGCCGTGCCGGCAAGGTGGCAGAGTGCCGGGCAGGAGGGAACCGGCGGCGGCGCAGGACGGCGCCGCGCCGGTGGGGCTAGTGGGAGATTTTGAGACGATGGATTGGGACGATCTGCGTTTCGCGCTCGCGGTCGCCGATGCCGGCGGGCTCTCGGCTGCCGGCCGGGCGCTCCGCGTCGACCCGGCGACCATCGGCCGCCGCCTGGACGGGCTCGAGGCGAGTCTGAAGTGCAAGCTGTTCCACCGCCGCCGCCAGGGGCTGGCGCCGACCCCGGCCGGAGCCAAGCTGATCCTTCATGCGCGGCGCATCGAGGGCGAGGTACGGGCGCTGGGCTTCGAGATGTCGGCGGAGGACCGGGGCCTGGCCGGCACCGTCGTCATCACCACCACCGAGCCGATCGCGGCCGGCTTCGTCGCCCCGGCGCTGCCCGCTTTCGAAGCGAAGCATCCGGGCATTGCCGTCGAGGTGAAGACCGACATCCGTACCCTCGATCTCGGCCGGCGCGAGGCCGATATCGCGCTACGCCTGGCGCGGCCGACCCAGGGTGACCTGAGAGGACGGAAGCTTGGCCAGGTCGGTTATGCGCTCTACGCCAGCCGCGACTACCTGGATCGGCGTGGAGCCCCGACGCCGGGATTCGCCGGCCAGCTGCTGATCGACTGGCCGGTCGACTACACGGTGATCCCGCAGGTGCCGTGGCTTCGCCGGGTCGCCAACGCGGCGACTGTGGTTCTGCGCTCCAACAGCGCAATGACCCGCCGCGCCGCCGCCACATCCGGCGCCGGCATCGCGCTGCTGCCCTGCATTCTCGCCGACCTAGATCCGGTGCTGGTGCGCATCGAGAGCGAGGCGGCGCCGAAGCAGGATCTCTGGCTGGTCACCCACCACGATCTCGCCCGCGTGCCCCGAATTCGCGCGACGCTGGAGTTCCTGGCCGCGCTCGCCAAGCGCTCGGCGAAGCGGCTGGCCGGCGGATAGACTCTGCGGACGGCCGAGACCTTGACCCTCATTCCTGCAGCCGATAAGCAGGCACTCTCCCCCATCGCGGTTCGGCCGACCAGACCATGAGCGCAGACGCCTCCCGGCTCGATCTGGTCCGTTCGCTGGAAAACGCCTCGGGCGTCGATCCGTCCCGGATCGCCGACTATCTCGACTTCCTGATCCCGACGCTGGATCGTCAGCTCGACGGCCGCGAGCCTGTGGTCTTCTTCTTTCCGACGCTCGAATGGATCGGTCATGTGTGCCAGGACGCGCATGTCGTCAAAGCCCTCTACGACCCCAAGCGCTATCAGCTTTTTTTCATCCTCAGCCGTCCGCGCTGGTCCCTCAACCAGAGCGTGATCGACGTCGCGCTTCGAGACGTCGTTCCGGTCGATGTGGGTGAGGCGCTCTCGGCTTGGAACGTCACGGTCTCGCACACCCTCGTGCGAGACATCGCCGTTCGCCACCGCGGTTACGAGTTCGTCTTCGGCGGGCAGGGTGGGGTGCTTCTGGAACAATACACGCGCATGCGGTTCCGGGATCGACCGCTCGCGACATTCCGCCTGACCGCCGAGGAGCTGGAGGAACGCACGGCGCTCTTCGGCCGGCTCGGCATCGAGCCGGACGCTAGGATCGTCGCGCTCCATGTCCGTTCCTCCGGCTACTGGGACGCGCGGAGTCCGGGGATCGACGATTTCAACCGGTACCGGGACGCCGACATAACCAACTATGGCTCGGCGATCGAGCTCATGATCGAGAGCGGTTACCATGTGGTCCGCATCGGCGACGACAGAATGAAACCTTGCCCGATCGTCAGTGAGCGCCTTCTCGATGCGCCGTTTCATCCGAACTATACGCCGTTCGTCGATGTCGCCATCGCCAGCTGCTGCGAGCTGTTCATCCATTCATGCTCCGGGCCGCAGGATCTTGCCCGGGCCTTCGGCCGCCGGATGGCCTGCATGAACGGTCACATCTCCAACTACTGGCCGATGGAGCCCGGCGAATTCTTCCTCGCCAAGGGCTACGAGCTGATCGGTGGTGGCGGCCGGCTTTCGCTTCCGGAGATGATCAACCTCGATCTCTGCTCGGTTAGCGAAGGCCGGCGCTTTACCGAGGCGGGCGTGCGCATGGTCGAGAACACCCCGTTCGAACTCCGATCGGCCGCGGAAGAGCTGGTCTCCATGCTCGACCATGGCGGGGCATGGTCAACACCGGCGAGCGAGGGCTTTCGTACCCTTGCCCGGCAGGAACACGAACGGCGTCTCGCCTGCCACGATCCGTCACCGCCGCGGCGAACCTTCCAGATGTGGCAGCCGTCAGGGGGGATGGCGTCAGTTGCGCTCGAGACCCAGCCGGATCTCTTCGACGGGGAGATCCTGCCCATCGAGGAGCGCTTGTTCCGCCTAAATTAGTAAGGACCGTGGTCAGTCGGCCTTCCTGACGTCGTCGATGACCTTGCCGTCGTTGGGCAGGCTGCCGGATGCCACCAGCTCGACCTCGCCCTTCAGCTTGCAGACGGCCTGGATCGACTCGGCAATCCGGCCGGCGAGCGCGGCGTCGCCGGTGGCCTCGCATTTCAGCGTCATCACGTCGGTCTGGTCCTTGCGGTCGACCACCAGGCGCGCCTTGCCGATCTCCCTGTGCCGCTTCACCACTTCGGCCACCTGGGCCGGATGCACGAACATGCCCTTGACCTTGGTGGTCTGGTCGGCGCGCCCCATCCAGCCCTTGATCCGCATGTTGGTGCGCCCGCAGGGACTCGTGCCCGCCAGCACCGCCGAGAGATCGCCGGTGCCGAAACGGATCAGCGGGTAGTCGTCGTTGAAGGAGGTGACCACCACCTCGCCGACCTCGCCCGGCGCGACCGGATCGTCGGTGCCGGGACGGACGATCTCGACCAGGATCTTCTCCTCGACGATCAAGCCTTCCTTCGCCTTCGATTCATAGGCGATCAGGCCGAGATCGGCGGAGGCGTAGACGTTGACGACGCGCATGCCGCGGCCTTCGAGCTCGGCGCGGAGCGAGGGCGGCAGGTACTCGCCGGAGACGACGGCCCGCTTGAGCGAGCTGAGCTCGACGCCCATCTCCTTGGCCTTGTCGAGGATGACCTTCAGGAACGATGGCGTGCCGGCGTAGCAGCCGGGCGCCAGGTCCTGCATCGCCTTGACCTGCGCCTCGGTGTTGCCGACGCCGCCGGGGAAGACCGGGCAGCCGATCGCGTGCGCCGCCGTCTCCAGCATCGCTCCTGCCGGCGTGAAGTGATAGGCGAAGCAGTTGTGCACCAGCTCGCCCTTGCGAAGCCCCGCCGCCCAGAGCGCGCGGGCGAGGCGCCAGTAGTCGGGCCGGCGGCCTTCCGGATCGTAGATCGGGCCGGGCGAGGCGAAGATGCGGAGCAGGTCGCCGGTGGCGGTCGCGGCGAGGCCGCCGAAAGGCAGGGAAGCCTTCTGGCGCTCGATCAGCTCGCCCTTTCGGATCACCGGCAGCGCCGCCAGCGTCGCGCGATCCCTGATCGCCGTGGGATCTATGCCCGCCAGCAGCGTGCCGAAGTCCGGCGCCTTCGCCTGCGCGTGCTGGATCAGCGCCGGCAGCACGGCGAAATGGGCGCGCTCGCGCGCCACGGGATCGCGGGTCTCCAGGTCGTCGTAGTGCTCGGTCGTCATGCCAGCCAGCGTTTGCGGCGCTTGTAGTGCTTGACCTCGCGGTAGCTCTTGCGGCCCGAGGCCGAGAGCCCGAGGTAGAATTCCTTCACGTCCTCGTTCTCGCGCAAGGTGGCGGCCGAACCTTCCATCACCACCCGGCCGTTCTCCAGGATGTAGCCGTGATGGGCATAGCGGAGCGCCACGTTGGTGTTCTGCTCGGCCAGCAGGAAAGTGACCTTCATGTCCTCGTTGAGCTTGCGGACGATCTCGAAGATCTCCTCCACCAGCTGCGGCGCCAGGCCCATCGACGGCTCGTCCAGAAGGATGGTGGTGGGCCTGGCCATCAGCGCCCGGCCGATCGCGACCATCTGCTGCTCGCCGCCGGAGGTGTATCCCGCGAGCGACTTCCGCCGGTCCTTGAGCCGGGGGAAGTAGCCGTAGACCATGTCGATGTCAGCCTGGATCGCGGCGCTGCCGTCGCGCCGGGTATAGGCGCCGGTCAGCAGGTTCTCCTCGACCGTCAGATGGCCGAAGCAGTGACGTCCCTCCATCACCTGGATGACGCCGAGCTTGACCAGATCGTTAGGCGTGAGCGGGTCGACCCGCTTGCCTCGAAACTCGATGCTGCCTTTGGTGACCTGCCCGCGCTCGGCCTTCAAGAGGTTCGAGATCGCCTTGAGCGTGGTCGTTTTGCCGGCGCCGTTGGCCCCGAGGAGGGCGACGATGCCCCCCTCGGGAACCTTCAGAGACACGCCCTTCAACACGAGGATCACGTGGTTGTAGATGACCTCGATGTTGTTGACGTCGAGCAGGGCGGAGGCTTGCGACGTCATCGGACGACTACATCTCCTTCGAGCAGTCGCGCGGCGTGATCTTCTTCTCATCCGCGTACTTCTTGGCGGCTGCCGCGACCATCGGATCGAGCAGCTTGCGGTCCGCCTCGATCCAGTCGGAGACGAAGCTCCACTTCGAGCCGTCCCATTGCTGGATGCGGGCCCGGGCGCTGCCCATGTGGTCTTGGCAGGAGAGCTTCATCGGATAGACGAGGCCCTCGAAGCCGGCTTCCTTGATGCGGGTGGCCGTGATGTCGAGGTTCTCCAGGCTCCAGCGCATCTGCTCGCCGGTCAGCGGCTTGTTGCCAAAGCGCGCCTGCCCCTTCCGCATCGCTTCCGTGGCGAGGAAGGCGTTGACGACACCACGGTTGTAGAGGACGTGACCGATCTCTTCCTTCTTCGCCGCGCCCTTGCCCTTGTCGTAGACGTTCTTGACGATGTCGCGATGGACCGGGAACTGGTCCCCGATCGCGTGCAGCGCCGCGGCGAGGTAGCCCTTGGAGCCGTCGCCGGCAGGCGTGACATCGGGCTCGGCGCCCGACCACCAAACGCCGATCATCTTGTTGCGCGGATAGTTGACCGCGGCGGCTTCCTTGATCGAGGTCGAGTTCATCACGCCCCAGCCCCAGAGCAGGACGTAGTCGGGGCGAGCCTGGCGGATCTGCAGCCAGGTCGCCTTCTGCTCGACGCCGGGATGGGTGACCGGCAGCGCGGTGAAGGTGAAGCCATGCCGCTTGGACAGCTCCTCGAGCAGCGGGATCGGTTCCTTGCCGTAGGGCGAGTCGTGATAGACGAGAGATATCTTCTTGCCCTTGAGCTTGCCGTAGCCGCCTTCCTTCTGGGCGACGTAGTTCATGATGATGTCGGCGGCAGCCCAATAGGTGCCGAGCAGCGGGAAGTTCCAGCCGAAGACGCTGCCGTCCTGCGATTCCGAACGCCCGTAGCCCATGGTGATCAGCGGGATCTTGTCGCCAGGCGCCTTCTCGGTCAGGGCGAAGGTGATGCCGGTCGACAGCGGGTCGACCACCGCCGCACCCGTCGGGCCCTTGCCCTTGAGGCGGTCGTAGCACTCGACGCCGCGCGCGGTGTCGTAGCCGGTTTCGCATTCCTCGAAGGTCAGCTTGACGCCGTTGATGCCGCCGTCGCGCTCGTTGAGCAGGTTCAGGTAGTCGGCATAGCCGTTGGCGAACGGCACGCCGTTCGGTGCGTAGGGGCCGGTCCGGTAGGTGAGACGCGGCAGGAACTGCTCATTCTGGGCCATCGCTTCGCCGAGGCCTGCTAGTGTCATCGCGGCGGCGCCCAGCACGCCGAGCGTCGCTATCCTCCAATGCTTTCTCATGGGTCCTCTCCCTTTGCCGTGAGCGTTGATCTTTAGGCCTTTACGGTCGAACGTTACTCCCGGACGTCGCCAGCATAGCACCCAACTCCGTCAATGCGGGAAGGGCCAGAGACGGAGCTTCTCCTTCCCCAGCGCCCACAGGCGTGCGAGCCCATGTGGCTCGACGATCAGAAAGAAGACGATCAGCGCCCCGAAGATCATGAACTCCAGATGCGAGATCATCGCCGTCGACAGCGGCATGCCGAGGGCGGTCGGGATCTGGTTGAGCGCCAGCGGTACCATCAGGATGAAGGCGGCGCCGAGGAAGCAGCCGAGGATCGATCCGAGTCCGCCGATGATCACCATGAACAGCAGAAGGAACGAGCGGTTGATGTCGAAGGCGAGCGGCTCCCAGGCGCCGAGATGGAGGAAGGCCCAGAGCGCACCGGCGACGCCGGCGAAGAACGAGGAGACGGCAAAGGCGGAAAGCTTGGCGCGCAACGGACGGATGCCGATGATCTCGGCGGCGATGTCCATGTCGCGGATCGCCATCCACGAGCGGCCAACACGGCCCCGCACCAGGTTCTTGGCGGCGAGCGCCATCACCGTGACGATGACCAGGATCAGGAAGTAGCGCCGGTCCGGCGTGTTTATGGCGAAGCCGAATATGTCGAGCGGTGGCGCGGCCACGGATCCGGACGGCGTGTAGTTGGTGAACCACTTGATGCGGGAGAATGCCCAGTCGAGGAAGAACTGGGCGGCGAGCGTCGCGACCGCGAGGTAGAAGCCCTTGATGCGGAGGCTCGGGATTCCGAAGACGACGCCGACCATCGCTGCGGCGCCTCCGGACAGGATGAAGACGACGATCAGGTTCAGCTCGGGCACGCGGATCGCCAGGTTGTAGGCGGCGTAGGCACCGACCGCCATGAATCCGCCCGTCCCCAGCGAGACCTGGCCGCAATAGCCGGTCAGCAGGTTGAGCCCGATCGCCGCGAGCGCGTAGATCAGGAACGGAATCATGATCGAGGTGATGAAATAGTCGGTCGCGAAGAACGGCAGCGCGACATAGGCGACGGCGAGGATGAACGCCATGCCCCAGCGGTCCTGGCGGATCGGGAAGACCGCCTGGTCGTCGTCGTAGCTCGTCTTGAACTGGCCCGCCTCGCGGTAGAGCATGTCTCTAGACCCGCTCGATGATGCGTTCGCCGAACAGGCCTTGCGGACGCACCAGCAGGAACAGGAGCGCCAGCATATAGGCGAACCAGTTCTCGATGCCGCCGCCGAAGAAGGGGCCGATATAGACCTCGGCCAGCTTCTCGCCGGCGCCGATGATCAGCCCGCCGACGATCGCGCCGGGAACGGAGGTGAAGCCGCCCAGGATCAGCACCGGCAGCGCTTTCAGCGCGACCAAGGAGATCGAGAACTGAACGCCGAGCGCCGAGCCCCAGACGATGCCGGCGACCAGGGCCACGATGCCCGAGGTCGACCAGACAATGACCCAGATGTCGCGGAGCGGGATGCCGACCGACTGCGCCGCCTGGTGGTCGTCGGCGACGGCGCGGAGCGCGCGGCCGATGCGGGTCTTCTGGAAGAAGATCGCCAGCACCGCGACCAGGAGGCCGGCGATCACCGCGGCGACCAGGTCGAAGGCGTTCACCAGCACGCCGCCCTCGAACACGGACTCGAGGATGAACACCGGCTCGTTCGGCAGGCCGATGTCGAGCTTGTAGACGTCGCTTCCCCAGATCGTCTGCCCGAAGCCGTCGATGAAGTAGGAGACGCCGATCGTTGCCATGAACAGGATGATGCCCTCCTGGTTCACCAGCGGGCGCAGGACGAGGCGTTCGACGACGAAGGCGAAGGCGATCATGATCAGGACGCTGGCAGCGAGCGCCAGCGGCAGGGGCAGCCACTCGAGCAGCCTGACCAGGCTAAGCGCGGCGAACAGCACCATCGCGCCCTGGGCAAAGTTGAACACGCCCGACGCCTTGAAGATCAGGACGAATCCGAGCGCCACCAAGGCGTAGAGCACGCCCGCGAGGAAGCCGCCGAACAGGACCTCGATGAAGAATCCCACCTAGGTTGCTCCTCGGCTGCGGCCCCCCACCCCAACCCTCCCCCACAGAGGGGGGAGGGAGCACGAAGTGCGCTTCGTATTCCCTCCCCCCGCGGAACGTGGGGGAGGGTTGGGGTGGGGGGCGGGCTGCGAGCTAGTGGCCATGGCTAGTGCGACACGCCGAGATAGGCGTCGATCACCGCCTGATTGCCGCGCACCTCGTCGGGCGTGCCGTCGGCGATCTTGCGGCCGTAGTCGAGAACGACGACGCGGTCGGAGATGTCCATGACCACGCCCATGTCGTGCTCGATCAGCGCGATGGTGGTGCCGAACTCGTCGTTGACGTCGAGGATGAAGCGGCACATGTCCTCCTTCTCCTCCACGTTCATCCCCGCCATCGGCTCGTCCAGAAGCAGGAGCTCGGGCTCGGATGCCAGCGCGCGGCCGAGTTCGACCCGCTTCTGCAATCCGTAGGGAAGGCGCCCGACCGGCACCTTCCGGATCGCCTGGATCTCGAGGAAGTCGATGATCTTCTCGACCACCTCGCGGTGTTCCATCTCCTCCCGACGTGCCGGCCCCCAGTAGAGCGCCTGCCAGAACAGGTTCCGTTTCATCTTCAGGAGGCGGCCGGTCATGATGTTGTCGAGGGTCGACATGCCGCGGAACAGCGCGATGTTCTGGAAGGTGCGGGCGATGCCGCGGCTGGCGGCGTCGTAGGGGCCGAT